>NZ_JACOPR010000002.1:0-531310 GCF_014288125.1 Pseudoflavonifractor hominis | reverse complement strand
CGTCGAGGAACTCGTTTATTTTACCACACTCTTTCGAGTCTGTCAAGAACTTTTTTCAAGTTTTTTCGAGGTTTTCAACCTCGAATCACTCGATTTCAGTCCTTTTTCAACGACTTCCGTTCTCCCGAGCGAACTCATTCAGTTTACCACACGCTTCTCACTTTGTCAAGCACTTTTTTCAAGTCCCGCTCGAAGTCCGTCCAGCTTCCGCTCGGTTTCTTCTCACTTTTCGACTCGTTTCAGTGCCCTCTCGTGAGGCGCTCAGATAGAATACCACCCCACACCGCTTTTGTCAACACCTTTTTTCACTTTTCTTCACTTTTTCTTTGCAGTGGGTCTGGCTTCCATTTCCATGATGTTATTCTGTCCGCTTTCTCTCTCTTATATACAGGATAATTGCCCCAATGACAGGGAGCAGGATACCCACACACACATTCCCCACTGTGACCGCCTTTTCCATCAACCAGTTCAGCTGAAAGGCATCCGGTACCGTCCATAGTCCAGCTGCCATGGCTGCTCCGGCAATCACCCAGGGCATCCACTCCCGGTACGCTCCACCATTCCAATGTTCCAGAACACTCCGGCAGCCAAAAAACAGCATTTCCAACAGCGCAAGGTCAGCCAGTACCCACAGCGCCATCACCAGGGATTCCCCCCGCTCAAAGGCTCCGGGCACCCGTACATCCTTTACCATCATAAAAAAGGGGATATCCATTCGTTCGATCAGACCCGGACCAAAAGTCGCAATACACACCAGCTGGAACACCGCCAACAGGATCCCTGCTCCCCAGATCCAGCGCGTGAGCTGCCTCCCGTTTTCCGGCCGTCCCGCCATATGCCCGCCCAGAAAGGCGGCATATACGCCATAGCCCAGCAGCCCCAGCACCGGAAGCGCCCCCCATACGGCCCCGGGCAGATCTTCAATCCAAATGGGGGCAATGTTTCCCCATTCTGTCTTAAGGGTCCCCAGGCCCAGCGCCAGCACCAGGGCAATGCCCAGTGCCAGTGCAAACACCTCCGCCGCGCGCAGGAAGGCCACACGTTTTCCCCGCCCGATCCATAAGGTCACACCCAACAGAATAAAAAAGAACAGCTTGAGCGGCGCATTGCGGTACGTAGTGGCCAGAAAGCGAAAGGCGCACCAGCGGGTATTCCACCCCAGCAGCAGCAACCCCCACACCAGATAAACCAGTGTGACCACCCGGCCGCCCCACCGTCCAAAGGCCAGCTCCAGTGCACCAGCCAGTCCCGTCCCCGCCGGGGCCGCCCCCAACAATCTGCGGAATGCCCATCCCACCAGGAGAGCCACCGGCAGCGCTGCCAGCGCAGAGAGCCATCCCGCCCGTCCTCCCACCGCCACAGTCTCCCCCGGAAGAAGCAGGATCAGAGGAGAAAGCAGCGCCGCGCTGAGCAGCGACAATACCTGCCGCATGGAAATATTATCGGTCTTCATTGGTGTTCCCCCTCATGGTAAACTCGTTTCCCACATCATAGCCCCGGCGCAGGGTCCCTTCCACCCGAACTTCGATCGGCATGGACGGCTCCCACTCCTTTTTCAGCATCTCTTTCTGCCAGGGGGCCGACCGCCCCGCTCGGTTTTCTAGCTGAAAGAAATCTGCATCCCAGGTCCGGCAGTATTCCAGTGCCTGTTCCAACCGGCTGCGGCTGCACTGCTCCAGGGCCTCCTCCAGCTGTCTGCGGATCTCTTCCCGGGCCAAATTGACTTCTCCGGCGCCCTCCGCCAGGTTGGCGTCCACCCGGCAGGTCACCGTCAGCCCGGTCGCTCTCCCGTCTTGCACCACCGGCTCCACCCGGCTCTTGGCCCCTACAATCCGCAGGGCCACCTTCCCCAGCTCGGGCAGATCCAGCTCCAGCACATCGGCATCCACCTCTCCCATGAGAAGGTTCACGCCTTTCGCCCCATCGCCGTCCACCCAGTCGACCAGCTGACCATATTGAATGAGACCATATCCGTCGGCCGCCATGATTCGCTCCTCCCCCTCCAGACGAAGGGAGGGCAGAAAGGTACATCCTGTCTCCTCCAAATCCCGAAGCGCGTCCTCCACACTCCGGGACATGGAGTGAGACAGGAGCCCCGCGTCATTTTCCATGGCCTCCAGACGCCGGGTGGCCGACCCGGTCTCCGCGGCCGCCTGAATGGCCTCCCCCGCCCGGGCGCCCCGCACCAGATAAACATTGGTCTGCAGGCGCATCTCAATATCCCGCAGTACATAGTCCAGAGAGGTATCCACTCCCGCGCGGGCAAGTTCTTCTCCCAGCAGCAGCTGGCCCACGTGCCCGTAAAAAACATAGGATACTCCCCTGCCCTGCATGGACAGGCAGGCTCCGCTGATGGTCTCGGCCTCTTCCTGTAGGACCACCGCGCTGCTGTTGCCCTCTCCGCTGCCCTTGCTCTGCTCTCCGCTGGATACCGTCACAGAGATACTCTCTCCCTCTCCGGCATCCACACCCATGGTCCGCATCAGAGCCATATTCTCCAGTTCCCGGGAATAGGGCAGAAAATCAAAGGTCTCCTTGCACCCGCTCAGCCCCAACAGCAGGGCCGCGCTGGCCGCAAGACACCCCATTCGCTTTACCTGTTTCATCGCTGCTTTCTCCTGTTCGGGGTTTTCAGTATCCGCTCCCGCAGCTTCTGCCAGGGCAGCGGGGCACGCACCACGGCCCGTGCCGTTCCGCCCAGGCCGGCTCCGCCCGCAAAGGGCGCCAGATAGGGCACACCGAAGCTCTCTATCTTGGCCAGGTGATAGACCAGCAGCGCCGCGCCCCCCACTACGCCGAAGAGTCCAGCCGCACTGGCCAGAACTGCCAGCAGGAAACGCCATATCCGCAGCGCGCCCGCCATCTCCTGACTGGGCATGGTATAGCCCGCGATGCCCGCGATGGCCACCGCAATAAGGACAGCAGGCGAGACGATCTTGGCCTCTACCGCCGCCTGACCCACCACCAGACCGCCGATGATGGATACCGTCTGTCCAATGGACTGGGGGAGCCGCAGCCCGGCCTCCTGCAAGATCTCAAAGGCGATGAGCATAATGAGCACCTCAAACACCGTCTGAAAGGGCACATCCTGCTTGGCCGCGATCATGGACAGGGCCAGGCGTGTTGGGATCATCTCCTGATGGAAGGTCGCCATGGCAATATAGAGGGCAGGCAGAAGCAGCGTCACCAGGACGCACAAATAGCGCAGCAGCGTCAGCACAGAGGCCAGCAGCCAATTGTTGGATTTATCCTGTCCCGCCCGCAGAAAGCTGCTCACTGTGCCGGGGGCCAGGTAACCAAAGGGCAGGCCGTCCACTAAGATACCCGCCCGGCCTTCCGCCAGGCCGCCGCAAAACCGGTCGGGCCGCTCTGTATATTGGATGAGCGGGAAGGCGGTGGCAACATCATCCACCAGATATTCCTCCAGATTTCCCGAGGAGAGCACGGCATCTATGTCGATCCGGGCCATTCGCCGCTCCACCTCTGCCACGGTCTCCGGGTCGGCGATCCCGTCCAGCCAAACAATGTCCACGCTGGTCAGAGACTGTCGTCCCACGATCTGCTCTCGGATCTTGAGCTCGGGCGCTTTGATGTGGCGGCGCACCAGGCTGGTATTGGTGCGCAGGCTCTCCACAAATCCGTCCCGCGCGCCCTTGAGCACCGTCTCGTTGACCGGCGGGCCCACAGCGCGCTTGTCCTCGGTGGCCACAAAGAGAGAGAGGGCGGTACTCTCCCCCGGGCAAAACAGAATGCACCATCCGCTCACCAGATCATAGGCCACCTGGTCCACCGTGGTCCGCTCGGTCACCAACAGATTGTAAAGGGCGCCCTCCGCCATTCGGCGGTAGGCCGCCCGGTTGTCCAGCTGCCGGAGCGCATCATCCTGGGCCAAGGGGCGCAGGATATAGTCGCTGACCCGCTCCAGCTTTACCATTCCCATAATGGAACAGAGCACCAGCTTTTCTCCGCTGCCCCCCGGCCGCTCCACCTCCCGCACCGAAAAGTCGGCGCAGTCCCGGAAGACTTCCCGGATCCGCTCCAGGGTAAGCGGTCCCTCCAGCCTCGGTTCCTTTCTCGGATGCGGCGGCACGGCCTCTTCCCGTTTTTTTCTATCCCACATAGCGCTCCCTCCCCCATATCATCCAGCCATGGATCGGTTTCATTCTGCCCATACCCTCCCCTTTTTATACCACGCTAATTCGTCATATTATCTATGTTTAGCCCGGTGTTTTTGTCTGTTTCTCCATATATACTGTCCTAAGTATTTTTGTACTTGCAAATTTAGAATGATGAGTATAAAATTGAATCATAAATTCCAAGTCGGCACTTTTTATGGCTGTATGCCATCTTTTTTTCTGTTTGTACCACTTTTTATAAACTTTATACCGCAGTTTCTGTTTTTTAAACTCACCCGTACAGCCCAGTGCGGGTTTAAAAAGGAGGCCCCTGCATGAAGCCCTTTGCACAGAAATTAAATGAGCTTACACCCGAACTGGTGGCCCTGGTGGACGATGTCATCGCCCGTCATAACGGAGATCCCACTCAGCTGGTCGGAATCCTGCTGGACCTGGAGGCCGGTGTGGAGCGGCACTATATCCCCGAGCCCGCCGCCTACTATCTGGCCGAGCGGCTGTCCATTCCTCCCACGCAGGTCTACGACGTCATTTCCTTCTATACCGCCCTGCACGATCAGCCCCGGGCCAAGTACACCCTTCAGGTGTGCGACAGTGCCCCCTGCCGGGTCAAGGACAGCGACGCACTGTGTGAGACCCTCAAGCGGCTTTTGAATCTCGAGGTGGGAGAGGTCACCTATGACGGCCGTTTCTCCATTGAAAAGGTCCCCTGCTTCGGCGCGTGCGACGTCTCCCCTGCGGTGCGGGTCAACGGCGTGGTCTACGGCCATCTGGACAGCGAGGAGCGTATCATGGATATGCTCCGCCAGCTTGATTAAGGGAGGCGTGAAGGCATGAGTAAGACTGTCTCTTTCATCACTCGGAATTTCGGGAAGTATAACCCCTCCAGCCTGGCGTCCTATGAGTTCATCGGCGGCTTTACCGCCCTGCGCAAGGCGCTGGATATGGACGGGGACGCCATCGCACAGCTTCTGGCGGACAACGGCGTCCAGGGACGCGGCGGCGCGGCCTACGATATGGGACGCAAGTGGTCCCAGGCCCGGGCGGTGCAGGCCCCCCACAAGTGCGTGGTCTGTAACGCCGACGAGGGCGAGCCGGGCACCTTCAAGGACCGTGAGCTCCTCTCCAAGGACCCCTTCCAGCTGCTGGAGGGCATGATCATCGCCGGCTGGGCGGTGGGCGCCGATAACGGCTACATCTACATGCGGGAGGAGTACTCCCATCTGCGTCCCCAGCTGCTCTCCGCCATTGAGCAGTGTGAAAAGGCCGGCTATCTGGGCGAGAACATTCTGGGCCACGAGGGCTTCCATTATCACATCCACCTCTACTCGGGCGCGGGTGCCTATGTCTGCGGCGAGGGCAGCGCCCTGTGCGAATCCCTGGAGGGCCACTCGGGCCGTCCCCGCATGAAGCCCCCCTTCATCAAGCAGTGCGGCGCTTTCCACCTGCCCACCTGCGTGAACAACGTGGAATCCCTCTCCCTGGTGCCCCCGCTGCTGCTGGACAAGGACGGGTTTTACAAGAGCCAGGGCACGCCCGACTGCCCCGGCACCAAGCTCATCTCGGTCTGCGGAAACGTTAAGAATCCCGGTGTGTTCGAGGTTCCCTTCGGCATCACCCTGCGGGAGATCATCTATGACCTGGCCGGCGGCATCGAGGACGGCCATCAGCTCCAGCTGGTCCAGCTGGGCGGCGCTTCCGGTCGGCTGGCCTCTCCGGCCCAGCTGGATACCCAGTACACCTACAAGGGCATGAAGGGCGCCGATCTCACCGCCATCGGCTCGGGCGCCATCCTGGTGGTGGATGAGCGCACCAGCGTCATCGGCTTCCTGCGCATGACCCAGCAGTTCTTCTCCCATGAGTCCTGCGGCCAGTGCACCCCCTGCCGGGAGGGCAACCGCCACATCGCCCGCTTCCTGGACAAGATCGCCGCGGGCACCCACACTGAAGAGGACATCAAGCTCATGGAGAAATACGCCAACATCATGTCCACCGCGTCCATGTGCGGCCTGGGCGAGACGGCGCAGTCCGCTCTCCTCTCCGCCATGAAGCGCTTCCCCGAAGTATTTGCCGTTAAGAAGGAGGTGGCTGTCAGATGAGCGAGACCAAAATGATCCATCTGACCATCAATCATATGCCCGTGGAGGTTCCCGCCGGGACCCGGATCATCGAGGCGGCCCAGAGCATCGGCATCGATATCCCCCACCTCTGCTATCATCCCGACCAGTCCATCAAGGCCCACTGCCGTATGTGTATGGTGGAGGTCACCGGTCAGCGCAAGCTGCTGGCCGCCTGCTCCACCCTGGTGTGGGAGGGCATGGAGGTCGTGACCGACTCCAAGCGGGTCTACGACGCCCAGGTGGGCGTGCTGGACCTGATCCTGGCCGATCACCGGCAGGACTGCCTGGCCTGCGCCCGCAACAATAACTGCGACCTGCAGAATCTGTGCCGCCGCTTCAACCGTCTGAAGCCCGACCTGCCCGACGTCTCCTCCCAGGAGCGCCCCCGTCTGGATAACCCCTCCATCGTGCGCGACCCCTCCAAGTGCGTCAAGTGCGGCCGCTGCGTGAAGGTCTGCTCCGAGGTTCAGGGCATCGGCGCCCTCTCCTTCACCGGACGCAGCGCGGACTGCAAGGTCACCACCGCCTTTGACCTGCCCATGAACGAGACCGACTGCGTCCTGTGCGGCCAGTGTACCCTGGTCTGCCCCGTGGGCGCCCTCACCGAGGTGGATCACACCAGCCATGTCCGCCACGCCCTCCACGACTCCAACAAGCACGTGGTGGTGCAGATCGCTCCCTCGGTCCGCGTGGCCCTGGGCGACGACTTCGGGCTGGAGCCCGGCGCGCTGGTCACCGGCAAGATGGTCACCGCCCTCAAGATGATGGGCTTTGAGAAGGTCTTTGACACCAACTTCACCGCCGACCTCACCATCATGGAGGAGGGCTCCGAGCTCCTGGAGCGCATCCAGAAGGGCGGCCGTCTGCCCATGATCACCTCCTGCTCCCCCGGCTGGGTCAACTTCATGGAGAAGCATCACCCCGAACTCATCGGCAACCTCTCCACCGCCAAGAGCCCCCAGGGCATGTTCGGCGCGGTCCTCAAGACCTATTATGCCCAGCGCATGGGCTGGGATCCCAAGGACATCTTCTCGGTCTCGGTCATGCCCTGTACCGCCAAGAAGTTCGAGGCCACCCGTCCCGAACTGGGCCGGGACGGCTATCAGGACGTGGATGTGGTCCTGACCACCCGCGAGCTGGCCAAGCTCATCCGCTACGAAGGTCTCAACCCGGTGAACCTGCCCGAGAGCGACTTTGATTCTCCCCTGGGCACCGGCTCCGGCGCGGGCGCCATCTTCGGCGCCACCGGCGGCGTCATGGAGGCCGCGCTGCGTACCGCCTATGAGCTCTACACCAAGAAGGAACTGCCCCGCCTGGAGTTCGAGGAAGTCCGCGGTGAGGTGGGCGGCATCAAGGAGGCCACCATCGATCTGGACGGCACGCCCCTCAAGGTGGCCGTGGTCAACGGCCTGAAGAACGCCGAGGAGGTCATCCGCCGGATTCAGAGCGGCGAGGCCGACTATCTCTTCGTCGAGATCATGGCCTGTCCCGGCGGCTGCATCGGCGGCGGCGGACAGCCCATCGGCACCAATAACGAAAAGCGCAAGGCCCGCATCAAGGCCCTCTATGATCTGGACAAGAGCCTGCCTCTGCGCAAGAGCCACGAGAACCCCGATATCCAGACCATTTATCAGGAGTTCTTCGATCATCCGCTCAGCCATAAGGCCCACGAGCTGCTCCACACGGAGTATTTCCCCCGGCCCAAGCGCTATGACTTCTCTCCCTACATTGAGAAGTACCGGAAGTTCCTGCCCAACTCGGCGAAAAAGTAATCAAAAATCCCCCGGAAGCCGCGGCTTCCGGGGGATTTTTCTGAAATTCCCTCCTCCGCCGTTGCCTTTTGGAGGGGGACTGGTTATAATAATGTCTGCCGAAAACCCGCCGCGGCCCCTGCGGCCGCCCGATACTATATATTTGTGAAAAGAGGAACGTTCATGGAATTCCATGCCAACGAAGGAAAAAGCGTCACCATCCAGGCCATGGGCAAGACCTGGGCCCGCCATGCCATCGCCACCCATTTTGTCACAGTGGGAGAGAGCTATATCGACCTGATGGAGCGGTATGTCAAGCCCGTCTATCAGGAGGGGGACATCCTCTCCATGAGCGAAAAGGTCATTGCCATCTGCCAGAAGCGGGTGGTCACCGAAGAGGAGCTCAAGCCCGGCTTCTGGGCCAAGGTACTCTCCCGCTTCGTCCATCAGACCTCCGCCGGTCCCGGCATGGGTCTGCCCATCAAGATGCAGTTTGCCATCAATGTCTGCGGTCTGCCCAAGATCCTGTGGGCCGCTTTCCGGGCCGCCATCGATAAGCTCCGCGGCGTCCGGGGCACCTTCTACCGGATCGCCGGTCTGGAGGTCTCCGGTCTGGACGGCTTTTACGGCGAGGACATCCCTGAGTATGAACATATGGGCGTGCGCATCCCAGAAAATCCCGCCGGGGTCTGCGACGAGATCTTTGAAAAGACCGGCATCCTCTCCATGATCGTGGACGCCAACGACCTCAACGTGGAGATGCTGGGCCACTGCTCCCAGCTCAAGGAGAGCGATGAAGCTCTGCTGGACCTGATCCGGGACAATCCCGCCGGCCAGGACCGCCAGCTGACCCCCTTCGTCCTCATCCGTCCCCTGCCGGAGGAGCAGGCTAAATAAATACAAGATCCCGCCTGAGATAGGAGCTGCGCCTCCTATCTGGCGGGGTCTTTTTTCTTACGCATGTTCACCTTATCAAAAGCAGTTCCGCCCCCAACTATTCAAACTCCTCATGT
The DNA here is from genome assembly GCF_014288125.1 of Pseudoflavonifractor hominis. NCBI lineage: Bacteria > Bacillati > Bacillota > Clostridia > Eubacteriales > Oscillospiraceae > Pseudoflavonifractor > Pseudoflavonifractor hominis. Next base: position 522,293 of record NZ_JACOPR010000002.1, on the reverse strand, counting down.
CTGCGTGTCGGAAGGCCATGGTCAAAAAAGATTCCTATAATTTCTTCTATCCTACGAAAACAAGTCGGATCATCTATATCCATATTTTCAAGAACTTGTCGGATCTCTTCCAGTGCGTGAACCGCCCTATTGCAGCCTAAGTGGTATATCACTCGTTCTCTCGCTTCCTGGCCCATCCATTTTAATACCAGCTGACCAACGGCCTGTTCTGCTAACACTAATGGTATGATATTTTCTTCGTTCCCCTGCTCACACATTGAAATCACCTCTTTTACCGCATTATAGGTCAAAATCACCCTAATTTCAATAGGTCAATTCACCCATAATAAGCTTGGGTGATGTACCATGTCCCGACTGAAAGAACTCCGCAAAAAGCGGGGATATACCCAGATCAAAATGTACCATCTGACCGGTATTGACCAGAGCGACTATTCTAAACTGGAAAATGGCCGCCGATATTTTACCTTTGAACAGTGCCGCCGACTGGCCTTGGCATTGGATACCAGTATGGACTACCTGGCCGGTCTCACCGATGTGGAGGCTCCCTATCCCCGCACAAAAGAATCCTAAAAAGCCCTGGCCGCTCTGGCCAGGGCTTTTTTATGTTTCAGCAAAAGAAAGGCTTGGCTCGGGGCGGCTTATCCCTTCCTCACCAGCACTTTCTCCTCCTTGGGCTTTTTCCCCTCACCTCTTTTTCTCCGCCGCAGGGCCTTGGTCAGCTCGCATACCACCAGAGGGGTCAGGGCCAGGGTCAGGACCGCAGCCCACTCCGTCGCCCCCAGGGGCACGGTCTTGAAAATCATCTGAAGGGGCGGCATACACAATACCGCCAGCTGCATCAGCGCCCCCACCAAAAAGGCCTTATTCATGGAGAGATTGGAGAACAGGCCGATGTGAAACAGGGACTCGGTCTCACTGCGCACATCAAAGGCATGGAAGAGCTGGCAGAAGGTCAGCGTGGCGAATGCCATGGTATTGGCGGTGGCTGACGCCGTCAGCGGGTCGGAGAGCACATACTCCCCCAGAAAATAGGCTGTCAGGGTGAGCAGTCCCACCATGGCCCCCTGCCAGGCCAGGCGGAAGGAAAAGGCCCGGTCAAAGAGGGAGGCATGGGCATCCCGGGGCTTGCGGTCCATCATCCCCTCCTCCACCGGCTCTACCCCCAGCGCCAGAGCAGGCAGGGCGTCGGTCACCAGATTGAGCCACAGAAGCTGCACCGGCAGCAGAGGCATTTGCCGGAACTGAAAGAGAGTGGCCAGAAAAATGGTCAGGATCTCTCCAATGTTGCAGGAGAGCAGGTAGTGGATGGCCTTCTTGATGTTGGCGTAGATCCCCCGCCCCTCTTCCACCGCCGCCACAATGGTGGCAAAGTTGTCGTCCGTGAGGATCATATCCGCCGCGCCCTTGGCCACGTCGGTCCCGGTCACCCCCATGGCACAGCCAATGTCAGCCGCCTTGAGAGCCGGGGCATCGTTGACGCCGTCCCCGGTCATGGCCACCACCTTTCCCCGCTTCTGCCAGGCCTTGACGATGCGCATTTTGTGCTCCGGGGAGACCCGGGCAAAGACCGAAAACTGCTCCACATCGGATTCCAGCATCTCCTGGGGCATAAAATCCAGGTCCTCTCCCGTCAGGGCCAGGTCCCCCGGCTGGAAGATGTCCAGCTCTTTGGCCACCGCCACGGCGGTGAGCTTGTGGTCCCCGGTGATCATGACCGGCCGGATGCCCGCGCGGTAGCAGCGGCCCACCGCCTCTTTCACCTCGGCCCGGGGCGGGTCCATCATCCCCGCCAGCCCCACAAAGGTCAATCCCTGTTCCAGCACTGCGCTGGAGCACTCCCGAGGCATCAGTTCCAGATCCCGGTAGGCCAGTCCCAGCACCCGCAGGGCCCGCCGGGCCATTCCCTCGTTGGCCGAGAGGATGCGCTGCTTCTCCTCGCCCCCGATCTTGCACCGCCGCAGCAGTACATCGGGCGCGCCCTTCACCAGTACCCGGAAGCCCCCCTCCGGCCGGGCATGCACGGTACTCATCAGCTTCCGCTCCGAGTCAAAGGGGACCTCCCCCCGGCGCGGCCGGGTCTCTTCCCACACATTTTTGTCCACGCCCTCCCCCAGGGCCAGCTCCACCAGGGCGATCTCTGTGGGGTCGCCGGTATATACCGCCTCCCCCCGGCTGCCGCGCTCCACGTGGACGTCGCTGCACAGCGCCCCGATCTCCAGCGCCAGCTTTCGCTGTCCTGGACGCAGGGTCCACAGATCCACCACTTTCATCCGATTCTGGGTCAGGGTGCCCGTCTTGTCGGAGCAGATGACCCCGGCGCACCCCAGGGTCTCCACTGCCGGCAGACGCTTGACGATGGCATGGCGGTTCACCATCCGCTGCACGCCCATGGCCAGGACAATGGTTACAATGGCGGGCAACCCCTCCGGAATGGCGGCCACGGCCAGGGAGACCGCCGTCATAAACATCTCAAAGACCGGCTTGTGAAAGAGGAGACCCACCCCAAACATGACGCCGCACACACAAAGGCACACAAAGGAGAGGGTCCCCGAGACCTCGGCCATTTTTTTCTGCAACGGGGTCTCCCCCTGCTCCTGGAGAAGCAGCATCCCCGCGATGCGGCCCACCTCACTGTTCATCCCGGTGGCGGTCACGGCGCACAGGGCATGTCCCGCCGTTACCACCGTGGCCCCCACCACCATGTTGCTCCGGTCGGCCAGAGGGGTATCCTCCCCCAGCACCTCCCCGGCGCCTTTGGAGACCGGGACCGACTCCCCTGTCATGGCGCTCTCGTCACAGCGCAGGGCCGTGCTCTCCAGGATACGCCCGTCCGCCGGGACCAGATCCCCGGCCTCCAGCACCACCAGATCCCCCGGGACCAGCTCCTCCGCCGGGACCAGCACCACCGTGCCCTCCCGGATTACCTTGGCCTTGGGGGCCGACATCCGGCGCAGGGCCTCCAGGGCGCGCTGCGCTCCGTCCTCCTGAGAAATCGAGATGGCGGCGTTTACCACCACGATCAGCAAAATAATGGCGGCATCCAGCCAGTCCTCTCCGCCGCTCACCAAAAGGGAGAGCCCGGCCGCACCCAGCAGCACCAGGATCATGGGGTCCCGGAGCTGGTCCAGCAGGCGCAGGGCCATGCTCCGTCGCTTTCCCTGCTCCAGGGTATTGGGGCCGTACCGCTCCAGCCGCTGTGCCGCCTCCTGCCGGGTCAACCCCTTCTGTCCGTCGGTTCCCAGGCCGTCCAGGACCTCCCGGACACTTTGACTGTGCCATCCGCTCATGATTTCCTCCGCTCCTTTGCACGTCCACTTTTTTCCAGTACTCTGGACTATAACCATACCCGGGACGTAAGTCCGATTGCAAGGGAATCCTGGCGCAAGGCAAAAAAACTCCGCGGGAGAGATGTAAGATCTCTCCCGCGGAGTCAGGATTCAGATGATTTCAAGCCGGTCCGGCGCTCGATCTCCCGGGCCACCGCCTGGAGAAAGGCCCGGTTGGAGGGGCGGGTATCGCTCCTCACGATACGCTGATAGGAAGCCGCTCCCTTCTGGTGGAGCTGGTGTACCAGATCGCGGATATTTTTGTCCACGCTCTGATAGGTGCCTCCGCTCTCCCGGATGGCCGCATAGTAGAGCTCCTTCATGAGCCGCTCTCCAATATGACCGGCCAGACATTCGGCCGCCAGCGCGGCGCAGAGACTGCCCTTCCACTCACTCTGCGCCCCCATTTCCGCGAGGATCTCCCAGGCCTGGCCCCGGAGAACGGGCTCCTGCTGGGGAATGCGGCAGATCAAAAGATCCACCAGGTTCCCCAGCTCACTCAAATTGACTGGTTTCCGCAGATAAAAGTCCACCCCCATGGACAACACCTGATCCACAATGAGCTCACTGCCCACCTTGGAGAGGACCAGGATGCGGGGCCGCACCGGAGGCGGGTCCCGCTCCAGTTCCCGCAGAAGGGAGATCCCGCTGCACTGGGGCATGATGAGATCCAGCAGCACCAGCTGCGGCTGCCAGTCCCGGATCAGGCGCATCCCTTCCTCCCCGTCGGCGGCAGACCAGGGACACAGCTCCAGTTCGGGCCGGGTCCTCACCCAGTCCTCCAGCAGCATGCGGGTGGCGCGGTCATCTTCCACCACCAGCGTGCGCACCCGCGTCTCCATGGTCTCTCCTCCTGTTCCTCCTCCGGCTCCCCAGGGGGACGCCGCCGCGCTCAGCCGGCGGCGGGCGGTTCGGTCTCCCCCTGCTTAGGGCTGGGCCGATGCGCTGGGCGCAGGACTGGCTGCAGGGCTGGCCGTGGGCTCCGGCGCGGCACTTCCGGTGGGCGCGGGGCTGGCGGTGGCCTGCTGGTTGACCTCTACCTGGGCCTGGATTTCCTGCGCATGGGCGGTCAGCTTTGTGTAGTAATCCTTGGGATCGATGCTCTCATAGGCGTCGGTCAGTTCCACCTGGACATCCTGCATCCACTCCTCCGTCAGCTGGCTGAAGCGGTACTGGGGATAGGAGGCCCGAGTCTCGTCGGTATCGGCATCCAACCGCAGGATGATGTGGTAGCCGAACTCACTCTTGACCGGATCGCTGATCTCTCCCACGTCCAGCGCCAGGGCGGCCGTCTCAAACTCCTGCACCATCTGGCCGGGCGTAGCGGTGTACCCGTCAGGAGAATAGAGGTTGCCGTCGGCATCCCGTCCGTCGTCGCTGCGGGCGTTCATCTTCTCGTCAAAGAGGGCCTGGGGATCGGACGCGGCCCGGATCTCGGCCGTCAAGGCGTCGGCCTCAGCCTTTACCTGGGCCTCTTCTGCCTCAGAAAAGGCGGTGTAGGTGCCGTCCTCGTTCTCATGCCGGGTGGAGAGGAGAATGTGCTTGACCCGGTAGATCCCCTCCTCTTCCAGATAGGCATCCATGTCCTCATCGGTGGGGACCAGAGGACCACCCTCCTCACTCAGCTTCTCATAGAGATTCTGGACCAGATAGCTGCTCTGCTCCATAAAGCTGCGGAAGCCCTCCTGGGAGATGCCCTGGGCGTCCACTGCCATCTGGAGGGTGCCGCCCTGTTCCTTCAGGCTCTCCTCCAGCTGCTCAAACTGGGTATCCAGCTCGCTCTTCTGCTCGTCCGTGACTGTGACGCCGTACTCCTTGGCCTTGCTCTCGATGACCGAGTAGTATTTCACCAGCTGTAGGGCATCTTCCTTCACATACTGGGAGAGGGTCTTTCCATCGCTGATCTCCTGTTCCCAGGCATCCTCTCCGGAGAGGGCCCCCAGCTGCTCCATATAGCCGATGTCCTGTCCCAGCTGGAAGAAGTACTCCTCCGCCGTCACCGGCTGGCCATCCACCTTGAGCAAAACAGCGTCCCGCGCGATCCCGGTCAGCTGGTAGGTCACATCATCGGCCGCAGGCTTGCTCTCACAGCCAGCAAGGGCGCCGGTCAGCACCGCGCCGGCCAGGAACACGCCCAGCCCTCGTTTCATTAAATCCATGGATATCCTCCTTTTATTTGCTTGTTACACTATACCACCGATGTCCGTCGAGCACAACCGGAAAAGGGCACGCCCGCTCTGTCACTCCGCCACGGCAGGGGCGGTGGCGGAGTAGTCCTCCACCAGCTTTCGGCTCCACTTGAGGGCGTCCTCTCCCTTTTTCAGGCGCAGGGCGATGCAGGGCCGCTCCCCGGGCACCACCACCAGCCGCCCCTGGTATTTCCGCTCGGCGCAAAGAGTGGAGATCCGCTCCAGCTGGAAGTCGCTGAGGTAGAAATGGAGGTTGGTCCCCTTCTGATTGATCTCCAAAATGCCGTTTCGAGCGGCGTCGGCACGCATGAGGGCCACGGCGATGAGGTTGTTCACCGTCCGCGGGGGATCGCCATAGCGGTCGATGAGCTCGTCGGTCAGATCGTCGGCATCCTCCTCGCTGCGGATGGCGGCAATGCGCCGGTAGAGGTCCATCCGCTGCTCAGGACTGGGCACATACCGGTCGGGGATGGAGGCCGCCACCGTGAGGTCGGCGGAGCACTCGGTGTTGCGGGGCACGGGCTCTCCCCGCTCCTCCAGCACCGCCTCCTCCAGGAGCTTGAGGTAGAGGTCGTAGCCTACGCTGAGCATGAAGCCGCTCTGCTCGGGGCCCAGCACGTTGCCCGCGCCCCGGATCTCCAGATCCCGCATGGCGATCTTGAAGCCCGAGCCGAACTCCGCAAACTCCCGGATGGCGCCCAGCCGTTTGGAGGCCACCTCGCTGAGCACCTTTCCCTTCCGGAAGGTCAGATAGGCATAGGCCCGGCGGCTGGAGCGGCCCACCCGGCCGCGGATCTGGTGGAGCTGGGCCAGGCCCATGTGGTCGGCGTCCTCAATGATGAGGGTGTTGGCATTGGCGATGTCGATGCCGGTCTCAATGATGGTGGTGCACACCAGGATATCCACCTCGCCGTCGCTCATGCGCTTCATGACGTCGTTGAGCTCCTCCTGGGACATCTTGCCGTGGGCCACCCCCACGGACACCTCGCCTCCCAGCATCTCCTTGATACGGGCGGCCGTGCGGGTGATGGTCTCCACCCGGTTGTGGAGGTAGTAAATCTGGCCGCCCCGCTCCAGCTCCCGGCGCATGGCATCGGCCAGGACTCCCCAGTCGTGCTCCAGCACATAGGTCTGCACCGGCTGCCGGTCCATGGGGGGCTGCTCCAGGGTGGACATATCCCGGATGCCCGAGAGGGCCATATTGAGGGTCCGGGGAATGGGAGTGGCCGACAGGGTGAGCACATCCACCTGCTTGGAGATCTCCTTGAGCCGCTCCTTGTGGGCCACGCCAAAGCGCTGCTCCTCGTCGATAACCAGGAGCCCCAGGTCCTTGAACTTCACATCCTTCTGAAAGAGCCGGTGGGTTCCGATGAGCAGGTCCACGCCCCCCTGCTCCACCCGGCGCAATGTCTCCTTCATCTGGGCGCTGGTGCGGAAGCGGGAGACCACGTCGATGTCCACCGGATACCGGGCAAAGCGCTGCTTGGCGGAGAGGAAGTGCTGCCGGGCCAGAACAGTGGTGGGCACCAGGATGGCCGCCTGCTTGCCGTCCAGCACACACTTCATGATGGCCCGGAAGGCCACCTCCGTCTTGCCGTAGCCCACGTCGCCGCAGAGCAGACGGTCCATGGGCCGGGCTGTCTCCATGTCCCGCTTGATCTCCTCGATGCAGCGGAGCTGGTCGTCGGTCTCGGCGTACTCAAACTGCTCCTCAAACTCCCGCATCCACTCGGAGTCGGGTGAAAAGGCATAGCCCGGCTGGCGCTGCCGCTCGGCGTAGAGCTGAATGAGGCCCTTGGCCAGGTCCTTGACCGCCTTTTTCGCCCGGGTCTTGGCTTTTTCCCAGTCGCTTCCCCCCAGCTTGGAGAGTTTTTTCTTCTCCTGGGCGTCCTCGCCGCCTCCAATGTATTTGCTCACCAGGTCCAGCTGGGTGGCGGGGACATAGAGGACATCCGCCCCGGCATAGGCGATTTTGATGTAGTCCTTCTCCACCCCGTCCACCTGCATCTTGACCATCTCCTGATAGCGGCCCACCCCGTGGTGTTCGTGGACCACCAGGTCGCCGGGAGAGAGATCGGCATAGGAGCTGAGCTTGGCCCGATTGGTGACTGCCTTGGCCCGGGCCTTCTTGACAGGGGCCGCGCTCCCCTCGGTGAGGATGGCAAAGCGGGCCTCCGGGAATTCCAGGCCTGCCGACAATCCGCCCACGGCGATGGTGGCCTTTCCCGACTCGGGCAGAGCGTGGAGGGCATAGTCCACCGCAGGCCGGAGCCCCTGCTCCCGCAGGAGGGCCTGGAGGTTGTCGGCCCGCTGCTGGCTGGAGACCAGCACCACCGCCCGGTATCCCTCGTCCAGATAGTGGGAGAGGTCGGAGACTGCCGTCTCCAGGCTGGTCCCGTAGGAGGGGAGCTGCTTGGCCAGCAGGTTCAGAAGGGTGCGGGGCTTCATGGGGTACTGCCCCGTGGCAAAAGAGTCCAGATAGGCCACCGGCCAGTCGGACAGGCGGGCATAGAGCTCCTCCAGGGTGCGGGTAAAGCGGGCGCACTCCCCAGCCAGCGTGCCGTTTTCCAGCAGGGCGTTTGTGTCCTCCCCCATCTGCCAGAGATAGTTTTTCCCCCGCTCGACCACCCGGGGGCTCTCGCTGAAGAGCACCACCGCGTCCTCGGGCAGGTAGTCGGCGGCGGTGGCCATCTCCGGATAGACCAGGGCCAGATACCGGTCCAGGGCCGGGAAGGAGGTCTCCTGGGTCAGCCGCTCCAGATCCTCCTCCAGATTCTGAAGGAGGGCGGCCTGGTCCCCTTTCCGGCGGCGGACCTGGGAGAGCAGCCCGGTCAGGCGCTCCTTCAGTCCCTCCGCCCCGCCGGGGGAGAGCTGGGGCAGCACCTCGGCCGCCGGGAGGAAGCAGGCCTCCTCACAGTTTTCCGTTCGGCGCTGGGTGTTGACGTCAAAATAACCCATGGAGTCGGCCTCGTCGCCGAAGAACTCCACCCGGACCGGCCGCTCCTGGGCCGGGGAGAAGAAGTCCAGAATACCGCCCCGCAGGGCAAACTGGCCCACGCCCTCCACCTGCTGTCCCCGGGTATAGCCCGCGGCGGAGAGGGCCTCGGCCAGCTCGTTGAGGTCATAGCTCTCCCCCAGGCGGATGGTGCGGCTGGCCCGTCTCAGGGCCTCCGGGGGCAGGGTGCGCTGGAGGAGGGCCTCCACCGTTACCACGGTGAGGGGACTCTTCCCCTCCAGCAGAGCGTGGAAGGCGGCCAGGCGCCGGTGCTCATATTGGCGGGAGACCACCGCGGCGTGGTGGAAGGTAAACTCCCGGGCCGCTACCAGGCGCACCTCCTCCCCGGTCAGGGCCCTCAGGTCCCGGCTGAGGCGCTCCCCCTCGGTCTCGTCGGCGCAGAGCAGTACCACGCTCCGGCCGGTCTCCCGCCGGACGGCGGCGGCAATATAGGCCCGCAGCACCGGGGAGAGGCCGGAGAAGGCCGCGGGGCAGCCCCCCTCCTCGATGGCCGCTAGGAGCTTGCGCACCTCCGGCAGCTCCCGCAGGACCTGGGTCAGCAGCTGCATGCTGTGCCCTCCTTTCTAGAAAAATATGGAAGTTATAGACGTGCCGAAAGCCCCCGTTCCCATCCGGGAGGGGGGTGTACGTGTGGACAGTATAGTCCCTGTTCGGGGTGGCCGTCAAGGGAAATCAGGCGGTTTCCGGTACAAAAACACCCCCTTCTCAAAAATTTAAATTATTTTGAGAAGGGGGCAGACCTTTTTTCTATTTCACATTTCGGCCGTCCGGGCCGCCTGCAGGATGGACTCCGCCGTGCGGAAGGTCTCCTTGGGAAGCTGGGTGGGGATCAGCTCGATCCCCCGGTCCTCCAGGCCCTCCAGCAGGGTGATGAGGGCCAGGGAGTCCAGAAGTCCCCGCTCCAGCAGGTCCACCCCCGGCTCCCCCGCCTCCGGACTTCCACAGGCCTCCACCAGCAGGTCCCGGATCTCATCCAGGCTTACCATCTCGCACCCACTCCTTTAAGGTATTCCGGTCGCATTTTCCGTTGGGGGTAAGGGGCATATGTTCCACCCACTCATACTGCCCCGGGCACATCCAGGGCGGGAGGCGCTGTTCCAGTTCCTCCTTCACCCCGCTCCAGTCAGGTAATTGGGGGCTCTCCACAAAGGCCACCAGGCCCTGTACGCCCCCGTCCCGGCCCAGTCGGGGGAGCACCGCCACCCGCTCGATGCCGCTCAGGGTCTCCAGCGCCGCCTCGATCTCCCCCGGTTCCACCCGGTAGCCCCGGTATTTGATCTGTTCATCCATCCGTCCCCGGTACCAGAGCTTTCCGTCGCGAATTATCCCCAGGTCTCCCGTGCCGTAGGCCCGCCCGGTGAGGGTATCCCGGAACCCGCCCGGTATCCCATTCAGATAACCCGGCGAGAGCTGCGCGCCCCGCAGCACGATCTCCCCCACCGTCCCCTCCGGACAGGGCGCTCCCCCTATCTCTATGGAGATATCCGCGCCGCACCGCGCCATCTCTCCGATGGGAAGCTCACTCCCGCAGTCCTCGGGATGGATGAAGGCAGCAGAGACTGCGCAGGTTCCCTCCGTAGGGCCGTAAGCGTTGTAGAGGAGCAGTTTTGGGAAGCGCCGGAACAGCTTTTCCGCTGTCCGCGACCGAAGGACTTCCCCACAGGAGAGCACCCCGCCCAAAGTTCCCATCTGTCCGCAGCAGAAGGACGCATCCGTGAGGCAGAGCCGCAGGAAGGTGGGCGTGGCCACCAGCAGTCCCGCTCCGCTTTTCCACATCCGGGCAAACATTGTGGAAAAGTCGCTCTGCTCCTCTCCGGTCAGGGCGGTGTGGGTCCCCCCTGTCATCACCGCCAGATAGAGGTCGGCCACCGACAGGTCAAAGGCATAGCCCGCCTGATTGAGCACTCCCCGCCCGGCACAAGCGGCGATCCCCGGCAGGGAGAGGGCCCAGGTCAAAAAATGGTCTAAACTTCCCCGGGAAATGGGGACTCCCTTGGGTACTCCCGTACTCCCCGAGGTGAAGATAATATAGGCAATCTCCGCCGGACCGGCCATACATTCGCACCATGTCCCAGGGTCGGGGAGGGCCTCCAGCGCCCCCCGGTCCCAGGTCTCCAGTCCGGGCAATTTCATCGGTTCCACCGCCAGCAGCAGCGTGGCCCCGGCCAGCTCTGCCGCCCGGCGCACCCGCTCGTGGGGCCAGCTCCGGTCCGCCGGGAGATAGGGCCGCCCGGCCAGCAGACAGGCGAGAAAGCACGCGGGCATCCACGGCTCCTTGTGCCCGTAGACCACCACCGGTCCCCGGCCCTGGGCCAGCATAGCCGCGGTTGCCCGCACCTTTGCCCCCAGAACCGCCCAGCTCATCGTCTCCCCGCCGCTGCAGAAGGCGGGGCGCTCCCCCAGTCTGCCGCAGTTCTCCCGCAGCCGCTCCAGCAGTCTCATACCTTCTCCTCCTGGGGGATAAGGGCGGGATCATACATCACCCGGGAGTGGTTGTCCAGTACCAGCTCCCGGCCCACCACTTCACCGGTGGCGCGGTCCAGCACCTCCCGGTAGACCTGGCTCACCCGGAACCAGTCCTCCCCCTCCCGGACATAGCCCGCGCCTTCCTCCCGCAGGCGGTAGCGCCGCAGGAAGGGATGCCCGGCCCGCAGTTCGCCGCACAGGTCGTCCCCCTCCAGCCACACCCGCAGCTGTACGGTCTGGTCCGTGTCATTCCGGAAGCGGTAATCCACATGGGGATAGAAAATGGACGTGCCCGTGCCGAAGGGCACCCGCCGCCGGGCGTCCGGGAAAAGGGCGTCCGAGTGGTGGTGGAGCTCCCGCACGGTGAGGGGGCTGTTGAGCACCAGATAGTGGATCAAGTTGGCCAGCTGGCACAGTCCCCCGCCCACACCGGTGTAGAACCGCCCCCCGCCGATGGTCAGGCCCTCCCGGTATCCCCGCCGGGCGGTGGGCGGCCCCACCAGTGCCCAGAAGGAAAAGACCTGCCCCGGCTCCACACAGATACCGTCCACACAGGGGGCCGCCAGGGCCAGATTCTGCCGCTTGTTCTCCTGAAGGGCCATATCCACCCCGTGCAGCGGGCGCAGGATGGGAGAGCGGTGTCCCTTCACCACCACCGGAAGCGATTCCACCTGTCTGGTTCGGGCAAAGGCGGTGCGCTCCCGCCAGTCCCACAGCCTCCGCCGCAGCGCTTCCTTTTTCAGTGAGATCCGGTAGCAGACCGGCCCCCACTGGCAAAACAATTTCCTCTGTCCCATGCCTTCCATCCCTCTCCCGGGCCGTTCCAGGTCCGTCTCTCTGGATTGTATCCCATACGTGCCAAAAAGTCCCCACAGTTTGGTAACAAAATTGCCCATGCGTACAGCGCCGCGGGAGTGCTCTCTCCCGCGGCGCCCATTTGCTCCGATATGGATTGGAAGAACGGTCTGCCTCAGCGTCCCAGCTCCAGCAACTCCTCCGCCCGGCTGCGTATCGCCAGACGGTTTCCATACTGGGCCACGAAGCGCAGATGCTCCGCCGCCTCTTCCGGCCGGCCCAGCGCCCGGAAGAGCTGCCCCAATTCATAGTGCCAGGCCACCCGCAGACGCAGGGAAGACGCCTTCTCCAGGCAGTCCTTCATAGCCCCCTCCAGTCCCTCGGTCTGTCCCTGCCGCAGGGCGAGGCAGAGCTCCTGTTCCCTCAGGGCCTTCTCAAGGGTCTTGCGCCCCAGCCATTTCCGGCGGGCCGCCCGGCGGCCCTGCTCCAGCCACTGTCCCGCCGTCCCGGGGTCGGACAGATCACTGCGGCAGGCCACATAGAGCAGGAAGCTGTCCGGCTGCCGCCAGAGCTTCCGCCGCCCCTCCACCTGTTCCAGGGCCGACAGGGCCTCCACCTCCCGCCCCAGCAGAAGCAGGCAAAACCCCTCATAGACCCGATAGCGGGTACTGCCCGGATTCTGCCGCAGGACGGAGCGGCACCACGCCAACAGCGGCGCCGGATCACAGGTCTGATCCAGCCGGGCCATCTGGTGGCGCAGTTCTTTTATCGTTAGAATGGAGATCACATCCATATAGCCTATGACCCATACCCAAAACAGCAGCAGTGGGAGCTGCCACCCGTCGTACAGCATTTCCGCCGCTGCTAGGCCCAGCAGCCCCAGGCCCATCCAGATCCAGGCGCCCACCCGGGCCCGTTCCAATATCCAGCGTCTGATAAAAGCCGCCTCCCATTCCATGTGTTCTCTCACACAGAATAGCAGACGGCTTTTGAGAAGAATGAACGATTTTCTTACAAAATACGAAAGATGGCAGACTTACCCGTTGAAGCGGCTCATGGTCTTGTCCGGCCCCTCCCGGAGGAAGCACTCCACCGCGTCGGCCGCCCGTTTGACGGCCACGTCCATGGTCTTGCGGTCCTCCCCCTGGAATTTTCCCAGCACCCAGTCGGCCATGTCGTAGTCGGGATGGGGCTTCTCCCCCACACCTACTTTGATCCGGGGGAACTGGTCGCTGCCCAGGTGCTGGATGATGTTTTTCAGGCCGTTATGCCCCCCGGCCGAACCGCCGCGGCGCACCCGCAGCTTTCCCACCGGCAGGGACACATCGTCTGAAATGACCAGCACATGGTCGGCGGGCACCTTGAAAAAACGGGCCGCCTCCCCCACCGCCTCACCGGAGAGGTTCATATAGGTCACCGGCTTCATCAGCAAAACCTTTTCTCCCCCGATCTCCAGGGTGTTGGTGAGGGCGCGGTACTTGAGCTTCTGGATAGGTACCCGTCCCCGCTCCGCCAGCTCATCGGCTACCTCAAAGCCCACATTGTGCCGGGTGTTGTCGTACTTTTCACCGATGTTGCCAAGGCCCACTACCAGCCAGGATACGCCGCCCGATGTCCTTCCGAAAAACATGGATACCACCTCACAGGATTACAGCATTGCAGAAAAGGGGGCGTCCCCGCCGGGCAAATGACCCGGCAGGGGCGCCCCGCACCCGCCCGCAGGCGGGAGAGGATGCTTACAGGAACAGCTTGGAGACCGAGATCTCCTCGTAGATGCGCTCAATGGCCTCGGCGAACATGGGGGCCACGGACAGATACTTGATCTTGTCGCAGGTCTCCGCCTTGGCGGGGATGGTGTTGAGGAAGAGGACCTCGTCCAGGGCGCTGTTGCGGATGCGCTCCACCGCAGGACCGGAGAGGACGCCGTGGGAGGCGCAGGCGGTGACCGACTTGGCTCCGCCGATCTCCACCAGAGCCTGGGCGGCGTGGCAGAGGGACCCGCCGGTGTCCACCATGTCGTCCAGCAGGATGACGCGCTTACCGCGCACATCGCCGATGATGTTCATGACCTCGGAGGAGTTGGCCTTCTGGCGGCGCTTATCCACGATGGCCAGAGGCATATCCAGCTTCTGGGCAAAGGCGCGGGCGCGGGCCACGGAGCCCACGTCGGGGGAGACCACCATCACCTCGTCGTGGCAGTCCTTGTACTTCTCCAGGAAGTGGTTGACGAACACGGGAGAGCCCATCAGATTGTCCACGGGGATGTCGAAGAAGCCCTGGATCTGATTGGCGTGCAGGTCCATGGTGAGGACCCGGTCGGCGCCGGCGCGGGTGATGAGGTTGGCCACCAGCTTGGCGGAGATGGGATCGCGGGGCTTGGTCTTGCGGTCCTGACGGGCATAGCCGAAGTAGGGGATGACCGCGGTGATACGGCCGGCGGAGGCGCGCTTCATGGCGTCGATCATGATGAGCAGTTCCATCAGGTTGTCGTTGACGGGGCTGCAGGTGGACTGGATCACAAAGACGTCAGAGCCACGCACCGTCTCGTAGATGGACACATACTTCTCGCCGTCGGAGAAGGTGCCCACCTCGGCCTCACCCAGGGAGGTGCCGATCTTCTTGCAGATGTCCAGGGCCAGCGCCTGGTTGGAGCTTCCGCAAAAGATCTTAATGTCCTTACCGTGTGCAATCATTTCTACATACATCCTCTCATATGTTTTGCGGCCAAACCCTGCCGCGCAAGTCACTTCTCTATCTGCATCTTATCCGGGTTCTGCCCGGGGGATGGCTTATTTTCTGCGGTTGCGCCGGCGGGCCGCCCACTGCTTCTTGACCACCTGGATGCTCCGGGCAATGGCCAGAGAATCCGCCGGCACATCGTCGGTGATGGTGGAGCCGGCAGCGGTATAGGCGCCGTCCCCGATCTTTACCGGGGCCACCAGATTGGTGTTGCAGCCGATGAAGGCGTTGTCGCCGATGGTGGTGCGGAATTTGCTGGTGCCGTCATAGTTGACGGTGACCGTACCGCAGCCGAAGTTTACATGGCCACCCACGTCGGAGTCGCCCACATAGGTCAGGTGCGAGATCTTGGTACCGTCGCCGATGGTGGAGTTTTTCAGCTCCACAAAGTCGCCCACCTTGACCTCCCGGCCCACATGGCAGCCCGGACGGATATAGGCAAAGGGTCCCACCTTGGTCCCCTCCTCCACCGTGCTCTCATTGAGCTGGGAGGCATTGACCGTCACGCCCCGGCCGATCACGCAGCCCCGGATCATGGTGTTGGGGCCCAGTTCGCACTCCGGACCGATCACGGTCCGTCCCCGCAGGATGACCCCGGGCAGCACCACCGTTCCCCGCCCCAGTGTGACCTGAGGCCCGATATAGGCCTGGGCGGGATCCAGGAAGCGGACCCCCGCTTCCCGGGCACGGCTGACGCTGTCCTCCCGGGCTACGGTCTGGAGGTCCTCCAGATTTTTCTCCTCCAGGGGGAGGAAGCAGCTCTCATAGGGACGGCAGTGGACGGTCAGGACCTCCAGAATATCGCCGCCCTCGGCCAGCGCAGCCCGGCCGGCGGGAGTAAACTCAAACACACCGTGTCCCTCCGGGTGGATCCCCCGGCTGAGCATGGCGTTTTTCTCCTGGGGCGGCAGCTCAGCCAGTCCATCCCGGACGCGGCTGACGGCATAGGCGGGCATAAAAACAGGCCGGGTCACCGCCACCACCCGGTCATGTCCCTCCAGGAAGGTCAGCAGACGCTCTCTGGCCCCGTCGGTCCCGGTGGTGATGAACACCGTTCCCTCCGGGAAACAGGTCTCAGCCTGGGCCTGGTCGTCCTGATGGCATACCACCAGAAACTCCTCTGCTCCAGCGCGCTCCAGTGCCTGCTCCAGCCAAAGGGCCGCAGGGTCAAAGAGCAGCGGCTCCAGCAGCAGGGACGGCCGGTTCCCCTCCCGCGGCAGGAATACGATTGCACCCGCCTTTTCCGTCATACGCGGTCACACTCCTTCTCTTCTTTCGATTATATCAAAGCGGCCGTGGAAATGCACCCATATTTTTGGGAAAATCCGTCTCCCGATGCCATATCAGACAAATGCACAATTCCAAATGGGTTTTCCCCCGGCTTCTCAACAACTTTACCGCCTCTTTACACAGCGGGTTGCCCGGAAAGCGTAAAAAAGGAGGACCCCCGGGGATCCTCCTTCCGGTTCTGCCCCGGTTATGCCATGACCAGGCGGCGCATCCCCATGACGCGCCAGAGCTGGGAGACCTCCAATGTGGCACAGAACTTATCCGCCAGGTTCACAACCGCCGCCTCCCGGCTGCGGGGCCGGCGTTTGGCCAGGGGCCACATATGGGACAGAATAATATTCTCTTCTTTGGGCGAGAGCTCGCCGCACAGCATGCGGGCATTGCGTGCCGCGGCCACCGGGTGGTCAAAGCACTGGTTGCCCGGATGGGTCCCGGGTTCCCGGGCGTTGTACAGATACAGGTCGTGGAGCAGGCCGCAGCGAGCCGCCGTGCGGCAGTCCAGTCCCCAGCGCCGGGCCAGGCGGAAGGCAATATAGGCTACGAATACCGAGTGCTCGTAGCAGTTGCAGCCCGGGTGGTGGGGGATCTCCCGCATGGAGAGCACCTCACGGCTCTCAATCAGGTCGGCCACGCACTCCAGGAACCGATACCAATGCGTCTCATCGAACAAAACCATGGGAATCACCCCTTCGCAGTCATTGGACCCACTTGGGTCCGGGGCCCTGAGATCCGGGCCCCTCCGTATTTATTATAGTAGCTTTCCACCGGTTTGTCATGTCGTTTTGGGCAATTGCCAGTATTTTCTTTCCTGTCCGAACCGGCCCCTTTCCCGCTCTTTTTCATGTACACGACATATATTTCACTTTTTTACAGTTTTATGTTTTTGTTTTTGTTCTAATTCTACAAATTTTTCCCGCATCGTCTTTTATATGAAGATATTTCACCAAAAAACGTCTTCATGGTAAATATATTTATTGACTGTTCAATAAAATTTTTCTTGACAAACTGCACAACCTTGCCGTAAACTCCTCATATCACTATATGAGTTTTGGCAAAACAGCGGCTTGCCGGCTCATAAAATTCAAAAGAAAAGATGGTGGATTTCCTATGTCTACTCCCTCCGCTGCAACCAAAGATCAAGTGGTCAAACGCTGGATCGTCTTTTTCATCGGCATGTTTCTGATGGGTACCGGTATTGCGCTGAGCATCAAGGCTACCATTGGTGTCTCTCCCATGAGCAGTATTACCAACCTCTCCTATCTGATTTTCCCCAACATTTCGCTGGGTACCTTTTCTTTTCTGCTGAACTTCCTGTTTTTTATAGCTGAATTTATCGTGGCGCCTAAGACCTGGCACCCGGTCAAGATCCTCACGCAGCTGGTTCCCACCTTTATTTGCAGCGTCTTTATCGACGTCAACATGTGGCTGTGCAACTCTCTGGTGCCCACCTCCTACGTGTCCAAACTGCTGGTCCTGGTGGCGGGCTGCATTGTCTTTGGTCTGAGCCTGGCCCTGATGGTCTCCGCCGACGCCACCCTTCAGCCCAGCGAGGCTTTCATCAGCGTGGTGGCCGAGCGTACCGGTCGGGCCTGGGGCAATGTCCGCACCGCGACCGATATTACCCTGGTGGTGCTGGCCACCATTGGTTCTCTGATTGTTTTCCATGGCGTGACCACCGTACGGGAAGGCACTATTATCGCTGCTGTGCTCATTGGCCAATCCTCCCGTTGGTTTGCCCCGCTCACCGACCGCCTCTTCCACTCTCAGAAGGAGCTCACTCCCGTCTCTCAGAATTGACCATTCCGAACCGCCCCGGTGAAACCGCCGGGGCGGTTTTTTGTCTCCCGTCCGGAATCGTCAGAAAATGTTAAGACTTTTTCCCTTGTTCCCGGTCATACACTCCTCTATACTGACTGTATTAATACACCTCATACAGTTCAACTCTAGGAAAGGGGTCTGATTATGATTCGTCTTGACTCCCGGGATGCGCGCCCCATTTATGAACAGGTGATGGACAGCCTGCGCCGTCTGGTGGTGTCCGGCGCCATCCAGCCCGGGGAGAAGCTCCCCTCGGTCCGCGCGATGGCCACTACGCTGGCCATCAACCCCAACACGATCCAGCGGGCCTATGAATCCCTGGCGGCGGAGGGCTACCTCCACCCAGTGGCCGGCAAGGGCTGTTTTGCGGCTGACCGGGGGGATATCCAGGGCCGGCGCCGGGAAACCCTTTTAAATCGGTTTGACCAGACGGCTGCTGAACTGATTTTTCTGGGACTGAGCCCGGACGAGCTCTCTCATCGCCTGCATGCTGTTTCCCAGCCATAATTTGAGAAGGAGGAGCCGCTGTTTATGATCTCAGTCCAAAATGTAGTAAAGACCTTCGACGGGTTCCGGGCCCTGAATGGTCTGAACATGGAGGTGCCCGACGGCGCCATCTACGGCCTGGTGGGCCCCAACGGAGCGGGAAAATCCACCATTCTGCGCCACATCACCGGCATTTATCGGCAGGATTCCGGCCAGGTGCTGGTGGCAGGTGAGCCGGTCTACGAGAACCCCGCCGTCAAGGCCCGCATCGCTTCCATCCCCGATGAGCTCTACACCTTCCTGTCCGCCTCCACCCGGGATATGATGCGCTTTTTCCGGGGCTTCTACCCCCGCTTTGATGAAGCGCGCTACCAGGCTCTGAAAGAGGTCTTTTCCTCAGTGCAGGAAAATATCCCGGTGCGCCGTCTCTCCAAGGGCATGCAGAAGCAGGCGGCCTTCTGGCTCTCCCTGTGCTGCCGGCCCGACCTGCTGGTGCTGGATGAGCCGGTGGACGGTCTGGACCCGGTGATGCGCCGGCAGGTCTGGTCCCTCCTCATGGGCGACGTGGCGGAGTATGGCACCACTGTGCTGGTCTCCTCCCACAACCTGCGGGAGCTGGAGGACGTCTGCGACCATGTGGGAATCCTCTCCCAGGGCAAGGTGCTGCTGGAGCGTGCCCTGGCGGATCTGCAGGACAATATCGTGAAGATGCAGATCGTCTTCCAGGAGCGGGAGCTGCCCCAGCTCCCCGAGGACCTGGCCGTCCTCCATGTGTCCCAGGTGGGGCGTATTCATACCCTGATTGTCCGGGGCTCGGCCGACGAGGTGACCAATCGTCTGGCGATCTATGCCCCCATCCTGATGGAGGCCCTGCCTCTGACGCTGGAGGAAATCTTTATCTATGAATTGGGAGGTGAGGACTATGCCGTCCGTGACATCGTGCTCTAAGGAGCGCCGCCCCTGCGCCTGGTTCAACATCACGCTCTTTCGGAAAAACTGGTCCCGGTTCTGGCCCCTGTGGTCTCTGTACGGGGTGATCTGGTTCTTAATTCTGACCGTGGGCATTCTCAACAGCCGCGGCATCTATGATACCATGCCGGATAATTACTACCCGACCGGTTATGTGGTGTACGCCATCCCCATGGGGATCCTGCTCTCACTGGGCTTTGGTGTACTGTGTGCCATGGCGGTCTTTTCCTATCTCTACTCCAGCCGTCCGGTGGGGCTCATGCACGCCCTGCCCATCCGGCGGGAGGGGCTCTTTCTCACCAACTACCTCTCGGGCCTGAGCTTTTTTGTCCTGCCCATTCTGGTGGTGGCCCTGCTCACCCTGGGGGCAGAGCTCTATGCGGGCCACGGGGTGGATTTGACCTCTCTCTTCCTGTGGGGCTGGTGCCAGTGTATGGTTTCCCTGTTCTTCTACTCCTTTGCGGTGTTCTGCGCCATGTTTACCGGCCACATTCTGGCGCTGCCCGCCTTCTACGGCATCCTCAACGGCCTGGTGTTCGGCCTAGATGCTCTCTTTCGGGAGCTGGCCCGCATCTTCCTCTTCGGATTTTATACCTCATATCAACTCAACCCCTGGGTGGAGTGGCTCACTCCCACACTCTGCTACATCGACCGCATGGGCAGCACCGGCTCCCCCAATTATCACTTTACCGGACTGCTTCCCGTCTTTGTGTATATGCTGGCCGGGCTGGTCTTCACCGGACTGGCCCTGCTCCTCTACCGCCGCCGCCATCTGGAGACCGCCGGGGACGTGGTGGCTGTCTCCTGGCTGCGCCCCATCTTCAAATACGGTGTGGCCTTCTGCTCTGCCGTGGTTATCGGCACTTTTCTGTGGAGCGTCTTCCTGCCCCAGGTCTCGCATAGCATCCTGTGGTCTCTCCTGTTCTTCCTGCTGCTCACGGGAGCCCTGGGCTACTTTATCGCCGAAATGCTGCTGTGCAAATCCTTCCGCGTCTTCCGGCAGGGCTGGAAGGGCTGCCTCTGCTTTCTGATCCTGCTCACACTGGGCGTGAGCACTCTGGAGGTCGACCCGATCGGCTTTGAGGTCCGGGTCCCCCAGGCCCAGCAGGTGGTGGAAGTACGCCTGGATACGCCCTCCTTCGCCCCCTATGATGGAGCTTCCTCTCCTTCCGTCCTGCGCCGGGAGGAGGACATTGCCCGTCTGGTGGAGCTCCATCAGACCATCATCGACCATCAGTCCCAGCTGGAGTCGGCTGAGCGTGTATCTTCCCACTCCTATGTCTCCCAGCAGGTGGGAGATTATATGGTGGATGTGGAGACTTCCGGCTCGTTCTACTTCTCCTTCACCTATCTCTTCCGGGACGGCGGCACCATGCGACGCAGCTACCGTATCCCGGTGGACGAGGAGCTTCTGGCCGATCCCACCTCTCCCGCCGCCAAGCTGGATGCGCTCATCAATGCTCCGGGTCTGGCACAGCAGGAGTATCTCTCCCTCTACCGCAGCGGCGATGTGCTGACCAGCGTCAACCTCTCCACCTATACGGGAGCCGATCAGATTTTCTCCAGCGGTGCGGACACCCAGCTGCTTCTGGACGCCGTGCTCACCGATCTGGAAGAGGGAAATCTGGGCCGTCACTATCTGTTGGAAAATCAGGACCGCTATGCCAACTGCTACTATAACGATCTGACCTTCCACTTCTATTCGCCGGAGGCCCGTTCGGAACTGGTGGAGGACGGGCACATCTATCAGTTCACCATTACCATTCAGACTACGGCCACCCATACCCTGGAGGCCCTGCGGGAGTTGGGCGCAGAGGATGTACTCATCCTCCGCAGCGCAGCACCCTGAGAAACTCCGGCATCCCGCACCTCTCCAAAGATTTTTTGAAAGTATGTTAAATTTTTAACTTTCTCATTCAAATCCGGCGGTCCTGGGCGTTTCGTCCCGGTGACCGCCGGATTTTTGACCTCCAAAGTATATTGTTAAAATATTCACAAGTCACCGTTGCATTTTTCTTCCCCATCATATATAATAAGCTCATCCGGTTCGCAAACCGAATTTGTATTCATTGCCGATTCCGCGACCATATATCGAACGAAATGTAAAAAATTTGGAGGGTCAATTCTATGAAGGACATTTATGTTGTCAATTGCTGCCGTACCGCCATCGGCTCCTTCGGTGGTTCCCTGAAGGATGTTCCCGCCGCCAAGCTGGGCTCCATCGTTGTGACTGAGGCGCTCAAGCGTGCCAACGTCAAGCCTGAGCAGGTGGACGAGGTCATGTTCGGCAGCATCCTGACTGCCGCTGCCGGTCAGAATATGGCCCGCCAGGTTTCTCTGGGCGCCGGTATTCCCGTTGAAGTGCCCGCCTACACCGTCAGCATGGTCTGCGGCTCCGGCATGAAGTCCGTGATCGAGGGTGCCCGTACCATCCTGGCCGGTGACGCCGACATCATCGTGGCCGGCGGCACCGAGAACATGTCCGCTGCCCCCTATGCCATGCCCGCCGCCCGCTTCGGCGCCCGCATGAACGACACCAAGCTGGTGGACACCATGGTGAAGGACGGCCTGTGGGATGTGTTCAACGACTACCACATGGGCATCACCGCTGAGAACGTCTGCGACCAGTGGGGCATCACCCGCGAGGAGCTGGATGAGTTCGCCCTGAACTCCCAGATGAAGGCCAAGGCTGCTCAGGAGACCGGCAAGTTTGACGACGAGATCGTCCCCGTGCCCGTGAAGGTCAAGAAGGAGATCGTGGACTTCAAGGTCGACGAGTTCCCCCGCCACGGCACCACCGCTGAGGGTCTGGCCAAGCTGAAGCCCGCCTTCAAGAAGGACGGCCGCGTCACCGCCGGCAACGCCTCCGGCATCAACGACGGCGCTGCCGCCATCATCCTGGCCTCCGGCGAGGCTGTGGAGAAGTACGGCCTGAAGCCCATGGCCAAGCTGGTCTCCTGGGGCCAGGGCGGCGTGGATCCCAAAATCATGGGCGTGGGTCCTGTTCCCGCTTCCAAGCAGGCCATGGAGAAGGCCGGCCTGACCATCGAGGACATGGATCTGGTGGAGGCCAACGAGGCCTTTGCTGCCCAGTCCATCGCTGTGGCCCGCGAGCTGAAGTTTGACATGAGCAAGGTCAACGTCAACGGCGGCGCCATCTCCCTGGGTCACCCCGTGGGCTGCTCCGGCGCCCGCATCATCGTCACCCTGCTGCACGAGATGAGCAAGCGTCCCGAGGCCAAGAAGGGCCTTGCCACCCTGTGCATCGGCGGCGGCATGGGCACTGCCGTCATCCTCGAGAAGTGCTAATCTAAATATTTTTTCCGGCGGGCCGCATTTGCGGCCCGCTTTTTTCTGTCTTTCTCCGCGCCGCGGCCGTTCTCTGTTTTTATCGGGCGGACAGAATTTCCCTCAGCTGAACGTGCATGGTCACACTCCCGTTATTTTGCACAAATAATTCATTATATGATTTACTTTCAATGAAAACGCCTAAGTTCAAAAATTATTTCTTTCCTCTTGATTTATTTCCAGATTGTGCTATGATTAGGGCATGGCAGCGCCTTTGGCACTCTGTATTTTAAGGAGGACACGGAATATGATTGACCTTACCATCCGCCGAGACAGTCTGGACCGAAACATCAAAAAGGCCCGCGAAAATAACGTCATCATTCCCACCATTGCCCAGATGCAGGAGCCGGAATCCATTCCTGGCGCCATCCGGGACAAGCTGAAAAATGTGGGACTGTGGGACGTCAATCCTCTGAACCTGTTCCGCATTACCTGGAAGAACGAAGCCAAGGAATTTGGCGGCGGCTATCAGGCTGTGCCCAACTATGTGGAGCTGCCCTCCTCCCTGACCGGTGTTCCCTGCCGCATTCTGGCCATGGCGGGCAAGTGGTTCCCCACCGGATGCCACAAGGTGGGCGCCTCCTTTGGATGTCTGGCCCCCCGTCTGGTGACCGGACAGTTTGACGCCACCTATCACCATGCCGTCTGGCCCTCCACGGGCAACTACTGCCGCGGCGGCGCCTTCAACTCCAAGCTGCTGGCCTGTGACAGCGTAGCCATCCTTCCCGCCGAGATGAGCAAGGAGCGCTTCGAGTGGCTCAGCCAGATCGCCGGCCAGGTCATCGCCACCCCCGGCTGTGAGTCCAACGTCAAGGAGATCTTTGACAAGACCTGGGAGCTCAAGCAGGACCCCACCATGATGATCTTCAACCAGTTTGAAGAGATGGGCAACCCCCTGTGGCACTACAATGTGACCGGTACCGCTCTGGCCGATCTCTATGAGGCGGTCAAGCGCCCCGGCGACCGTCTGGCCGGCGCCTGCTTTACCTCCGGCTCGGCGGGCACCATGTCGGCCGGCGACCTGCTCAAGGACCGCTATCCCCATGTGAAGCTGGCCGTGGGCGAGGCGCTCCAGTGCCCCACCATTCTGGAAAACGGCTTTGGCGGCCACCGCATTGAGGGTATCGGCGACAAGCACATCCCCTGGATCCACAATGTCAAGAACACCGATATGGTCATCGACATTGACGATGAGGATTCCCAGCGCCTGCTCCGCCTCTTCAACACCTCCGACGGCCAGAAGTACCTGAAGGAAGAGCTGGGCCTCTCGGACGAGCTGCTGGAGAAGCTGACCTGGATGGGCATTTCCGGTATCGCCAACGTGCTGTGCTGCATCAAGATGGCCAAGTACTACGAGCTGACCGAGCGCGACGTGGTGGTCACCGTCCTCACCGACTCGGCCGTCATGTATCAGAGCCGCATTGAAGAGCTCAACCAGATGCACGGCGCCTACAACCTGCAGGAGGCCGCTCTGGACCATAACCTGCACATTCTGGGCCTCAAGACCGACAACATGGCCGAGCTCAACTACTGGGACCGCAAGCGGGTCCACAACCTGAAGTACTACACCTGGGTGGAGCAGCAGGCCCGCGACGTGAAGGACCTCAACGCTCTGTGGTACGACACCGAGGGCACCTGGGACGCCGTCCACCAGCAGGCCAAGGATCTGGACGAGCTGATCAACGAATTCAACGACGCCACGGGACTGCTCAAGGCCCTGTAAGCGCCTCATTCATCCATACACACCGGACCGGCGGGCGGGGAAATCCCGCCCGCCGGCTGTTTTGAAAAGGAGGTCATCCCGTTGCTGAAGAATGTAAAATACGCCAAATGTGTCAAGTGCGGCAAGGAGTATGAAGCCACCCCCAATACCACCACCTGTACCTGCGGCGGTATCCTGGACATCGTCTACGACTACGATTACATCAAGGCCCACTTCACCAGGGACGACCTGGAGCGCAGCCAGGAGTGGTCCATGTGGCGTTACCGTCCCTTCCTGCCCGTGGAGGCCGACTCGGCGCCCACTCCGCTGCGGGTGGGCTGGTCTCCCCTCTACCGGGCGGACAATCTGGCCCGGGAGCTGGGCCTCAAGACCCTCTACATCAAGGACGACGGACAGAATCCCACGGCCTCTCTGAAGGACCGCGCCTCCGCCATGGCGGTGGTCAAGGCCCGGGAGGCGGGTGCCCACACCATTGCCTGCTCCTCCACCGGCAACGCCGCCTCCTCTCTGGCGGGCAACGCAGCGGCAGCGGGCATCCCCACCTACATCTTTGTCCCCTCCCGCGCCCCCAAGGGCAAGGTGGCCCAGCTGCGCATCTTCGGCGCCACAGTCATCAGCGTGGACGGTTCCTATGAGGATACCTTTGAGCTCTCCAAGGCCGCCATCGAGAAGTGGGGCTGGTACAACCGCAACGCCGCCATCAACCCCTATCTCTCCGAGGGCAAAAAGACGGTCACCCTGGAGATCCTGGAGCAGCTCCACTGGAAGGTGCCCGACTTCATCGCCCTCTCGGTGGGCGACGGCTGCACCATCGCCGGCGCCTGGAAGGGCCTCAAGGACCTCTATGCCGCCGGATTCATCGACCGGCTCCCCCGCCTCATCTCGGTCCAGGCGGAGGGCTGCTGCCCCCTCAACCGGGCTATCATGACGGCCACTCCCTGGCAGCCCATGGAGGAGAACACCCTGGCCGACTCCATCGCCGTGGGCGTGCCCCGCAACGCGGACAAGGCCCTCCAGGCCATTGAGGAGTCCGACGGTCTGGTGGTCAACGTCACCGACGACGAGATTCTGGCCGCCATGCGCCTTCTGGGCCGGACCCAGGGCGTCTTTGGCGAGCCCGCCGGTGTCACCGGTACCGCCGGTGTCAAGAAGGCCCTGGAGCGCGGCATCCTGGACCCCGACGCCACGGTGGTCAGCGTGGTCACCGGTAACGGCCTCAAGGATGTGGCCAACGGCATCAAGGCCGCGGGAGAGCCCATGCTGGTCCGTCCCTCCATGGACGAACTGCTCAAGGCCTTCGACACCAATGGGATCCACCCCTGACCCCTCCGGCGCAGCGTTCCTGTACTCTTGCGTTCAACCTTTCCATGTGCTACAATAGAGCCGGAAATGGCTGAAACGGAGCCTGAATGGGCGGGTCACATCCGTTTTGGATGTGACCCGCCCTGTTTTGTATTTACTCTTATTGAAGGAGGCCTATCTATGTCCATCCTCATTCAAAACGGTACCCTGATCCTCCCCGACGGCCCGGTAAAGGCTGATCTGCGGGTGGATGCGGGCAAGATCGCCGAGATTGGCCCCGCCCTCTCCGCCGACGGCTGTCAGGTCATCGACGCGGGGGGCAAGCTGGTTTTCCCCGGCTTTATCGACACCCACACGCACTTCGAGATGAACAAGGGCACCGACCGGGAGACTGCGGACAACTGGGAGACCGGCACCCGGGCCGCTCTGGCCGGCGGCACCACCTGCGTGCTGGACTTTGCCGAGCCGGAGCACGGCCACTCCCTCCAGTCCGCGCTGGACGAGTGGCACAGCCGTGCCGATGGCCACGCCTCCTGCAACTACTCCTTCCACATGACCATCGTGGACTGGGATGCCCGCATCCGGGAGGAGCTGCCCAAAATGACCGAGCAGGGCATCACCTCCTACAAGGTCTACCTGGCCTACCACGGCATGCGCATCCCCGACGGCGTGGCCTATGAGGTCATCAAGGCCGTTGGTAAGGAGGGCGGCGTGGTGGGCTGCCACTGCGAGAACGGCGACCTCATCGACGAGGCCATTGCCGAGCTCAAGAAGGCCGGTATGCTCACGCCCGCCTCCCATCCCCTTGCCCACAGCGACCTCATCGAGTCCGAGGCCGTCAACCGCTGGCTCAATCTGGCCGAGCAGGCCGGTTATCCGGTCAACGTGGTCCATCTCTCCACCCAGCGCGGCCTGGAGGAGGCCCTGATGGCCCGGTCCCACGGCCAGTCCCTCTACCTGGAATCCTGCCCCCAGTACTTCACCATGACCGACGAGAAGTATCACCTCCCCGGCTTTGAGAGCGCCAAGTACGTCTTCTCTCCCCCGCTGCGCAAGCAGGAGGATGTGGACGCCCTGTGGGAGGCCCTGGGTGAGGATGAGATCGACACCATCGGCACCGATCACTGCTCCTTCAATTACGCCACCACCAAGCACCTGGGCAAGGACGACTTCTCCGCCATCCCCCCCGGCATTCCCGGTGTGGAGCACCGTCCGGCTCTCATGTACACCTACGGCGTCCGGCAGGAGCACATCTCCGAGCTTCAGATGATGAAGACCCTCTCGGAAAATCCCGCCAAGCTCTTTGGCATGTTCCCCCAGAAGGGCACGCTGGCTGTGGGAAGCGACGCTGATATCGTTATTTTTGATCCGAATTATACCTGGTGTATTCGCGCAGCCGAGCAATATCAGAATGTGGACTACACGCCCTATGAGGGCATGGAGATGGCGGGCCGTACCGAGACCGTCCTGCTGGGCGGCGAGGTCGCCGTGGAGGACGGTAAAGTGGTCAAGGAAGGCCTGGGCAAGTTCGTCCACCGCGGACCCTCCCAGTTCTGGAGATAAGGCTGTATGGAGATCGGATGCGTCCTGATGGCCTCGGGATTTGGCCGGCGCTTTGGCTCCAATAAGCTCCTTCTGCCGGTGGAGGGGGTGCCCCTGGTCCAGCGGGCGCTCACCCTCTATGCCGGTGCCCCCTTTGCCCGCCGGGTGGTGGTGAGTCAGTATGAGTCCATCCTCTCCCTGGGCCGGAAGGCGGGATTTCTCCCCCTTCCCAACCTGGAGGCCGCGCGGGGAATCTCCGCCTCGGTCACCCTGGGGACCCGGGCCTGTATGGACCTGGATGGCATCCTCTTCGGCGTGTGCGATCAGCCCTGGCTCACTCCGGAGAGCGTGAATGCTCTGCTGGAGGCCTTCCAGTCCCACCCGGACCGGATCTACTCCCTCTGCTATGGGGAGCGGCGGGGCAATCCCGCCCTGTTCCCCTCCGCCCTTTTTCCCGAGCTTCTGGCCCTCACCGGCGATACCGGCGGCGGCCAGGTCATCCGCCGTCACAAGGAACTTCTGCACCTGGTGTCGGCCGCCCATCCCCGGGAGCTCTTTGATATCGACCGCCCGGAGGATCTCCCCCAGACATAAAAATACCCCCTGTCCTCGGTGGACAGGGGGTATTTTTTGACTTATTCGGCGCTCATGGCAGCCGCAAAGACCTTCTCCACATCCTGCTGGGTGACGGGACCCTCATGGATCTTCACTCCGTCCACATAGTAGGTGGGCACATAGTAGTAGTCGTGGGCGTCGGCCAGCTCTTTCTCCACTTCCTCATCCACGATGCGCAGGGGCACCTGGGCCCACTCGGGATGGAACTTGGCGGTCAGCGCCTCATGCCACTTGAGGGCGCGCTTACAGTGGGGGCAGCCCGCCTGGACAAACATCAGGATCTCTTTCATTGCGATCAACCCTTTCGGTTCTCAAAGTCCACTTCGATTTTACCGCCGCAGACCATGCCCAGCTCGGCCGCCGCGTGGGAGAGATCGTAGAGCTTGTGCTCCCGCTCCACGCCGTTCTTCATCATCTCCAGGGCGTCCAGCTTGGCCCGGTACTCCACCGCGCCGCCGCCGATGGTACCCACGCACGTCCCGTCAGGATGCACCAGCATCCAGGTCCCCTCACCCCGGGGCGCGGAGCCGCTCTTGCGGGTAATGGTGCACAGCACGCCCTTCTCACTGGGGGGAGGCGGCGTTCCGGGTCCCTTACGCGCCCGCTCCTGGATGACCTCACCCAGGATGGACACAGCGATCTCGGCCGGAGTCTGCGCGCCGATCTGGAGTCCCACGGGAGAGTGTACTCCAGCCAACACGTTGGCGTGGAAGCCCAGCTCCTTCATCCGCTTCATCACAGCGGCCACCTTGATCTTGCTGCCGATCATACCCACATAGGCGTAGTCGCCCTGGAGCACCTTGGCCAGGCACTCTCCGTCGAAGGCATGTCCCCGGGTCAGGATCACATAGTAGTCGTCGCTCCGGCTGCCCAGCTCGTCCAGGGCCTCCAGGAAGGGCTTGCACAGCACCTGCGCAGCCATGGGGAAGCGCTCGGGGTTGGCAAACTCCTCCCGGTCGTCGATGACCACCACTTCAAATTCCAGATGGCTGGCCATGTAGGCCACTTCCAGCGACACATGGCCGCCGCCGCATAAAATCAGTCGTTCCATGGATCATTCTCCTCTGTATCATCGGTTTCCCGCCCTGGAGGCGGGGTCGTCTTTATCCCTTCCGGTTCTGGAAATAGAGCAGGCCCTCCAGCACGCCACCGCCGATGGCCCGGGCCTTGTCCGAGATCGTGAAGCAGTGGTTGCACTCACACCGGGGATCGATGTCCCCCGACTTCATCCCCTGCTTGACCCGCAGCCCGTCGGGCAGCATGCCCCGGACCGTACCGGGCATCAGGGCATAGACCGGCTCACCGTCCACAGTGGCCACCACATCTCCCTCAGCGACCGTATCGCCGATGTGGGCCACCGGGTGGAAGATGCCGTCCCGGCAGGCGCGGATGATCCGCTGGGTGGTGTAGCCTCCCACATCGCCGGGCACGCCCGTGTTGGGGATGGCAGACCCCTCCAGGATCAGGCGGCCCAGATAGTGGCCCCGCTTGGTCTCAATGACGCCGTGGCAGTCCACCCCAGCGGTGAAGCCGGGCCCCAGGGCCAGCACGATGGGGGCGTCGTCTATCCGGGTGTTCACATTATACTTGGCCAGAATAGCGTCCACCTCGGCGTCAAAGGGCATCTGGGTGCGGATGGCCGCCTCCGGGTCCACCAGCACGGGGATCTCCCCCCGCTCCAGACAGGCCTTGACCTCCTCCACGGTCTCCACCCGGCGGGAGGTGACCCCCTCCACCGTGGCGGTGCCGTCATAGATACACTGGCAGAAGGCCACCGTCCGCCGCACCGCGGTGGGCTGTTCAATATCGGTCATTACGATCGAATAGCCCGCCCGGTAAAGCCGGTAGGCCACCCCGGTGGCCAGGTCTCCCGCGCCTTTGATCAGAACCAGCATAGTCCTCCTCGCTCCTTTTCCTCATAGCTCTTGATGAGCGTGAAAATACCCAGCCGGTCCAGACCGGCGGCGATGACCCGGGCCCGCTCCCGCAGGGCCGGAGTATCCGTCTTATTCAGCAGGCACCGGTATGCCATGCCGGGGGCCACATTCTTCCGGCTCCCCCGCTCGCTGGAGAGGATGGCTGTCATATCAGCCTCGGTGACCTTGTCCTCCAGCGTTTTCCCCAGAAAGGCCGCCACCAGGTCGGCCCGGTGGCAGATCTCACCGATGGGCTTGTCCAGGGCGTCCATCCCGGCTACCGCCACCACCGCGTCGCTCTCCGGTGGGATGACCGGCTCATGGTCGGCCGGGATCTTCAGAGGCCGGATTCGGGCCCCGTCCCCTTCCACCAGGACCACGTCGGCCACCGAGCGGCAAAGGCCGATCTCTCCCGTGCCGCACAGCTTGTCCGCCCGGCCCAGGGTGCCCAGGGTGATGATCCCATGGCGCTCCAGGCACTGGCGCAGATGCTCCGGCGCGGGGTCGTCCGTGAGAAAAATGCGGGGGTGGGGCATGATGTGGGTGGTGGTGGTCACGATCACCCGCTTCCCCGCCTCCCGGGCCTCCCGGGCCAGGGCATACATGGTGGTGGTCTTTCCGCCGCCTCCCACCAGGGTGACCGCCCGGTGGCGGTCCATATCCAGGTGCAGATCGCTCCAGAGTCCCATCCGATTACCCCCTTATCCCAAGAGATGTTCCAGCAGGATTTTCAGGCCGATGCCGATGAGCACCAGTCCGCCCACCAGCTCCGCCCGCTTCTGAAAGAGGCATCCCAGCCGGCGTCCTGCCAGACCGCCCACCACCGACAGGCCAAAGGCCACCACGCCGATCACCAGGGCGGACGAGAAAATGTTCACGTTCTTCATAAAGGCCATGGAGACTCCCACCGCCAGCGCGTCAATGCTGGTGGCCACCGCCAGCATCACCAGGCGGCGGCAGGTCAGCTCCACGGGGCCGCTCTCGGTCTCACAGGAGTCGTCCCTTGCGCCCCAGACCATGCGTCCGCCGATGACCGCCAGCAGGGCGAAGGCCACCCAGTGGTCCAGCGCCTCGATGTAGCCGCTGACACTGGTACCCAAGAACCAGCCGATCAGGGGCATGGCAAACTGGAAAAAGCCGAAATAGAGGCCCATGCGCACGGCCTGCTTCCAGCCGAAGCCAGGGACCGAGATGCCGCTGGACACGGATACCGCAAAAGCGTCCAGGGCCAGACTCACCGCAATCAACAAAACTTCAATCAAATATGCTCACCTATTCTCCTGTTCTTCTCCCGATGCCCGGCATTTCCCCAGACATCATCACATGATTATACCATAGAGTTTTCCCCCACGCCATCTTTTTTCCGCTCCAACTTCTCCTTTCTCCCCTTGCGCCGCCCGGGAAAAACAGGTATGCTAATGCTGCCCCTGCGGGGAGAGCAAGCGAAAGGGGATGGCTTTCATGACCCATGAGGACTATATGCGCATGGCCCTGGATTTAGCCCGGGAGGCCATGGAGGAGGGCGAGGTGCCGGTCGGCTGCGTCATCGTCTGGGAGGACGGGCGGGTGGTCGGCCGTGGCCGCAACCGCCGGGAGACCGGGAAAGATGCCCTGGCCCATGCCGAGCTGGAGGCCATCCGCCAGGCCAACGCCCTTTTGGGTGGATGGCGGCTCCACAAGGCCACCCTCTATGTGACGCTGGAGCCCTGCCCCATGTGTGCCGGAGGCATTATCAACGCCCGCATCCCCCAGGTGTGGTACGGCGCGGCCGACGCCAAGGCGGGCTGCTGCGGGTCGGTGCTGGACCTCTTTGCCCAGCCCTTCAACCACCACCCCCAGGTCCACAGCGGCCTTTTGGAGGAGGAGTGCGCCGCGCTGCTCCAGGCTTTTTTCCAGCGTCTCCGGGACAAGCGTAAGGCGGCGAAATCCGTTTCGTCCCCCTCCGATGCGGCGTCTGCCCCGTCTCGTGAGACCTTTACATAAAATCCAAAAAGATTTAAAACTCTTGTAACACCTTTTCGCTGATTTGTTAACAACTCTCGGCTATTATAATACCTGCAAGAGACAGTTTCTTTTCATTTCATTGTATCCTCTTTCCTAAGGCAGGGGCCGGACGTCAGGAGCAGGCGTCCGGCCCTTGTCGTTTTCGTTTGGCCCTCTCATTTTGTGAGAACCTCCCGCGGTTGTCCCCACATGCTTCCTATGGTAAAATGCAGACAGCAGAATACGGATCATAGGGGGGATCGTTTTGCACGATTTTATCGGATACATCCTGTCTCTTTTCCAGCGCGGGCTTCATCTGGCCGTCCCGGTTCTCCTGCTCTGTGGAGCAATCGTGGCGGTATGCTGGTTCCTCTTTCGGAGACAGAACCGCCCCTTCCCATGGGGGCGGGTGCTGGTGCTGCTGCTCCTGATCGGCTGGCTGGTCCTCACGGTTTTTCTCACCCTGCTGAGGGGCGAGCCCGGGCACCGGCAGTGGAACCTGCACCTGTTTCTGGCATGGCGCGAGGCCTGGAATCAATTTACCCTCCAGGTCTGGCTCAACGTGCTGCTCAACATCGCCCTGTTCCTTCCCCTTGGCTTCCTGCTCCCTCTGCTGACCCGCTGGTTCCGCTCGTGGCCCCGGATGCTGCTGGCCGGGCTGGGCGTATCCCTGCTGATCGAGCTGGGACAGTTTGCTACCGCCAGAGGCATGCTGGACGTAGACGATCTCTTTACCAATACTCTGGGCGCCATGGTAGGCTGGAGCATCTCCATGCTCATTCTAACCCTGACAAAACGCAGCCCCGGCTGGAAAAGGCGCTGTGGGGCGCTGCTGCCCATACCAGCCGCTCTTTTGTTCGCACTGGCTCTCATCTTTGGCGGCTACGCCCTGAAGCCGTACGGCAATCTCCCGGACGCCCCTGTGATCACCGCCAACCTTGATGGGATACAGTGGGAGTTGGCCTTTACGCCGGAGGATGCGCCTGCCACGGCCCCCATCTACCGGGCAGGGCGGCTGGACCGCTCCGCCAGTGAGGCATTTGCCGCAGCCTTTGCGCAGAAGCTGAGAATCACCTTTGAGGATACCTATTACTACGATGACATCATTATCTTCGCCAATCACACGAGCGGAGATTTTCTGAACCTGTACCAGCGGGACGGCACATGGGAATACCGCATCGACCGGGAGAAGCGGCCCGTCTTCGATGTTCCCGCCTCCCAGGTCTCTCCCGACGCACTTCTCTCCATTTTGGACGTCTGGGGGATCTCGGTGCCGGAGGGCGCCGCCTTTGCTCTGGAACCTTCGGGTGAGGCGTATGTCCAGGCCAGCTTTACCTCCCGGCTCATACCTGCCGACGGACCAAGCGTCTACGGTACGCTGACCTGCCTTCTCCAGGAGCAGGACGGCGCCTCCACCCTCACGTCCATCGAAAACCAGCTGGTCTCCCTGACCCCCTGTGAGGAGCGCCCGATCCTCACCCCCGCACAGGCGGTGGAGCAACTCTATGGCGGACGCAGCTTTGCGGGCACAGTGCTGGAGCACTCCGGCCTCACCCAGATCCAGGTGCTCTCCTGTACGCTGGAGTGGATAGCCGACACCAAGGGCTTCTATCAGCCCGTCTACTGCTTTCTCCTCCAGGCTCCGGAGGGGGAGCCCTTTACGGACTATGTCGCCGCTCTCAACTAAACCGCAGCCAAACTCCGGCTCCGGATGGCATATTTGCCCGTTTTAATTACAAAACCTCCTGCCCGGCGGGTATGCCGGACAGGAGGTTTTTCTGCGTTTATGGCTTAGTTTGCGGAGCAGCCCTTGTTATCGCTCTTCCCGGAAATAGGCGTTGCCCAGGTTGGCGGGGGGCTGGCTCTCCCGGCGCTGCCGGATGCTCACGGCGATGAGGACCACCACCGTGGCGATGTAGGGTACGATGTCATAGATGGGGGCCAGACGGTTCCCGCCCCAGTTCATGTACAGGCGCAGCACCGACAGTCCGCCGAACACCAGGCTGCCCGCCAGCGCCCGGGCCGGGCTCCAGGTGGCGAAGATAACCAGGGCCACGGCGATCCAGCCTTTACCCGCGATGCAGTTGTGCACCCAGACGCCCTGCTGCTGGGCCATGACGATGTACATACCGCCCAGGCCCGAGATACCGCCGCCGATACAGGTAGCCAGATACCGGTAGGTCGTCACGTTGATGCCGGCCGCATCGGCCGTGCCCGGATTCTCACCCACCGAGCGCAGGTTGAGGCCCAGCCGGCTTTGATTCAGGAACAGCGAGAGAACGACCGCCACCAGCACCGCCAGATAGACCAGGTAGTTGTAGGAGAAGAGGAGCTTCCCCACCACCGGCAGGTCCTGAAGCACCGGGATGCCGCCGTTGAAGACGCTCTTGGTGCTCTGGCTCACTGCCACAAAGCCGCCGGCGGCGTTGCCCATGGCCTCGCCCACCAGGTTGCCGAAGCCGGTGCCGAAGATGGTCAGGGCCAGACCGGTCACGTTCTGGTTGGCCCGCAGGGTGATGGTGAGCACGCTGTAGAGCAACGCCCCGAAGGCCGCGCACAGGAAGGCACACACCGTGGCGATGACCGCCGCCGTCACGCCGGAGGCCGCGGGACCGGCCATCTGCTCGTAGTAATAGGCCCCGGCCAGACCGGCCACGCCGCCCATGTACATCATGCCCTCCACACCGAGGTTCAGGTTGCCCGATTTCTCGGTGAGGATCTCTCCCAGTGTGCCGAAGAGCAGGGGCGCCCCCGCCGCCACAGCGGCCATGACAAAAGCAATGGAAAACAGATTACTCATGCGTACGCTCCCCCTTTCCCCGGACGATGAGCCGGTAGCTGATGAAGAACTCACATCCCAGCATGAAGAAGAGCACGATGCCCGTGAGCATGTCAGCCGCCGAAGCCGGGATGGTATAGAGGGTCTGGATGGTATCCGCGCCCTTTTCCAGGATGGCCAGCAGCGCGGCAATGGCGATCATGACAAAGGGGTTGAGCTTGGCCAGCCACGCCACCGTAATGGCGGTAAAGCCGATGCCGCCGGCGGTATTCTCGGTGAGGGTGCCGCTGGCCCCCGACACCTGGAGGAAGCCAACCAGCCCCGCGATGCCGCCCGAGAGGAACATGGTGCGCCGGATGATGTGGGATACGTTCATGCCCGCGTACTGGGCGGTGCGCACGCTCTCGCCCACCACGGCGATCTCATAGCCCTGCTTGCTGTACTTGAGGTAGCCGAACATGAGGGCGGTCACCGCCAGGACGATGATCCAGCCGATGTGGACGCCCAGCGCCTTGGGCAGCAGGGCCGCCGAGTCAAACATGGGGATCTTGGGATAGCCGTTGGCGTTCAGGTCGGGGCCCCAGGGGCCGGCCTGGAGATACTTGACAAACCCCAGGACGATGTAGTTGAGCATCAGGGTAAACAACGTCTCGTTGGTCCCCCACCGGGCCTTGAAGACCGCGGGGATGAGTCCCCACACTCCGCCGGCCAGGATGCCGGCCACCGCCATAACCACCAGCAGGACCGGCCGGGGCAGGCTGTCCGCCCAGAAGAGGGCAAAGTAGCTGGCCGCGATGCCGCCGGCCAGGATCTGGCCCTCCGCGCCGATGTTCCAGAACTTCATCTTGAAGGCGGGGGCGATGGCCACCGCCGCACCCAGCAGGGGGATGGCCTTTTTCACGGTCTCCCGCAGGACCCGGCTCTTGCCCAGGGACCCCTCCACCATGGAGGCGTAGACCTGGATGGGGTTGTGCCCCAGCACCGCGATGATGAGTCCGCCGGTGACCAGGGCCAGCAGGATGGCCGCGGCCCGGATGGCCCACGCCTGGGCGCGGGGGATGTCGTCCCGCTTGGCCAGACGAATCAGTGGCTCTCTGTGTTCGGTGTGTACGCTCATACCGCCGCACCCTCCTTTCCAGTCCCGCTCAGGTGGGTCATGAGGAGGCCCACCTCCTCCTTGGTGGTCTGTTCCGCGTCCACGATGCCGCTGACCCGGCCTCCGCAGAGCACCAGGATGCGGTCGCACAGCTCCAGCAGCACGTCCAGATCCTCACCCACCAGGATGACGGCCACCCCCCGCTTCTTCTGCTCATTGAGAAGGTTGTAGATGGTGTAGGAGGAATTGATGTCCAGTCCCCGCACCGGGTAGGCCGTCATGAGCACCGTGGGGCTGGAGGCGATCTCTCGTCCCACCAGCACCTTCTGCACGTTGCCGCCCGAGAGGCGGCGCACCGGGGTGGAGATGCTGGGCGCCACGATCTCCAGCTCCTCCTTCAGCCGCATGGCCAGCTCCCGGGGCGGCTTCCGGTCCACCAGAGGGCCCTTGCCCTGCCGATAGGTCTTGAGCATCATGTTGTCCACCATGTCCATGCTGGCCACCAGGCCCATGCCCAGCCGGTCCTCGGGTACGAAGGCCAGGGAGACCCCGATCTTCTGGATCTGGGTGGGGGTCTTCCCCACCAGCTCCTCTCCGGCCTTGTCCACCGGGACATGGAGTCCGGCGATCTCCGAATTGGGATGGGGCGGGTAGTAGAAGATATGCCCCGACTCCACCTTCTGGAGTCCCGCGATGGCCTCCAGCAGCTCCTTCTGGCCCGAACCGGCGATCCCGGCGATGCCCAGGATCTCGCCGCCCCGGGCCTCAAAGGACACATCCTCCAGTGCCTTGACTCCCTCTGCCCCCCGGCAGTTGAGTCCCTTGACCTCCAGACGCAGGTCCTGATACTCCGTCTTGGGCCGGTCGATGTTCAGGCTCACCGCATGGCCCACCATCATCTCGGTGAGCTTCTGGGGATTGGTCTCACAGGTGGGGACGGTACCGATGTATTGGCCCTTGCGCAGGACGGCCACCTGGTCGGAGATGGCCATGACCTCGTGGAGCTTGTGGGTGATGATGATGATGGACTTGCCGTCGTCCCGCATGTTGCGGAGAACGGCAAAGAGCTTGGCGGTCTCCTGGGGGGTGAGAACGGCGGTGGGCTCGTCCAAAATGAGAATATTGGCGCCCCGGTAGAGGACCTTGACGATCTCCACCGTCTGCTTCTGGGAGACCGACATGTCGTACACCTTCTGATCCGGGTCGATTTCAAAGCCGTATTTCTCACTGATGGCCTTGACCTGGCGCCCCACTTCCCGCCGGTCCAGACGCCCGCCCCCCTTGAGACCCAGAATGATATTCTCGGCGGCCGTCAGCACGTCCACCAGCTTGAAGTGCTGGTGGATCATCCCGATGCCCAGGTCGTGGGCGTCCTTGGGGGAGCGGATGGTGACCTCCTTCCCGTCCACCAGGATGGAGCCGTGGTCGGGAAAATAGATGCCCGAGAGCATGTTCATCAGTGTGGTCTTGCCGCTTCCGTTCTCTCCCAGCAGGGAGAGGATCTCTCCCCGGCGCAGGGTCAGGGAGACCTTGTCGTTGGCCACCACCTCGCCAAAGGTCTTGGTCAGCTCCCGCAGCTCGATGGCATAGTTGGCCTGGTTATCCATGTGCTCACCTCTCTTGCTCAGTTTGGGCAGCGCCCTGTGGAAAAAAGGGCGGGGCTGCGGGAATGCGCAGCCCCGCCCGGGGTGTTGCCGTCGGTTGCTTTTGGTTACTGGTCGGACACCACGGTGATGCCGTCCACAATGTAGTCAAAGTAGGGGGCGCTGGTCTTGCCGCCGGCCACATCGCTCTCGATGAAGGCCTCGCCCTCGGCCAGGTCCAGCACGTCCTTCTCGCTGCCGTCGGGGTTGTAGGACACGCCGTGCAGCGGACCGGCAAAGACCTGGAGGCTGCCGTCCTTCAGGCCGGCCTCGGCTGCCTCAATGGCCTCCTGGGTGCCCTCGGCGGCGATGGCCTCATTCAGGGGGGTAAGGAGGACGGCGCCGTCGGCATAGCCCTGGCTCCAGTCCTTGGGGATCTCCTTGCCGTCCAGGACTGCCTGGACCGCCTCGGTGAAGTAGATGCCCCAGTCGATGCGGGTGGACAGGAGGGAGGCGCCGGGAGCGGCCTCGGTCATGTCGGCGTTGTAGCCCACCTGGAAGGCGCCGTTCATCTCGGCGGTGGTGGCGGGGCCGGTGGAGTCGGAGTGCTGGCTCACCACGCCGCAGCCCCGGTCGATGAGGGCCTGAGCGGTCTGGCTCTCCAGGCTGGCGTCATTCCAGGTATTGGTATAGATGACGTCCATGGTCACTTCGGGGTAGACGCTCTTGGCGCCCAGATAGAAGGCGGTGTAGCCCGAAATAACCTCGGCATAGGGATAGGCACCCACATAGCCCAGCTTGGGATTGCCGATCTCCTTGGCCTTCATGCCGGCGGCGATACCGGCCAGGTAGCGGCCCTCATAGATGTTGGCAAAGCAGTTATGCAGGTTGGGCAGATCCTCTGTGTGGGCCTGGGTACCGGTGGCATGGCAGAACTGGATGTCGGGATTCTCCCGGGCCGCCATGGTCACATAGTCACCGAAGCCAAAGCTGGTTGCGAAGATGATGTCGCATTCCCGGTCGATCAGGTCGTTGAGGGCGTCGGCGCAGGCATCGTTTTCCGGGATGTTGTACTTGGTGATGATCTGGTCGTCGGAGAGACCCAGATTGGCCTGCATCTCTTTGACGCCCTGGACCATGTTGTAGGTGTAGCCCATGTCGCTCTCGTCGCCGATGTGGACAAAGCCTACCTTCAGCTCCTCCTTGGCTACACCGGCCGTCTCTCCCCCGCCGCTTCCGCTGGGAGCCGGAGCTTCCTCACCGCCGCCGCAGGCGGCCAGCCCTACGGCCAGCGTACCGGCCAGGAGCATCGCCAAAATCCGCTTTTTCATACCATGTTCCTCCTTTTCACTTTGGTCTTTGCAAGAGTGTCCTTGTGTATCCTA
Organism: Pseudoflavonifractor hominis; assembly: GCF_014288125.1. NCBI lineage: Bacteria > Bacillati > Bacillota > Clostridia > Eubacteriales > Oscillospiraceae > Pseudoflavonifractor > Pseudoflavonifractor hominis. Next base: position 483,927 of record NZ_JACOPR010000002.1, on the reverse strand, counting down.
TAACGGCGCGTGCCGTAATAGACATATGATCTGCGCAATACCTGCAAGAGAAAAAACGGAAGAGGCGCGCACCTCTCCCGCGGTTCTTATTCGCAGAACTCGATGGAGTTGGTGGCCTCGTCCATAGACTTGACCCGGGCCAGAGACTCCACCCGTACGCCCATGGAGCGAATCAGGTCGCCGCCGGGCTGGAAGGCCTTCTCCACGCAGATACCGGCGCCCACCAGGGTGGCGCCCGCGTCCCGCACCAGGTTGATCAGACCCTGGAGCGCGCTGCCGTTGGCCAGGAAGTCGTCGATGAGGAGCACACGGTCCTCAGGGCCCAAAAACTCCTTGGACACGATGATATCGTACACCTTTCCGTGGGTGAAGGACTCCACCTTGGAGGTGTACACATCGCCGGCGATGTTCTTGGTCTTGTTCTTCTTGGCAAAGATCACGGGCACGTTAAAAAACTGCGCGGTGATGCACGCAATGCCGATGCCCGAGGCTTCGATGGTGAGAATTTTGTTCACGCCGCAGTCCCCGTACAGGCGCTTGAACTCCTTGCCGATCTCATTGATGAGGCCGATATCCATCTGATGATTGAGGAAACGGTCTACCTTGAGCACCTCGGTGCCCCGGATGGTGCCATCCTTGCGAATGCGCTCTTCCAACAGTTTCATAGCTCTTCTCCCATTCTCGTCATTCATTGGTCCCGCGAGGGACTTTCTCTTTGTTTTATCATAGCAAAAAAAAGCACCTCCGTCACCCCCTTTTCATCGAAAAATGGTTTTCTTAGAAACAAAATATTTTGTTGTTCCACCACAGTTCGACCCCTTCCGTCCGGGTATCCATTGCGTTTACTTCCTTCGCCTGCTACAATGAAAGCGGCATCTGTCCGGGTTCTCCTCCCGGACAGGAGTCTCACCCGATCGAGTTATCCATCCGCTGATTCATAAGGAGGTTTTTTCATGCGACGCAGACTTCTCTCCCTGGCGCTTTCCGCCGGATTGATGCTCTCTCTGTCCGCCCCCGCTCTGGCTTACAGCGATACCGCCGGCCACTGGGCCGAGTCAGTCATCCAGCGGGCCACCAATTACGGCCTGATGGTGGGCTATGAGGACGGCCGCTTCGGCGTGGCCGACAACCTGAACCGTGCTTCCTTTGTGACCATTCTCTGTCAGATGTTCTCCTGGGAGGCGGTCCGGCCCGATCACGCCAGCTTCATCGACTGTCCCTCCTCCCACTGGGCCTACGGCTATGTGGAGGCGGCCCGGGCCCACGGCGTCATGGACGCAGGCGGGAGCTTCCGTCCCGACGACTACATCAGCCGGGAGGAAATGGCCGTCATGCTGGTCAAGGCCCTGGGTTATGACACGCTGGCAAAGAGTGCCGCGGCCGACCTGCCCTTCTCCGACGTGACCGAGAACCAGGGCTATATCTCCCTGGCCTACCACATCGGCATGGTCTCGGGTATCGAGGAGGACGGCAAGCTTCTCTTCAAGCCCACCAGCTCGGCCACACGGGCCGAGGCCGCCACCATGCTGGTGCAGGTCTATGAGCGCTATACCTCCACCATTGAGTGGCTCCATGGGTTCTATGCCCTCTCCTCGTACAGCCAGATCGACCTGACCCGGCAGATGGACGCCGTCTCGGTGGGCTGGGCCCGGATGGAGTACGATCCCCAGCGGGGAGCGGTCCTCAACACCACCAGCGCGGGGGGGAACGACTGGAAGATCCCCGCTCAGAGCGAGGCGGCCACCGGCTATTTTGAGAGCAATGGCATCCCCTATAATCTGTGTGTCTTTGGAAGCGCTTCCGACTCCATCACCCTCCCGGACGGCACCACCACTTCCACTGTGGCGGCCGTGACCGCCTCTTCTGCCAGCCGGGCCCAGGCCGTGGCCGCGCTGGCCGCCGCCGCGTCCGACTATGCGGGCATCACCATCGACTTTGAGGGGCTCAAGGACAAGGACGGCCTGAAGGAGCACTTTGCCTCCTTTATGTCCGAACTGCGTGCCGCCCTTCCGGCGGACAAGCGTCTCTACGTGTGCGTCCAGCCCGGGCCCTATAACAATGGCTTTGACTTCAAATCCCTGGGGGAGAGCTGTGACAAGGTCATCCTCATGGCCCACGACTACCGCCCGCCGGTCTCCAGCCTGAAGGTGGGCTCCATCCCCTCGGAGAGCTTTGCCCTCACCCCCTTCTCCAAGATCTATGCCGCCCTGGCGGAGATCACCGACCCCCTCACCGGCGTGCAGGACAAGAGCAAGCTGGCCCTGGCCTTCTCCATGGATACCACCGGCTTCCGGATCGACGAGAACGGGCGTGTGCTGGAGAACAAGTATTACCGTCCCACCATGGAGACCCTCTCCCAGCGCCTGGCCCAGAGCGACACCACTGTTACTTACAGCCAGACCGCCCGCAATCCCTACGCCATCTACACCGACGAGAGCGGGGCGCGCTATCAGGTCTGGTTCGAGGATGCCCAGAGCATTGCGGACAAGATCGATCTGGCCCAGATGTTCGGCATCACCGGCTTCTCCTTCTGGCGCCTGGGGAACATCCCCACCTATAGCAACTACAACCTGTGGACCGCCGTCCAGGCCGAACGTCCATAGCCCATCACTGGATCGGAGAGATCCATCAACAGGAGGATGACCTGACATGAAGGCATCATGGAACGCACGGCTCCGGGACGTTTTCCTCATGACACTGGGGATTGTTCTGGTCTCCATCGGCGTGTATTTCTTCAAATTTCCCAACAACTTCTCCATGGGCGGCGTATCCGGCCTGGCCGTGATTTTGGCCCCTCTCTCGCCCTGGCCCTGGCTGAGCGCCTCGGCCATCAACGGCGTGATCAATATTCTCTTCCTCTTCCTGGGCTTTGCCATGCTCAACCGTGGGTTCGGCCTGCGCACGGTCTACTGCTCCATCCTCTACTCCCTGGTCATCCAGGCCTTTGAGTGGATCTGTCCCCTGGACGCCCCCCTCACCCACGAGAAGATGCTGGAGCTCTTCTTTGCCGTCATCTTCCCTGCCCTGGGCTCGGCCATCCTCTTCAACATCAACGCCTCCTCCGGCGGCACCGACATCGTGGCCATGATTCTGAAAAAGTACACCGGCCTGGATGTAGGCAAGGCCCTGCTTCTGTCCGACGTGGTCATTGCCGCCTCCACCTTCCTGATCTTCGATGTGGAGACCGGTCTCTTCTCCATGCTGGGCCTGGTGCTCAAATCGGTGCTGGTGGACAGCGTCATCGAATCCCTCAACCGCCGGAAAAACTTCTTTATCATCACCTCCGACCCCCGTATGGCCTGCGACTACATCACCCTCCGCCTCCACCGGGGCGCCACGGTGTGGGAGGGCGAGGGCGCCTATACCCACGAAAAACACTGGGTGGTCCTCACCGCGCTCTCCCGGGGACAGGCGGTGGCCCTGCGCCGCTACCTCAAGGAGAACGATCCCCAGGCCTTCTTCATCATTGCCAATTCCAGCGAGATCTTCGGCAAAGGCTTCCTGCGGGCCTGAGTACAAAAAACTGCGGCCGGATACCAAATGGTATCCGGCCGCAGTTTTTCTCTTATCGCAGAAGCTGGATGCCTCCCACGATGGGCAGGGGCTTCTCCACATCCTGAGCCGCGTTGATGATGCCCACAATGGTCAACACCAACAGCACCAGATAGAGGATCTGTACCACGATCAGCAGCAGCCAGCCCAGCACCGGGATGACCGCTAAAATCTGCGAGACCACCGAGAGCACCAGACTGCACACACACAGGGTCAGCGCCTGGTTCAGGTGAAAGCGGCAGGCCGCCCGGTCCCCCAGCAAAAGCGCAATAATCAGTCCAATCAGCGTCAAATATGCCACAACATTGGTTGCTTTCCGACTCATAGCCGTTGGCTCCTTTCCTCTCTTTCCACCGGGGCATGCCGCCCCGGGCCCGCGTGATTTGGGTTCTTTCAGTATAGCACAGCCCTCCGGCCGGCTTCAAGGGCGACCGAAGCTTTAGGAAATATTTCCCACTCGACCCCCTTCCCCTCCCTTTGCGCGATTGTATGGTAAAATATGGTTATCAAATCTGTTGTGACAAGGAGGGAAGCTCCCATGCTTTTATCTCGAAAAAAGGGACTCTTTGAGAGTACCCGCGTCCTCTTTCTCCCCGCCGACGCCATTGCGCCCAACCCGAACCAGCCCCGCAAGGCCTTTGCCCAGGACGGCTTGGAGGAACTGGCCGCCAGCATCCGGTTATATGGCATCCTTCAGCCCCTTTCGGTGCGCAAGGTGGAGAGCGGCTATGAACTGGTCTCCGGGGAGCGCCGGCTCCGCGCCTCTCAGATGGCGGGCCTCACCCAGGTCCCCTGTATTCTGGTCAATGTGGATGATGAGGCCTCCTCTCTGCTGGCCCTCATTGAAAATCTCCAGCGGCGGGATCTGGATTTTGTGGAAGAGGCGGCCGCTCTGGCCAAGCTGATCCGCACCTTCCATCTCTCCCAGGAGGAGGCCGCCCAGAAGATTGGAAAATCCCAGTCTGCGGTGGCCAACAAGCTCCGGCTCCTCCGCCTCCCTCCCGATGTGCTGGCCCTGCTGCGGGAGAAGCACTACTCCGAGCGGCACGCCCGCGCCCTCCTCCGTCTGCCCACCGCCGAGGAGCAGCGCTCCGCCGCCCACTATGTGGTGGAGCACTCCCTGACCGTGGCCCGCACTGAGGAGTACATTGACTCTCTCCTGGCTCCTCCTCCGGCCGCTCCCCGGCGCAAGCCGGTCTTTATCCTCAAGGATGTCCGGCTCTTTCTCAATTCCATTACCAAGGGACTGAGCATGATGCAGAGCGCAGGGGTGGATGCCAACTGTGACCGGGAGGATACTGAGGACTCCATCCTGCTCACCATTCGCATCCCAAAGCGCGGTCGAAGCTGATGTTTCACGTGAAACCATCTTCCCCTTCTTTTTTCCCTCTCTCCGTATGTTTCACGTGAAACATACGGAGTTGTTTTTTTATTTTTGCATTTTCGGTTGCGCTCCATCCAGGATGGCATTATAATAAGGTCTGCTGAATCTATGTTCCGGTGGTTTTTGCTTTTATCCCACTCAGGGCTGTATTATGGAAACCACTTGACAAAATTCAACTTACTTATTCTACCGTGCAGGTAAAAGGCAGGTGCATTATGGCAAAAACCATCGCAATCGTCAACCAGAAAGGCGGCGTCGGCAAAACTACCACCTGCGTCAATCTGGCCGCCGCCCTGAAGGCCTTGGGCTCCCGGGTACTGGTGTGCGATTTTGATCCCCAGGCCAACACCACGTCCGGCTTTGGGGTGGACAAGGTGACCGCCTCTCCCAACATCTATGATGTGTTGGTCAACGACGCGGATATCACCAAGGCCATCGTTCACACCGACTATGCCGACGTGCTGCCCACCAACAAGGCGCTCACCGGCGCCACGGTGGAGATGATCGCCATGGACCGGCGGGAATACCGGCTCAAGGACGCGCTCTCCAAAGTGGCGGGAGACTATGACTACATCTTCATTGACTGTCCTCCCTCTCTGGAGCTGCTCACCCTCAACGCCCTGTGTGCGGCCGACAGCATCCTGGTGCCGGTCCAGTGCGAATACTATGCCCTGGAGGGACTGTCCGATCTCCTCTCCACCGTGCGGATCGTCAAGCGGGCCCTCAACCCGGACATCAGCATGGAGGGCGTGGTCCTCACCATGTACGACGGGCGCACCAACCTCTCGCTCCAGGTGGCCGAGGAGGTCAAGCGCCATTTCCCCGGGCAGGTCTATGCCACCGTCATCCCCCGCAATGTACGGCTCTCCGAGGCCCCCAGCCACGGGCTTCCCGTGTCGGCCTACGACAGCTTTTCCCGGGGTGCGGAGGCCTATGCCGCCCTGGCCCAGGAGGTCCTGGACCAGAACCGCACCTGAAGCTCACATCACTTAGGAAAGGACTGAGTATATGGCATCCTCAAAGGACCGCGGACTGGGCAAGGGCCTGGGCGCCCTGCTGGGCGACAACGCCCTTCAGCCCCAGGAGGGCGGTTCCCTCTCCCTCCCCATCTCCGAGGTACAGCCGGGCCTCAAGCAGCCCCGCAAGCGCTTTGACGATGAGACGCTGGCCGATCTGGCCGACTCCATCCGCACCCACGGCATCATCCAGCCCCTCACCGTCCGCCGCCTCTCCTCCGGCTATTATCAGATCATCGCCGGGGAGCGCCGCTGGCGGGCCGCCAAGCTGGCGGGTCTCCATGAGGTCCCCGCCGTCATCATTGAGGCCGACGACCGCACCGTGATGGAGCTGGGCCTCATCGAAAACCTCCAGCGGGAGGACCTGAATCCCATCGAAGAAGCGGCCGGCTATCAGACCCTCATCGACGAGTACGGCCTCACCCAGGAGGAGGTCTCCAAGCGGGTGGGCAAGTCCCGCTCGGCCGTGACCAACGCCCTGCGTCTCCTCTCCCTGCCCGACGCGGTACACCTTCTGTTGGAGGAGGGGCGTCTCTCGGCAGGCCACGCCCGGGCCATCCTCTCCTGCCCCGTGAAGGAGCTCCAGAAGAAGCTGGCTCAGAAGGTGGTCAATGACGGACTCTCCGTCCGCCAGACCGAGGCGCTGGCCAAGCGGCTGGCCAAGTCGGAGGAGGCCCTGGATGAGCCCCCCGCCACACCGGCTGCCGCCGACTTCTCCCTCTACCTGCGGGACGCGGAAAAGGATCTCTCCAGCCGCTTCGGCCGGAAGGTGCATATTATAAATGGCAAGAAGAAGGGTAAAATCGAATTGGAGTATTACAATACCGATGACCTGAATCTTCTCCTGGAGGTGCTGGAGCAGCTCCCCCCCTCCGGAAAGGAGGTCGAATAAGCCGTGCACGATGACAACCACGAGCAGCCTCTTCAGCATGAGGCGGAGCACGCCAAGCCGGGTAAGAAGAACGCGGTGCTCCTCTATCTGGTGATCCTCTTTGCCGCGGCCTTCCTCCTGTTGCTCCTCTCCTATTTTATGCAGCAGCGCACCAATCAGGAGCGCTATAACGACCTGCAGCAGACCTCCAATTCCACCGTGCAGACCCTGGATAACATGCTTCAGGAGAATGGGGATCTGAAAAACCGGGTGACCGAGCTGGAGGAGGCCAACGAGGCTCTCCACGAACAGCTCCAGGACAGCCGGGTGGAGCTGGCGGAGGAAAAGGAGTCCTCTCAGCAGGCCCTCACCGCCATGGACTGGTTCTGGCGCATCCAGCGGCAGTACTCCCGGGGCTACTACACGAAGGCCCGGGAACTCATCGCCGCCTTTGAGGCTACCGGCCTTCCCCAGTATCTCCCCACCGAGAACCTGACCGGCCAGGAGGGTCTCTCCCCTGCCGAGCAGTACCGGGATATCCTGGACCTGCTGGATGTGGAGACGACCTCCGCGCCCTCCCCTTCCCCCTCTGCCCAGCCCTGAGCGGCAGAGCTTCCCCCGCGCGATTTTGAATGACGAGGTGTAACACAATGTTGGATATTCGTTTTGTCCGGGAAAACCCCGAACTGGTCAAGGAAAATATCAAGAAGAAGTTCCAGGAGGAGAAGCTCCCCCTGGTGGACAAGGTGCTGGAGCTGGACGCTGAGAACCGCGCCACCATCCAGGAGGCCCAGGACCTGCGCACCGCCCGCAACTCCAAGTCCAAGCAGGTGGGCGTGCTGATGGGCCAGTCCAAGAAGGACCCCTCCAAGCTGGCCGAGGCCGAGGCCCTCAAGGCTGAGGTCAAGGCGGACGCCGACCGTCTGGCCTATCTGGAGGGTCGCGAGACCGAGCTGGCCGAGGAGATCCGCAAGATCATGCTGGTCATCCCCCAGATCATCGATCCCTCCGTGCCCATCGGTCCCGACGACTCCGCCAATGTGGAGGTGGAGCGCTTCGGCGAGCCCGTGGTGCCCGACTACCCCATCCCCTACCACACCGAGATCATGGAGTCCTTTGACGGCATCGACATGGACGCCGCCGGCCGCGTGTCCGGCTCCGGCTTCTACTACCTGCTGGGCGACATCGCCCGCCTCCACGAGGCCGTGCTGGCCTATGGCCGTGACTTTATGATCGACAAGGGCTTCACCTACTGCATCCCCCCCTTCATGATCCACGGCAACGTGGTGGAGGGCGTCATGTCCTTCGCCGACATGGAGTCCATGATGTACAAGATCGAGGGCGAGGACCTCTACCTCATCGGCACCAGCGAGCACTCTATGATCGGCCGCTTCATCGACCAGATCATCCCCGCTGAGAAGATGCCCCAGACCCTCACCTCCTACTCCCCCTGCTTCCGGAAGGAGAAGGGCTCTCACGGCATCGAGGAGCGCGGCGTCTACCGCATCCACCAGTTCGAAAAGCAGGAGATGATCGTGGTCTGTAAGCCCGAGGAGTCCATGGACTGGTACGAGAAGATGTGGCGCTACTCCGTGGAGCTCTTCCGCAACTTCGACATTCCCGTGCGCCAGCTGGAGTGCTGCTCCGGCGACCTGGCCGATCTGAAGGTCAAGTCCTGCGACATCGAAGCCTGGAGCCCCCGTCAGCAGAAGTACTTCGAGGTCTGCTCCTGCTCCAACCTGGGCGACGCCCAGGCCCGCCGCCTGAAGATCCGCTACCGGGACGACGAGGGCAAGGTCTGCCTGGCCCACACCCTCAACAATACCTGCGTGGCTCCTCCCCGCATGCTCATCGCCCTGCTGGAGAACAACCTCCAGGCCGACGGCAGCGTGAAGATCCCCAAGGTCCTCCAGCCCTACATGGGCGGCAAGGAAGTCCTGCTGCCCAAGAAATAAGAGCGCACATCCAAACACAAGACCCGGGGCGGCGGAATTCCGCCGCCCCTTCCCTTCTTTTTTATTTACGATCGTGAGGTTTATCATGTCAGTCAATCAAAAGGCCACCGGCTTTCTGGCCGAGTTCCGCAAGTTCATTGCCCGGGGCAATGTCATGGACCTGGCGGTGGGCGTCATCATCGGCGGCGCCTTCAAGTCCATTGCCGACTCCCTGTCCAACGACCTGCTCATGCCGCTGCTGGGTCTGCTGACCCCCAGCGGACTCTCCCTCTCCGGCTGGACCATCGGTCCGGTGGCCGTGGGACATTTTCTGGACACGGTGCTCAGCTTTCTTATCACCGCCTTTGCGCTGTTCTGCCTGATCAAGGCCCTGAATGTGTTCCACCGGAAAAAGGAGGAGGCCCCTGCCGCTCCTCCCGCTCCCTCCAAAGAGGAAATCCTGCTCACCGAGATCCGTGATCTGCTGAAGGAGAGATCGTAATGCCGGACGACAAGATCCCCGGGGAGAACAAGCCCACCTATACCCCCGCCTCCCCCATCAAGCGTGCCCTGGCCTGGATGGGCATTGTCTATATGGTCATCCTGGTCCTTCTCACCACCTATAATCTGGCCACGGGGGAGCCGCTCCACGGTATCCCCGGCATCCTGCTCTTCCCCGCCTGCGGCGGACTCTCCGCCATCTCTTTTCTGAAATACCGCGCCGAGAAGCGTCTGCCCATGCTCCTCCTGGCCGTGCTGGCCGCCGTGGCCTGCCTGGTCAATCTGGTGCTGGGTGTGACCGCTCTCCTGGGCGCACTGGGAGGTTGAGCCCATGAAAGAACAAATTCAAGCGGGGCTGTCCGCCCTGGGTCTTCTGGACCGGGTGCCCGCCCAGGCTCCGGAACAGCTGGCCGAATACGGCCGTCTCCTGCTGGAAAAGAATCAGGTCATGAACCTGACCGCCATCACCGACCCCGACCAGGTGGTCAAGCTCCACATGCTGGACTGTGCCGCCCTCCTCACCTGCGCCGACTTTGCGGACAAGCGCCTCGTCGATGTGGGCACCGGAGCCGGTTTTCCCGGCATGGTGCTCAAGATCCTGGTCCCCTCTCTGGATGTGGTGCTGCTGGACAGCCTGAATAAGCGACTGGACTGGCTGGGAGAGGTGGCCCAGACCCTGGGGCTCTCCGGCATCCAGACCCTCCACGCCCGAGCCGAGGAGCAGGCCCTCCAGCCCGGCTGGCGGGACAGCTTTGACCTGGTGACCTCCCGGGCGGTGGCGTCCCTGGAGCTGCTCAGCGAGCTGTGCCTTCCCTATGTGAAGGTGGGCGGACAGTTCCTGGCCATGAAGGCCGTGGACTGTGAAGAAGAGCTCTCCCGCGCCGCGGCGGGGATTGCCAAGCTGGGCGGGACCCTGCGCCCCAGCCAGGACTATACCATCCCCGGCACGGAAGTCACCCACCGTCTGGTGCGTGTGGACAAGACTTCCCCCACCCCGAAGGGGTATCCCAGAAGATGGGCTAAAATACAGAAATCACCAATAAGATAAAGAAATTCTAAAAAATGGTTTCATTTTTTCTGATTTGCACAAATTCAGAGGGAAAGACCATTGTATTTTCCGCCATTTTATGATACATTAGACTGGCGAAAAGGGAGGCAACCCCATGTCAACTGCAATCGCGATCACCTCCGGCAAGGGTGGGACGGGCAAGACCTCACTCACCGGCGGCGTGGCCTCCTGCCTGGCCGCCCTGGGACACAAGGTTTTGTGCATCGATATGGACATCGGACTGCGCAATCTGGACCTTTCCCTGGGGATGAGCGACCGCGCCCTGATGGACTTTACCGACGTGGTATCCGGCCGCACGACGCTGGAAAAGGCAGCGGTGGCCCACCCAGTCATCCAGGGCCTCTATCTTCTCACCGCGCCGCTGACCCAGCCCCGGGATGTGATCACTGAGGAAAAACTGCGCGCCTTCCTGGCGCAGGCCAAGGCTTCCTACGACTATGTGCTGATGGACGCCCCCGCCGGTCTGGGCGGCGGGTTCCGTATGTCGGTCTGCGGCGCGGACCGGGCGCTGGTGGTCTCCACCACCGACGCCTCCGCCCTGCGGGACGCCCAGCGCACCGTTGGAGAGCTGAGCCGTTCCATCCGTTCCCTGCATCTGGTGGTCAACCGGGTGCAGCCCAAGCTGCTCCGGCAGCTGCGCACGACCATTGACGACGCCATGGACGCCGCCGGTCTGCCCCTTTTGGGCGTCGTGCCCGAGGACCCTCAGGTTATGCTGGCCGCCAACCGGGGCCAGCCCCTCATCCTGATGGCCCGCTACGGCGCCGCCCGGGCCTATCTCAACATTGCCCGCCGCCTGACCGGCGAGCGCGTCCCGCTGATGCGGATCCGGTAAGCCGGTCCGCCCCTGTATTTCTCAACACGAGAGGAGTCCTGTTATGAATATCGCCCTGATGAGCCATGACCGCAAGAAAGAGCTGATGGTGCAGTTCTGCATCGCTTACTGCGGCATCCTGTCCAAGCACACCCTGTGCGCCACCAACACCACCGGACGGCTGGTGGCCGAGGCCACGGGTCTGCCGGTCAATCTCTTCCTGTCCCACACCCACGGCGGCAGCCAGCAGATCGGCGCCCGCATCGCCTACAATGAGATCGACATGGTGCTCTTCTTCTCCGATCCCCAGTCCACTGATCTGGAGGCCGATCTCAACTATATCACCCGCCTGTGCGACCAGTACAACATCCCCTTCGCCACCAATGTGGCCACGGCCGAGATGCTGATCCACGGTCTGGAGCGGGGCGATCTGGACTGGAGAGATATCATCAACCCCAAGACCAAACCTTTTACCGCCTAAGTGCAACCGGGCCGTATCTCGCGGCCCGGTTTTCCACATTATGCGCTCTTTTTGTGGAAAACATTTCGCTTTTTCAGAGAGGAGGCACCCCTATGGACCCCAAAAAGCGATACCGTCTCTCCGTCCTGGGCGTGGGGATTGGATTTCTGGCCCTGGGCTGGATGAACCTCTCCCTCCACAGCGAGGTGGAAAACCTCTCCCGCCGGGTCAGTGACTATCAGGAGAATGTGACCCACTGGAACCAGGAATTCAGCCGCTCTCTCTCCAACCAGGAGACCACCATCCGGGACGCCCTGGCGTCCGAGGCCAGCCTCTTTACCGGCGTGGAGACCGTGCTGGACGACCAGGACGGCGGCCTGGTCCTGACGGTCTCTCTCATTCCCAAGGAGTTTTCCCCCGGAGATACCGCCCTCCTCGCCTTGGACACCGGGGAGAGCATCCCTCTGACCTACCAGGAGAACGGGCGGCTCACCGGCGCCCTCCCCTGCTCTCTGCGGCGGGAGCTCAAGCCGTCGGTGACCCTCCTGCGGGGGGAGACACGCTATTCCGAGGCACTCCCCACCCTTTCCAGTGATACGCTCTACCTCAGCGGGGATTGCAGCATGGGGCCGGAGGACACCGCCCTTCCCACCCGGATGGACCTGAACCTCTCCCCCGCTGACTCCACCCTCACCCTCTCCACCCTGGAGGTGGAGGTCCGCGCTGTCCATCCCACGGACGAAACTCTGCCCGGTGAGCTGCTGGCCTCCTTCCCCGCGTCCAAGCAGTCCGACGGGAGCTGGCAGGCTGATCTGAGCTCCTTTTCCGGGGACGGGCAGGAGGAGCCTCTCCTCTACTGGATCGCCGGGCGCAGCGACGGCGGTCTGGAGCTGCGCAGCTCCTACTCCGCCAGTGAGGTGGTCTTCTCTTCGGACAACAGCTTCTCCTATGCCTACGGTTCCTTTAATCTTGTCCCGGTTTTTCCGGAGGATAGTTGACTTTTTCCCCGGTTTGGGATACTATTGAGGGGCATGACCGCTATGACGGGGCAAGTACCGCGGACACCGCCGGACAGAGAGGCGCGCCTTTGGGCTGCAAGCGCGCCACGGCAAGGAACACGGGAGACGGCCTTACCAGCGGGCCCGGAGACGGGCGCGGTCCCCTTCCCGCACCAGTGAAGGCCAGAGGGCGGAGGTTTCTCTCTCCGCTGAACATGGGTGGCACCACGGAAGCAGACGCTTTCGTCCCATAGGAGATGGGACGAAAGCGTTTTTTTATCCTCCCGCTCCCAATACGGATATCCCGTCACATCCACTATCCTTCTATAAAGGAGAAATCACTATGGCTCAAATCAAACCCCGCACCCTTTCCGGTTTTATGGAGCTGCTGCCCGCCCGGCAGGTCCAGTTTGACCGGATGGTGGAGACCCTGCGCAAGACCTATTCCCTCTACGGCTTCACCCCCCTGGACACTCCCGCCATCGAGGCCAGCGAGGTCCTGCTGGCCAAGGGCGGCGGCGAGACCGAGAAGCAGATCTACCGCTTCACCAAGGGAGACAGCGACCTCTCCCTGCGCTTTGACCTCACCGTCCCCCTGGCCAAGTATGTGGCCCTCCACACCGGTGACCTGACCTTCCCCTTCCGCCGCTTCCAGATCGGCAAGGTCTACCGGGGCGAGCGGGCCCAGCGGGGCCGCTTCCGGGAGTTCTATCAGGCCGACATCGACGTCATCGGCGACGGCTCCCTGGACATCATCAACGAGGCGGAGATCCCCTCCATCATCTACAAGACCTTTACCGCCCTGGGCCTCAAGCGCTTCCAGATCCGGGTGAACAACCGCAAGGTCCTGAACGGCCTCTTTGAGATCCTGGGCCTGAAGGAGCAAGCTGGGGACGTGATGCGCACTATCGACAAGCTGGAGAAGATCGGCCCCGAGAAGGTCAAGGAGCTGCTGGTGAACGAGTTCTCCGTCCCCGCCGCCACCGCCGATCAGCTGCTGGAGCTCCTCTCCACCGCCGATCCCATGGCCGCCCTCAACGCCCTCAAGGGGCAGAACGAGCTCTTTGACCGGGGCGTGGAGGAGCTCTCCACCGTGGTGAATTATATGTCTGCCTTCGGCGTCCCCGCGGAAAACTATCAGGTGGACCTGACCATCGCCCGCGGTCTGGACTACTACACCGGCACCGTCTACGAGACCGCCATGCTGGATCACCCGGAGATCGGCTCCATCTGCTCCGGCGGCCGGTATGATAACCTGGCGGAATATTACACCAACAAACAACTCCCCGGCGTGGGCATCTCCATCGGCCTGACCCGGCTCTTCTTCGTGCTGGAGGACCAGAAGTACCTGAACGACGACCTGCTCACTGCCCCCGCCGACGTGCTGGTGCTGCCCATGACGCAGGACCTCTCCCCCGCCATTGCCCTGGCCACCCAGCTGCGGGAGGCGGGCATCCGCACCCAGCTCTACACCGAGAACAAGAAGTTCAAGCAGAAGATCGGCTACGCCGACAAGCTGGGCATCCCCTATGTCATCTTCCTGGGCGAAGATGAGGTGAAAGAGGGCAAGGCCGCCGTCAAGGACATGGCCACCGGTGAGCAGCTCACCCAGAGCGTGGAGGAGGCCATCGACCGCATCCGTGCGGGTCTGGCCCAGCGGGCTGAGGGCACCCCCATCCGGGATCCCCACAACTGATGTTTGGGGCCTATCCCCCAAATTTTTAAGCCAGTTAGTTATATTTCTTTTCTATATTACGATTTGGAGTTGATTTTATGACACAGAACCGCACGCATACCTGCGGCGAGCTCCGCATGGAGCATGTGGGCCAGACCGTTACCCTGGCCGGTTTCCTGGAGAATGTCCGTGAGGTGGGCCAGAACTTCGCCTTCCTGGTCCTGCGGGATTTCTACGGCACCACCCAGGTGGTCATCGAGACCGAGGACATGATGAACGTGGTCAAGCCCCTCAACAAGGAGTCCACCATCCGGGTCACCGGCGTGGTGCGGGAGCGTGATTCCAAGAACCCCAAGCTCCCCACCGGCGACATCGAGGTGGTCCCCACCGAGATCAAGGTGCTGGGCCGCTGCCGCCACAACGAGCTCCCCTTCCAGATCAACCGCAGCCGGGAGGCCGATGAGACCGCCCGCCTGAAGTACCGCTACCTGGACCTGCGCAACCCCGCCGTGAAGCAGAACATCATCCTGCGCTCCAACGTGGTGGCCGCCCTCCGCGCCTCCATGATCGACCACGGCTTCATGGAGATCACCACCCCCATCCTCACCGCCTCTTCCCCCGAGGGTGCGCGGGACTATCTGGTGCCCAGTAGAAAACATCCCGGCAAGTTCTACGCCCTCCCCCAGGCTCCTCAGCAGTTCAAGCAGCTGCTGATGGCCTCCGGCTTCGATAAGTATTTCCAGATCGCCCCCTGCTTCCGGGATGAGGACGCCCGCGGCGACCGCTCCCCCGGCGAGTTCTACCAGCTGGATATGGAGATGGCCTTCGCCGATCAGGAGGACGTGTTCGCCGTGCTGGAGGACGTGCTTCCCCCCATCTTTGCCAAGTACGGCACCTACAACGTGGCCTCCTCCGCTCCCTTCCAGCGCATCCCCTACCTGGAGGCCATGGAGAAGTACGGCACCGACAAGCCCGACCTGCGCATTGACCTGACCGTGCAGGATGCCACCGAGGTCCTGTCCGGCTGCGGCTTCGGTCCCTTTGAGGGCAACACCGTCAAGGCCGTGCCCGTCACCAACTTCACCGCCACCCGCAAACAGATCGACAAGCTCTGCGCCGACGTGGAGGTCCAGTCCGGTCAGAAGGCCTACTGGTTCCGCCTGGACGAGAAGGGCGAGATCGTGGGCGGCATCGCCAAGTTTGTCCAGCCCATCAAGGACGCCGTCATTGCCGCGCTGAACCTTCAGCCCAACACCTTCGTGGGCCTGACCGCCGGCAAGAAGCTCACCGCCCAGAAGACCGCCGGTGTCCTGCTCAAGCAGGTGGCCGCCCTGGCCCCCGAGCACTTCGACAAGGAGCGCTATGAGTTCTGCTGGATCGTGGACTTCCCCATGTACGAGATGGGCGAGGAGTCCGGCGAGCTGGAGTTCTGCCACAACCCCTTCTCCATGCCCAACGGCGGACTGGAGATCCTGAAGCAGGCCGCCGCCGGTGAGGTGGACCCCCTCACCATCACCGCCTTCCAGTACGACCTGGTGTGCAACGGCGTGGAACTCTCCTCCGGCGCCGTGCGGAACCACGATCCTGAGATCATGATCGAGGCCTTCCAGCTGGTCCGTCTGGGCGAGGACGACGTGAAGGCCAAGTTCCCCGCCATGTATAACGCCTTTACCTACGGCGCGCCCCCCCATGCGGGCATCGCCCCCGGCGTGGACCGCATGGTCATGCTGCTGGCCGGTGAGGACTCCATCCGGGAGATTATCCCCTTCCCCATGAACAAGAACGCCCAGGACCTGATGATGGGCGCCCCCTCTTTCGTAGAGCCCAAGCAGCTGGATGAGCTGAACATCGTCTGCACCAAGAAGGAAGAAGAGACCGCTGAATAAAACAATACCGGCGCCTGCGGATTACTCCGCGGGCGCCGGTGTTTTGTATGGGCCAACTCTCGGGACGCGCCTTCCCGGCGAGGGTACCGCTTTCTTTTCCGCAAGAAAGCGCTGGGAAAGAACGAGCCGAGGGCTTCCGCAAATGCCAGACCAAACCCTTTCCGCAGGGGTAAAAACCACCCCGGAAGGGGGTACACGCCTCGCGGACGCTGGTCTGCCGTCACCGCCGGGGGTGCACTGAGGGGGAGGTCCGGAGGGGGAAGCGCCCTCGTTCCCCCTCCGGCGTTTTCTTTCCCTCCTCTTTCTTTTCGAAAAGAAAGAGGAGTTCCCGCCGAGCAGGCGCGCTCCCCCGCCGGGCAGGCGCGCCGCCTCATTTTGCATATCTCTGAACAAAATTTTTTAGATTCCAGACAAACTCCCCCATCTTGTGACCTGATTCGCACAAAAACACAAGAATAAGGGGTTGACGGGAAGGACAAAACAGTGTAAACTACTCTTTGTAACCAATTTGTAATCTTTTGATACCAGTTTGTGTCCTGCACAACGACGATAAAAGGGAGGTCCTTCCCATGGACGAGTTATTACAGCAGCCCCGCGCCCCGCGGCGCGAGGGCTTTTCTGCGGCCGATGCGGCCGCCCTTCCCCGCCGCCTGCGGGATTCCGCCTTTGCGCGGGCAGAGCGTTTCCTGCAGGAGAACTCCGCCGCGGTGCGCCGGGTAGATCAGGCCCTGGCCTGGATGCGCTCCTTCAACCCGCTGATCTTCCTGGCTGCCGCCACTCTGATGGGCGTGGCCGGCGTGCTCGCCACCGTCTATGTTCCCAGCTATCAGGTGCTGGTGGACGGTCAGGCCATCGGCGTGGTCGCCACCAAGAGCGACTTTGAGGGCGCGGTGGATCGGGTGGAGGCCCGGGCCACTGAGATCCTGGGTCATACATATGTGATGGACGGCGAGGTGGAGTATCGCTTCGCTCTCTCCGAGCGGGACAGCATCCCCCCCGCCACTACCCTGGAGCCCTATCTGCTGGACCGGATCGGTGACGTGATGAAGAGCTACGTCCTCTCGGTCAACGGCCAGGTGGTGGGCGCGGCCGAGGATCAGTCCACTCTTACCGCCCTTCTGGATTCCATCCAGGCTACCTATGAGGACGAGAATACCATCTCCTCCAAGTTTGTGGATCAGGTCAACATCACCCGGGAGTACATCTCCGCCGATGTGGAGCAGGATGTGGCCGACATCCAGTCCACCCTCACCTCCAACACCAACGGCGAGACCACCTATGAGGTGCAGGCCGGAGATACCTTTATGGCGCTGGCCTTTGATAACGGCATGACCATGAAGGAGCTGGAGGCCCTCAACCCCGGCATTGATGTCAACAAGCTCATGATCGGTCAGGTCCTCAACATCAAGGAGGAGATCCCCTTCCTCTCGGTGGAGACCGTGGACGCGGTGACCTATACCGAGTCCATTGCCGCCCCCGTGCGCGAGGTGGAGGACAGCTCCATGTATGAGGGGGACACCAAGGTCCTCTCCGCCGGTTCGACCGGCACCCAGCAGGTCTCCGCCAACGTCACCTATATCAACGGCAAGGAGACCGCCCGGGAGGTCACCAACACCACCGTTCTCACCCAGCCCACCGAGAAGGTCGTGGCGGTGGGCACCAAGGAGCGTCCCTCCTGGCTGCCCAAGGGCTATTTTATCTGGCCCACTTACGGCAACGTCACTTCCGGCTACGGCTACCGCTCCATCTTTGGTTCTTACAGCTTCCACCGGGGCATTGACATCGCTGTCCCCTACGGCACCTCCATTGCCGCCGCCGACGGCGGAACGGTCATCTACTCCGGCTGGCAGGGCACTTACGGCAAATTGGTCATCATCGACCACGGCGACGGCCGTCAGTCCTACTACGGCCACAACTCCAGCCTTCTGGTCAATGTGGGCGACAAGGTCTATCAGGGTCAGACCATCGCCAAGGCCGGCTCTACCGGACGCTCCACCGGCAATCACTGCCACTTCGAGGTCCATGTGAACGGCAGCTTGGTCAACCCCTATAACTATCTTCCCTGATGAAGCAAACAGCGCCCCCGCTCCGATCGGAGCGGGGGCGCTGCCTATTTTAACGTCCGTTCTCCTCTCGCTTGAGGCGCTGGAGGTAACGCTTTTTTTTATGGGTATACCACACGCAGTTGACCACATTGCCCAGGATCAGGATGTTTCCGCACAGGTAGAGCCACACCAGCAGAATGATCACCGAGGCCAGGGACCCGTAGACCAGGGAGTAGCGGGAGGACATGCCGATAAACCAGGAAAAGAGCGCCGATGCTCCCACCAGTGCCACCGCCGCCAAAAAGGCCCCCCGCAGCACCGGCGGGCGGGGTTTCCCGATGGGGGCGGACATCCGGTAGACCAGGGAGATAAATACCATCACCAGACAGAAGAGCAGCAGAAACCGCAGCCACTGCCAGGTCCAGGGCAGGCACAATTCCTCCAGACGCAGCAGCTGGGCGATGAGCTGGAAAAGCCACTCCCCGGTGAGGACCACTACGATGGAGAGGTAGATGGTAATGAGCATCAGCACGGAAAAGACCACGCTGGCCACGATCTGCCGGATCCCCTGGTAGCTGCGCCGGTCATAGATGTCATCCATAATGTTCATCAGGGACCGGAAGGCGGCCGAGGCGGCAAACAGGGTGGTCATGATCCCCGCCACCAGCAGGCCCCTGGACTGATTGATGCTGATATAGGCGAGATAGTCGGCCAGGATACTCAGGCTCTCCCGGGGCAGCAGTTCGTCCGCCGCCTGGAGCACCGCCCCGATATCCAGATGGAGCAGGCCGATAAAGGCGTTGACACAGATCAGAATGGGAAAAAAGGTCAGGATCAGAAAATAGGCCAGCTCAGCCGCAGACCGGGAAATCCGCTTGCTGAAGTAAATGTCCACGATCTCATGCAGAAAGCGCACCAGCGGCCAGTTGAGTACTTGCTTCACACACATACCCCCTTTTCGTCCGCACCACTCCACCTATCTTTCCCCGCTCTTGGGCGGGATAGAACGTATTGCGCCCTGTTCGACGGAATTTGACAAAAAAACCGCCTGCAATGCAGACGGTTTTTTCAGACCACAAATCAATTAGGCCAGCTTGTTCAGCTTGATGGTCATAGCGCTCTTCTTGCGGGCGCCGTTGTTCTTATGCAGCAGACCATGCAGCACGGCCTTGTCGACGGCCTTGACAGCCACCTTGTAAGCGCTATCGGCCTCGCTGCGGTTGCCTTCGGCCACCGCGGCCTCAAACTTCTTGATGTCGGTCTTCAGCGCGGACTTAGCGGTCTTGTTCTGCATGGCCTTGGTCTTGTTCACCAGGACACGCTTCTTGGCAGACTTGATATTCGGCAAACCAAACACCTCCTCCGATGACGATTCGCACAGTTCACCCGTGCAGATTTATATTTTAGCAGGCAATTGGGAAAAATGCAACTAGTAAATTGAATTTTTTTCGGAAAATTTTAGGTCGTAGTCCCCTTTCCGGTTTTATTGGGAACGGAATAGGGATAAAACACCAGATATAGGGGGAAGGCATATGTTACAGCGACGGACCGACCTGGCCGTGGAGGCCCACGACCTCTGGAAAGAGAGCGCCGCCCGGGAGACTGCGCTTCCGGGCGTGAGGGCCCGGGACGACACCCGGGAGGGCTACCCGGTCACCCGGGTGGAGATCCTGGACCATCAAGGGGCCCGGGCCCTGGGCAAGCCCGAGGGGCAATATGTGACTCTGGAGCTCTCCGGCCTGGAGCGGCGGGAGCCGGAGGCCCTTCCCCGGGCGGTGCGGGCCATCGCGGCGGAACTGACTGCCCTGCTGGGCTCCCTGCCCGCTCAAGTGCCGGTGCTGGTGGTGGGACTGGGCAACCGGGCCATCACCCCCGATGCCATCGGCCCCAAAACGGTGGAGCACACCCTGGTCACCCGCCATCTGGTCTCGGGCGCGCCGGAGCACTTTGCCGCCTTCCGCCCGGTGGCCGCCCTGGCGGCCGGCGTGCTGGGCACTACCGGCGTGGAGAGCGGTGAGCTGGCCCGGGCGGTGGCCGAGCGCATCCGCCCCTCCTGCATCATCGCGGTGGACGCACTCGCCTCCCGGAGCCTGAAGCGGGTGTGCCGGACCGTTCAGCTTTCCGACACCGGTATCTCCCCCGGTTCCGGGGTGGGCAATCACCGGCACGCCCTGGACCGCTCCACGCTGGGGGTGCCTGTACTGGCGGTGGGCGTGCCCACCGTGGTGGATGCCGCCACCCTGGCCGCCGACGTGCTCTCCGAGGCTGGGGGCGCCGATCTGGATCCGGAGACCCTTATGGGCGCCGGGGATGGGCTCATCGTCACCCCCAAGGACATCGACGCCCAGATGGCCGATCTCTCCAAGGTGCTGGGATATGCCATCACCCTGGCCCTCCAGCCCCATCTCACCCTGGAGGATGCCGAGCTCTTGCTCAGTTAATCCCCATTTCTCCAAAAACAGCCCCGTTTTCCGGCTTGACGGCCTGAAAAAAAGGTGGTAGAATGTCCCCAACATCGAGCAAGGCATTGACCGGGAAGAGTACGCATGGTCCCGGCCCAAGAGAGAAGCCGTCTGGTGCGAGGCTTCCGAAGGGCTGTGCGGAAGGCACCCGCGAGCCGCGGCCCCAACGGGAAAATTCCCCAGTAGGCGCCGCCGGTCCCCCGCCGTTATTGGGTTTGAGTGCGGAGCGGTTTGCCGCTTCGAATTCAGGTGGAAACACGGACTTTGTTCGCCCTGAGCCGAAATCGGCTCAGGGCGTTTTTTCATCCGCCGCTTCCCTTCAAACCGTGCCGTCGGGGTCCCCCTTTCTTTCCCTAAAAACAACAAGCGAAGGAGTTTGATCTGTATGAAGAACACCGAAAAGACCATGGAAAAAATCGTCGCCCTGTGTAAGGGCCGCGGCTTTGTCTTTGCCGGCAGTGAGATCTACGGCGGCCTGGCCAACACCTGGGACTACGGCCCTCTGGGCGTAGAGCTCAAGAACAACGTGAAGAAGGCCTGGTGGAAAAAGTTTGTCCAGGAAAACCACTACAACGTGGGCCTGGATGCCGCCATCCTGATGAATCCCCAGGTGTGGGTGGCCTCCGGCCATGTGGGCGGCTTCTCCGATCCTCTGATGGACTGTAAGGAGTGCAAGGAGCGCTTCCGCGCCGACAAGGTCATCGAGGACTGGTGCGCCGAGCACGACTTCACCCTGCCCAAGCCGGTGGACGCCCTCTCCCAGGCCGAGATGAAGGCCTTTGTGGATGAGCACCAGATCCCCTGCCCCTCCTGCGGCAAGCATAACTGGACCGACATCCGCCAGTTCAACCTGATGTTCAAGACCTTCCAGGGCGTCACCGAGGATGCCAAGAACACCGTCTATCTCCGTCCCGAGACCGCCCAGGGCATCTTTGTCAACTTCCAGAACGTCCAGCGCACCACCCGTAAGAAGCTGCCCTTCGGCGTGTGCCAGGTGGGCAAGTCCTTCCGCAACGAGATCACCCCGGGCAACTTCACCTTCCGCACCCGTGAGTTCGAGCAGATGGAGCTGGAGTTCTTCTGCCAGCCCGGCACCGAGCTGGAGTGGTTCAACTACTGGAAGCAGTTCTGCCACCAGTGGCTGCTGGACCTGGGCATGAAGGACGAGAACCTGCGCCTGCGCGACCATGACCCGGAGGAGCTCTCCCACTACTCCAACGCCACCACCGACTTCGAGTTCGTCTTCCCCTTCGGCTGGGGCGAGCTGTGGGGCGTGGCCAGCCGCACCAACTTCGACCTGACCCAGCATCAGAACACCTCCGGCAAGGATATGACCTACTTCGACCAGGAGAAGAACGAGCACTATATCCCCTACGTCATCGAGCCCTCCCTGGGCGCCGATCGCGTGACCCTGGCCTTCCTCATCGACGCCTACGACGAAGAGGTGGTGGACGCCGCGAAGAACGATGTGCGCACCGTCCTGCGCCTCCATCCCGCTCTGGCCCCCTTCAAGTGCGCGGTGCTCCCCCTGTCCAAGAAGCTGGGCGACAAGGCCATGGAGATCCGCGACATGCTGGCCAAGGACTTTATGGTGGACTACGACGAGGCCGGCTCCATCGGCAAGCGCTACCGCCGTCAGGACGAGATCGGCACTCCCTTCTGTGTCACCGTGGACTTCCAGACCGTGGGCACCGACACCGAGGAGGCTGACCACTGCGTCACCGTCCGCGACCGCGACACCATGGAGCAGGTGCGTATGCCCATCTCCGAGCTGAAGGCCTATCTGGCTGAGAAGATGGCGTTTTAAGAAGCTTTGAGCGGCCCCCCGCAGAGATCTGCGGGGGGCTTATTTTGCTTTTGAAATCCGGCCACCTATTCGTCGGGCGCACTTTTGTTACCCTTTTGTTCTGGTTCTCTCCTCCAATCCATGATATGATGCACCTGTAAGGATCCATCTCAGGAAAGGAGGCTCTTATGAAACGACTGCTCTCTTGCGCTCTGCTTGTGCCGGTTCTGCTCCTGCCGGCCCAGGCCAACTCGGCTCCCACCCGCTGGGAGGGCTCTCCCGGCTCAGAGGTGCTCTCCGTGGAGGAGAACTGTCCCATTTCGGTCACCCATGAGGATCTCGCCTTTCAGATCGACCAGGGGGACTCCTACTCACTGGAGGCCCAGGTCACCGCCCGCTATCAGATGGAGAATCCCACGGAGGAGGGCCGGGCAGTCCAGATGGCCTTTTCCCTGGAGGAGTCCGTGTGGGATTTTGACCCCGCCAGCGTGTCCATCACCGCCGACGGACGCGCCCTCCCCTTTCAGCTGATCTGGGACGGCGTATCCCCCGACTATCAGCCTCAGACCTTTGACCCGGACCAGACCGGTACGCTTTGCACCTTTATCCTCACGCCCACCCAGGACGGAAGCGACAACACCCTCACTCTCCCTGCCTCCGGCGGGCGTATGTGGGTGACCTATGACGGCATCCACTCCTATTCCGGGGAGGAGGACGGCTCCGTGACCCTGGGTACCAGTGAGAAGGCCACTGTCCTGGTCTTCGGTCTGAATGGAGCGCCGGACTATACCGTCTCGGGCAATTATACCGTGACCACGGAGGAGCTGCCCTTCCGCACCGTTTTTCAGTCCTATCTGGAGGAACGGTATGGGACCCGCTTTGCCGGGCATATGGATTCCATCCAGGCCCTCAAATACCGCCAGCTGGAGGAGTTGTGGGAATCCTGGGAAAACAATCCCATCCTTCTGGCTGAATGGATCGAAAATTCCGATCCCTCCGCCCTGCCCCTTCAGTTCCTCTACACGGTAGACTTTCCTCCGGAGAGCACCGTGGAGGTGGCCGTGACCTACACCACCCGGAGCGACGGCGTGCGGAAGGGTACCGCCGACTGGCAGCACACCTTTACCTATCTTCTCTCGCCCGCCCGGCACTGGGCGGACTTCGGTACCCTGGATCTCACAGTGGACGCCGGGGAAAGCGGCTATCCCTATGTCATCCACTCCTCCCTTCCTCTGGAGGAGCAGCCAGACGGCTCCTACACCGCCCATACCCAGGGTCTGCCCGAAGAGGACCTCTCCTTTACCCTCTACTCCGCGCCCCAGCTCTCCCTCTCCGACCGGGTAACCTCCTCCCTGGGGATCACCACCTATACCCTGGCCTTCTTCCGTCTCCTCCTGGTACCCCTGGTCCTCCTGCTTGCCCTAATCGTCTTTCTGGTCTGGCGGCGGCGCAGACGCCGCAAATAATTTACCCCATACCTTCTTCGGAGGTCGTCCCATGAAACTCTTGTCCCCATCCCTCCCGCAAAACCTCTCTCCCGCCCCTGATTTCTCCATACAGGCTGCCCACAGCGTGGAAACGCAGGAGCCCCTCTCCGGTCTTCTGGTGGAGCACGCCCTTCTCACCGGGGCCGACCTCTCCGGTCTGACCCTGGAGGGGGTGCGCTTTCAGGGCTGCCGGTTTCTGGAGTGCGACTGTTCCCACTGGGAGATGACTGACGTGGTCTTTCAGGACTGCGACCTCTCGGGCAGCACCTTTGCCGACGGGATCTGGTGCCGGGTGGCACTGGAGGACTGCCGGGCCCTGGGGACCGCCTTCCAGCAGTGCGGGCTCCAGCATGTGTCCTTCCGGGGCTGCAAGCTCTCCTATGCCAACTTTACCGCCCAGCGGGTGAAGGGGGGACTGTGGAGCGGCTGTGACCTCTCTCAGGCCTCCATGGCCTCCTGTGTGTGGAAGGGTGTGGCATACTCGGAATGCAACCTCACCGGGGTGCGCTTCTTTCACACCCCGCTGGCGGGGGTGGATCTCACCACCTGCCGCCTGGAGGGGCTGATCCTCTCGGACGCCGGAGAGGAGCTCCGGGGCGTCATCGTGGACCGCTGGCAGGCCGGAGAGCTGGCCCGGCGGCTGGGCATTGTCATCCGGGAATAAAGAACGTCCCCCGGGCAGACGGAAAACGGTCTGTCCGGGGGACATTTTTTCGGGGTCATTCTCCCTGCGCGAGGGGGAAGGTCAGATCGGCCACCGTGATGCTCTCGATCTCCTCCAGCGAAAGGACGGAGGAGAAAATATCGCTCTTCTGGCACACCGTCTTACCTCCCTGGGGGGAGATGCTCCCGCCGCTGGAGGTGAGGTCTATGGTGGTGCCGTCCCGCTTGGTCAGTACCACGGGGAGGGACTCCAGATAGCGCAGGGACTCCTCCCGGTCGTGGGCGCTCTGTTGGCCATTCCCTCCGGCGTTGTCCCACTGTACCTCCTGCTGCACGGTGTAGCTCACCTGGAAGGAGAGCGGAGAGAGGACCACCGAGTCCAGCGTGGCCTCCATCCCATTGAGCAGGAAGGACTGTCCAGCCGGAAGACTCACCGAGGTATCCTCAAACTGGAAGGCAAAGCGCATCTTCCACTTTCCCTGGGCCACCGGGGTACTCTTGGTATAGTCATTGTCGGTATAGACCGACAGGTTCCGGAAGGAGGCCCGGGCCGTTCCCGGTGTCAGCGGGGTATCCCCGGTGCGCAGGTCCACATACTGCACCGCATTGTCCTCCGGGTCGGCGTCAAAGAAGTAGGAGGCGCCGTGGCTTCCGCCCTGCTGTCCCACGTCCACATCGGCGCTTTCAAACCGGAGAGGGAGATAGCCGAAGTCATTGGGGGTCAAATCCTCGGCCAGAGGCTTCCCGTCCTCCCGGGCAATGGTATAGACGATGGCGTAGCTGTACCGGTCGCCCACAATGGCGTCGGCCGTGATGACCACGCCGTCCGCCATGTCGCTGGCGCCCACGGGACGGCCGATCCGGTCGATGATCTCCGTCTGTGCGGGAGCGCCGCCGAAGACCTCGGAAAAGGCCTCGCCCGCGCTTTTGAGCACGCCGGTGGCCGCGGCTCCCACCCCAACAGTCAGCACCAGCGCGGCAGCCACGCCCACCGCGGCCATCCGCCGAAGCGGGCGCACCCGATGTACCGGTGCCTGGGACGCCTTCAGGAGACGCTCTGTCATGGCCTCTTTTTCCTCGGGGGTAAAATGCAGTTCATCCATGGACTGATGATAGGTTTTCATGCCAAACCCTCCTGTTCCAGCAGTGTGCGCAGCCGGGAGCGGCCCCGGCTGAGCTGGGTGGATACGGTCGCCGGGTGTTCCCCCAGCATCTGTGCGATCTCCTTGGCGGTATAGCCCTCGTAGTAATAGAGATAAATGACGGCCCGGTATTTGGGCGGAAGGAGCTCCACCGCCGCCAAAAGGCTTCCCTCCTCGGCCTGGGGACAGGCCATCCCGTCGGCCTCCTGGAGATCGGCCCTGGTCCTGTGCCAGTGACTCTTCAGCATATCCTTACAGGCATTTGCCGCCGTGCGGATGATCCATGCCTTCTCATGCTCCGGCGAGTCAAAGGCCCGTGGCTTCTCTAGCAGCTTGAGAAAGACCGTCTGACAGATGTCTTTCGCGTCCTCCCGGCTCTTGAGATAGGTATAGCTCAGCCGCAAGACCAGATCGGAATAGGTCTCCACCAGCCGCTCCGCCTCCTGGCGGCTCAACGTCGGTCTCGTATGCCTCACATCCTTTTCTTCCGTTTCAAAAGCGCTTTCACCTGGAATACGATTCAGGACCGGGAAATCTTTCACGAGGGGGAATCTTTTCTTTTGCTGCCACGCGGGCCGCCTGTTCGGCGGAAACCCCTCTTTCTTTTCGAAAAGAAAGAGGGGAGAAAGAAAACGCCGGAGGGGGAACAGGGATGATTCCCCCTCCGTGCACCCCCGGCGGAGACGGCAGACCAGCGTCCGCAGAAGTGCGTACTCCCGACTTCGACTGCCGTCGGGAGAGAGCAGCTTAAAACACCACCAGGCTCACCAAGTACCTCATAGGCAACCGCCATTGCCTTTGGCCCACCGCACTTTTGCAATTGCAGCGACTTGAGCCCAGCCCGTTGGGGCGTACTTGGAGGGGGCGCCGGGGGATACCTCCCCCGGCCCGTTCTTTCCCACCGCTTTCTTACGGAAAAGAAAGCGGTGCCCCCGCCGGGCAGGCGGTTCCCTCCAAATAGGCGTTCTCTATACCAGCCCCGGAAACCAAAAAGAGAGCCGCCCATCAGGGCGGCTCCCAATCTTCTTATTCCTCGTCCAGCTTGAGCACAGCCATAAAGGCCTCGGTGGGTAGCTGCACCGACCCCAGAGAGCGCATCTTCTTCTTGCCCTCTTTCTGCTTTTCCAGCAGCTTTTTCTTTCGGGTGATGTCGCCGCCGTAGCACTTGGCCAGCACGTCCTTGCGCATGGCCCGGACGGTCTCACGGGCGATGACCTTGCCGCCGATGGCAGCCTGGACCGGCACCTCAAAGAGCTGACGGGGGATGTTGTCCTTGAGCTTCTCGCAGATGCGGCGGGCACGCTTGTAGGCCTTCTCCTTATGCGCGATGAAGGAGAGGGCGTCCACCTGCTCGCCGTTGAGGAGCATATCCACCTTGACCAGCTCGCTGGGCCGGTAGCCCTCTACCTCATAGTCCAGAGAGGCATAGCCCTTGGTGTTGGCCTTCAGGGCGTCAAAGAAATCATAGATGATCTCGTTGAGGGGCATGGAGTAGTGGAGCTCTACCAGATTGGTGTCCAGATACTGCATGTCCTTGAACTCCGCCCGGCGCTCCTGGCACATGGGCATGATATTTCCCACGTAGTCGGGGGGCGCGATGATGGAAACCTTGGCAAAGGGCTCCCGCGCCTCCTCAATGTGGGCGGGGTCCGGGTAGTTGTGGGGATTGTCCACCTGTACCACGGTGCCGTCGGTCTTGGTGATCTCGTAGATGACCGAGGGCAGAGTGGTCACCAGATCCAGGTCGAACTCCCGCTCCAGCCGCTCCTGGATGATCTCCATATGGAGCATGCCCAAAAAGCCGCAGCGGAAGCCGAAGCCCAGGGCGGCGGAGGATTCCGGCTCAAAGGAGAGGGATGCGTCGTTGAGCTGGAGCTTTTCCAGCGCGTCCCGCAGATCGGGGTACTTGGAGCCGTCCTCGGTATACACGCCGCAGTACACCATGGCCTGGGCGGGCCGGTATCCGGGCAGGGGCTCGGCGGCGGGATGCTCCACGCCGGTGATGGTGTCGCCCACCCGGGTGTCCTTCACGTTCTTGATGGAGGCGGTGAAATAGCCCACTTCGCCGGCCGACAGGCTGTCGGTGGGCTCCAGCCCCAGGGGACGCAGGCAGCCGCACTCGATGACCTCGTAGGAGGCACCAGAGGCCATCATCTTGACCTTCATCCCGGTGCGGATGGTGCCCTCCATGACCCGGAAATAGACGATGACTCCCCGATAGGCGTCATACTGGCTGTCAAAGATCAGAGCCTTGAGGGGGGCATCCGGATCGCCCTTGGGGGCGGGGATGTTGTGGACGATGTCCTCCAGCACTGCGTCGATGTTGAGTCCCACCTTGGCCGAGATCTCGGGTGCGTCCATGGCGGGCAGGCCGATGACGTCCTCGATCTCGTGCTTGACCTTCTGGGGGTCGGCGGCGGGCAGATCGATCTTGTTCACCACCGGGCGGATCTCCAGGTCGTGCTCCAGGGCCAGATAGGTGTTGGCCAGGGTCTGAGCCTCGATTCCCTGGGCGGCGTCCACCACCAGGATGGCGCCCTCACAGGCCGCCAGCGAGCGGGAGACCTCATAGTTGAAGTCCACGTGGCCGGGAGTGTCGATGAGATTGAGCTCATATTCCTCCCCATCCTGGGCCTTGTAATTGAGCTTGACCGCCCGGGCCTTGATGGTGATGCCACGCTCCCGCTCCAGATCCATGTTATCCAGCAGCTGGCTCTCCATCTCCCGCTGGGAGACGGCGTCGCACTTCTCGATGAGCCGGTCGGAGAGGGTGGATTTCCCGTGGTCGATATGGGCGATGATACTGAAATTGCGGATCTTGCTCTGGTCGCGCATATACAGAAACCTCCGTCTAAATGTCCGCGCGGGGCCTTTGGGCTCCGGCGGCGTGTATCCCGCCACGGCCGGATGTTCCGCCGTTTTGGAGAGAAAACACCGGCCTTCCGGACACGTTCCGGAGGCCGATGCGGTATTTTATGACCCTTATTTTATCGTTTTCCGCTCCTGGACGCAAGCGGTAATCCGCCCGCCCGTATTGTGGATGATCTGGAGCAGAGACTGGTAGGTGCCCGGATAGTTCTCCATCAGGGCGTCGTGGTTCATGCTGGGGAACTCGCCCTTCTCCCTGCGGTGCTCCTCCAGAGACTCCACATAGGCACACTGGGCGTAGATGAGATCGCTCTGGGCCACGCCCGCGGTAAAGGACAGCGGAGGCACGGCAAAAAAGTCCTCATTCTGGGTGCCGGGTGCCCGGTAGAGATGGCGGAAGAGGGTATAAATGGCGGTGGAGAGATACTCCGCCGCGGCCTTGACCGCCCCCTTGCAGCCCGTCTTACCCAGCAGGTCAAAGAGGACGCTGATGGAGTTGACCAGCAGCTTCTTGTTCAGGGTGGCCACGATGCTCCCGTGGAGCACATTGTCCTTCTCGGTAGAATAGTCATACAGCTCGTCGGGCGAGACGATGGTGGCACCGTTTTTGGTCAGGGTGCGGCCCAGCAGAAAATCCGCCGACACGTTGTAGTAGTCACAGGCCCGCGTCACAAAGGCAAGTCCCGGCTCCCGCACGCCGTTCTCATAGTGGGACAGCAGGGCCTGGCTGATCCCCAGATCCTTGGCCGCGGCGCGCTGGGAGATCCCCTTCTCCTGACGCAGCAGGGAAAGGCAGCGGGAAAAATCCGAATGCATAGTCGATACCCCTCTCAAAATCGCAAAAAAGTAACCAAAAAAGAGGATCTTCCACTCCTGCACAGCAGGTTTTACCGGAGAAATCCAAAAAACAGCGTGTATAGTATAGCGTAGTAAATACAAAAAGTAAAGGGGTATTTTCTTGGATTTTTTCGTTTTTGTCCATTGTGAAGATTCCTGAAAATGGTGTATAATAGGTAACACCATATTTAAACCCCTATGAACCAACTTTATGGAGGCGTTACGACAATGTTTGGCAAGCTAATCGCAAAGCTGAAAGCAAACCCCAAGAAGATCGTCTTTACCGAGGGTACCGATCCCCGCATCCTGGAGGCCAGCGCCCGTCTGCTGGCCGGTACCTGGCTGACCCCCGTGCTGGTGGGCAACCCCGATGAGGTCCGCGCTGCCGCTGAAGAGGCCGGCTTCAACATCCGCGGCGCCGAGATCGTGGATCCCGAGACCTATCCCCGCATGGAGGAGATGGTCCAGAAGATGGTGGAGCTGCGCAAGGGCAAGATGACCGAGGAGCAGGTCCGCGGCTACCTGAAGAAGGGCAACTACTTCGGCACCATGCTGGTGAAGATGGGCGAGGCCGACGCTCTGCTGGGCGGCGCCACCTACTCCACCGCCGACACCGTGCGTCCCGCCCTGCAGCTCATCAAGACCAAGCCGGGCAACAAGATCGTCTCCTCCTGCTTCATCATGGTCCGTCCCTCCGCTACCGGCGGCAACGAGGTCCTGGTGATGGGCGACTGCGCCATCAACATCAAGCCCACCGAGGATGATCTGGTGGAGATCGCCCTGGAGGCCGCTCAGTGCGGCAAGATCTTCGGCGTGGATCCCCAGGTCGCCATGCTGTCCTACTCCACCCTGGGCTCCGGCGCCGGCGAAGACGTGGACAAGGTCCGCAACGCCACCGCCAAGATCCGCGCTGCCGCTCCCGATCTGCCCGTGGAAGGCGAAATCCAGTTCGACGCCGCCGTGTCCCCCAACGTGGCCCGCACCAAGTGCAAGGACTCCAAGGTGGCCGGTCACGCCAACACCTTCATCTTCCCCGACATCAACGCCGGCAACATCGGCTACAAGATTGCCCAGCGTCTGGGCAGCTTCGACGCCTACGGCCCCATCCTGCTGGGTCTGAACGCCCCCATCAACGACCTCTCCCGCGGCTGCAACGCCCAGGAGGTCTACTCCATGGCCATCATCACCGCCGCTCTGGCCGACTAATTTTACACTTTGGGAGCACTCCATTTGGAGTGCTCCCTTTTTCTCTTTTTCAATGGAACATTAGTTTTACACTTTTCCCCCAAGTTTTCCACATGCAAATGTGGAAAACTTTCTTTTCTTTTGGGAAGGGCTGTGCTATAACCATATCAAATGCCATTTTTCTCACAGGAGGTCCCCCCCATGAACCAGACGCCCCTCTGCGATGCCCTGCGCCGCTTTGCCGGACAGCGCCCCCTGCGAATGCACATGCCCGGCCACAAGGGCCACTTTCTCCCCCTGCCGGAGCTCTCCCCCGCCGCGGCCCTGGATGTGACCGAGCTCCCCCCCACCGGCAACCTCTTTGAGTCCGGCGGTCCCATCGAGGCCGCCGAGGCCCTCTGGGCCCGCACCTTTGGCAGCGCACACTGTCTTTTCCTCACCGGCGGCTCCACCCAGGGCGTCCTCTCGGCCTTTACCCTGGCCTGCCGCCCGGGGGACCAGGTCCTGGTGGACCGGGGCTGTCACCGCTCGGCCTTCAACGCCATGGCCCTGTTGGATCTCCACCCCCACTACCTCTTCCGCCCCTGGCTCCGGGAGGGCGAGGTCACCGGCCCCATCTCTCCCCGGGACCTGGAGGAGGCCCTGGAGGCCAACCCCGCTGTCCGGGCCGTGTGCGTCACCTCCCCCACCTACTACGGGGTGTGCTCCGATCTGCCCGCCCTGGCCCGGGTCTGCCATGCCCACGGGGTGCTGCTCCTGGTAGACGGGGCCCACGGGGCCCATCTGCCCTTTCTGGAGGACCGGAGCCTGGCCGCGGCTGACGTGGCGGTGGTCTCGGCCCACAAGACCCTGCCCGCTCCCGGGCAGTCCGCCCTCCTCTTCTCCTCCCGCTTCTCCCTGGACGAGCTGCGCCGGGCGGCCTCCCTCTACGGCAGCTCCTCCCCCTCCTACCCCATGATGGCCGCCCTGGATGCCGCCCGGGCCTGGATGGAGGAGGAGGGCCGCGCCGCTCTCCGGCGCACCGCCGAGCAGGTGGCCCGCCTGCGCCGCCGCTTCCCCGCCCTCACCCTGGAGCAGGCCCCCTTGGACCCCACCCGGCTGGTCCTCCGCTGCGCCGACGGCTTTGCCGCCGAGAAGGCCCTGCAAGACCTGGGGGTCTACCCCGAGATGGCCGATGCCCGCCATGTGGTCTTCATCTGTACCGCCGCCGACACAGAGGCGGATTTTGCCCGGCTGGAGGAAACCCTCGCCGCCGTGTGGGCCCATCAGCCTCCCCTCTCTCAACTCCCGCCCCTGCCCCCGGCCCCGGCGCCCGAGCAGGCCCTCTCCCCCCGGCAGGCCCGCTTCTCCTCCACCCGTTCCCTCCCCGTCGGCGCGGCCCTGGGGGAGATCGCCGCCTCCCAGGTGGCACCCTATCCCCCGGGCGTCCCCGTTCTTGCCCCGGGAGAGCGTGTAACGAAAAAAACTATCGCATATTTATCGCAAATAGGTTATAATATGGAGAAAGACATGGAAGTGGTTCTCCCCTGACGGTGTGTGGCCCGGGGCCCCCTGTCTTTTATTCCGAGGAGGGATTACTTATGAAACTGATCCTTGCAATCATCAACCATGACGACGCCAATGCGGTCACCCAGTCTCTGACCAAGCACGGGTTCTCTTCCACCAAGCTGGCCACCACCGGCGGCTTCCTGATGGCAGGCAACGTGACCATCCTGGTGGGCGTGGACGAGGAGAAGGTCCAGTCCGTCATTGACATCATCAAGGAGCAGTCCCATAGCCGCAAGCAGATGATCCCCACCACCTCTGAGATGAGCTACGGCTACTATCCCAGCATGCCGGTGGAGGTCGTGGTGGGCGGCGCCACCATCTTCGTGGTGGACATCGAGCGGTTCGAGCGCGTGTAAGGATGGATCTCCACGCGCTGGCGGGCAACGGTCCCCTCAAGCGGCAGCTGGACCTCCAGACTGCCCGGCGGGGCCTCTCCCACGCCTACATTCTCAGCGGCCCGGCGGGCTCGGGCAAGCGCACCTTGGCCGCTCTGCTCTCGGCCGCGCTGGTGTGCTCCGGTCCCGCGGAGCAGGCCCCCTGCCTGCACTGCTCGGGCTGCCGCAAGGCCATGGGCGGCATCCATCCGGACATTGTGCGCGCCGGGGCGGAGGGCGACATCAACGTGGCCCAGATCCGCGCCCTGCGCGCCGACGCCTATATCCGGCCCAATGAGGCCGCGCGCAAGGTCTATCTGCTGGAGCGCGCCCATACCATGAATCCCAGCGCCCAGAACGCCATGCTCAAGCTGCTGGAGGAGGGACCGCCCTACGCGGCTTTTCTGCTGCTCACCGAAAACGCGGCCGCTCTGCTCCCCACCGTGCGCTCCCGGTGTGAGACCCTGACCCTCTCCCCCGTCTCTCTGCCAGAGGCGGAGGCCTTTTTATATGCCCGCTATCCCCAGCGCAGCCGGGAGGAGCTCTCGGCCGCCGCCCGGCGGTGTGAGGGCCTGCTGGGACGGGCTGTGGCCGAGCTGGAGGGAACGGCCGCCGTGGACTCCCGCCTGCGGGACACTGCCCTGCTGCTGGCCCAGCGTCTCTCCGCCGGGGACGAGCTGGCCCTGGCCGAGCTGTGCATTTCCCTGGAAAAGTGGGAGCGGGACGATCTGGCCGCCCTCATGGGGGAGACTGTGCTCCTCCTGCGGGACGCGCTGGTCCAGCGTGCCGGGGCCGGACAGGAGGAAGACCCCCAGCGCCGCGCCGCCGCGGCCTCCCTGGCGTCTGCCCTCTCCCCCCGGGCTATGCTGGAGGCCATCCGGGTCCTGGAGGAGCTGCGCACCGCCTGCGGCTTTTACGTCGGCGCAGGTCATCTGGCCGGGTGGCTCTGCGCCCGCCTGGCCTCCATCCAAACGGCGCAAATTACCAGATAGATGAGGTTCCAACTATGACGGAAATCATTGGCGTCCGCTTTAAGAGCGGGGGCAAACAATACTATTTCGATCCAAAGGGCACCCAGGTCCAGGCCGGACAGGGGGTCATCATCGAGACCTCCCGGGGCGTGGAATACGGCGAGTGCGTTCAGGCCAACACCATGGTGGAGGACTCCGCCGTGGTGCAGCCTCTGCGTCCCCTGGTCCGCATCGCCACCCCCAAGGATCTGGAGACTGTACGGCGCAACCATGAAAAGGAGGAGCGGGCCTTCCGCATCTGCCAGGAGAAGATTGCCGACCACGGGCTGGACATGAAGCTGGTGGACGTGGAATACAACTTTGACGGCAACAAGATCCTCTTTTTCTTCACCAGCGAGTGCCGGGTGGACTTCCGGGCCCTGGTAAAGGATCTGGCCAGCGTGTTCCACACCCGCATCGAGCTGCGCCAGATCGGCGTGCGGGACGAGGCCAAGATGCTGGGCGGTCTGGGCATCTGCGGGCGGCCCTTCTGCTGCTGCGGCTTCCTGGACGATTTTCAGCCCGTCTCCATCAAGATGGCCAAGACCCAGAGCCTCTCCCTCAACCCCACCAAGATCTCGGGCACCTGCGGCCGGCTCATGTGCTGCCTGAAGTATGAGCAGGACGCCTATGAGGACGCCGTCAAGCGCATGCCCAAGAACGAGTCCTTTGTGGAGACCCCCGACGGCGTGGGTACGGTCTCGCAGGTCAACCTCCTGCGGGAGACCGTGAAGGTCCGCCTGGATGACGAGCCGGAAAATCCCCGCTGCTATCACAACTGTGAGATCTGCGTGGTCCGCAACGGCAAGGGCAAGCGGCCCGAGGGCTATGTAGCCCCGCCCCCCGAGGAGTTGGCCAAGCTCCGCAAGGTGACCGCTCCCCCCGAGAGTGAGGAGGACCGTCTCTCTGCCGCCCTGGCCAATCTGACCCTGGCAGAGGAGCCCAAGCCCGCTGCCCCGGCTCCGGAAGAGGGCAGTGAGGGCGAGAAGCGTTCCCGCCGCCGCCGCTCCCGGAGCAAAAAGCCCGCACAGGCAGCCAAGCCCCAGGGGGAGGAGGCGCCTGCCAAGGAGGCCCGCGGGGACAAGCCCCGAACGGAGCGGCCCGCCCGGCCCCCCAAGCCAAAGAGTGAGCGGCCCGCCCCGGCCAAGGAGGCAAAGGAGCACGCCGAGTCTGCACCCGCCCAGGAGGGCGGCGAGGGACAGGAGAGCACCAAGAAGCCCCGCCGCCGGTACCGCCGTCCCCGTGGAAACCGCCCCAAGGGTGAGGGCGGCGCACCCAAAGCCGAATGATTCTTCCCGCTGCGCTCCGCCCTCCCGGTGGAGCGCAGCGTTTCTCTTAACTTCAACGGAGGAGGAACTCCCATGACGGAACAGGAAAAAATGGCCTCCGGCCTGCTCTACGACGCCACAGACCCCGCTCTCGAGGCACAGCGTAGCCGCTGTAAGGAGCTGTGCCACCAGGCAAACCAGATCCCCCCGCTCCAGCAGCAGGCCAGAAATGCCCTCCTGCGCACCATTCTGGGCCGCACCGGCACACACTTTACCATCGAACCCTCCTTCTGGTGTGACTACGGCTATCACATCACCCTGGGGGAGCACTTCTATGCCAACCACAATCTGGTCATTCTGGACTGCGCCCCGGTGACCTTTGGGGATAACGTGTTCATCGCCCCCAACTGCGGCTTCTATACCGCCGGACATCCCATGGACCCCGCCACCCGAAACGCCGGCCTGGAGTGGGCCAAGCCCATCACCGTGGGCGATAATGTGTGGATCGGCGGAGGAGTCACCGTGCTCCCCGGCGTCACCATCGGCAGCAACAGCGTCATTGGTGCGGGAAGCGTGGTGGTCCATGACATCCCGGAGGGTGTTGTGGCCGTGGGCAACCCCTGCCGCCCCATCAAACCGGTGGAAGGGTAAGATACCAAGAAAAAGAGAGGATCGTCCAAAAAGACGATCCTCTCTCTTTTTCTTCGCTTAGGATAGCGAGCCTACCCGGCGGGGGCACCGCTTTCTTTTCCGTAAGAAAGAGGGGTTCCCGCCGAATAGGCGCGCTCCCGCGGGCAGGCGCCCTCCCCTACCGGAATTTCCGGCTCTCGGCCACCGCCAGCTCGTCACAGCGGTTGTTGAAGGGATTCTCGGCGTGGCCCTTCACCCAGTGGAGATGGACCGTATGATAGTCACACAGGTCCAGCAGCACCGCCCACAGGTCGGAATTGAGGGCGGGCTTCTTGTCGGACTTCACCCAACCCCGGGCACGCCAGCCCTTGGCCCAGCCCTTTTCCAGGGCGTCCAGGACATATTTCGAGTCGGAATAGAGATCCACCTCACAGGGCTCTTTCAGCGCCTGGAGGGCCGTGATGACTCCGGTGAGCTCCATGCGGTTGTTGGTGGTCTGGGCCTCACCGCCGGAGAGCTCCTTCCTGTGGGGGCCATACTGGAGGATGGCCCCCCACCCGCCCGGTCCGGGATTTCCGGAACAGGCTCCGTCCGTATAGATGGTCACTTGCTTCATGAAAACTCCTCTTACAGATCCCGGAGGACCTCCTGCCGCTTCTGCTCATACTCCTCCGGGGTGATGAGCCCCTCGTCCCGGAGGGACTGGAGCTTGCGCAGGCGCTCCTCCGCCTGCTCCGGCTGTTCCGGGACGGGCGGAGCGGAAGGCTCCACGGGGGCGGCCTGAGGCGCGGCGGGCTTTGCAGCGGCCGGGGCAGTGGGCGCATTCCGTCCCACCCGGCGGCTCTTGATGAGGGCCCGGTAGAGGTCCACCAGGGCAATGGCCCCGGCGGCCACCACCCACACCACGCCGAACATTCCCAGCTTAGGCACGCCGTAGATGGCGCCCAGTACGGCCAGCACCGCCATGATGAGCCCTTCCACCAGGGCCTGCTTGGCCCCCCGGCTCATGGTCTTCTTTTCACGCATATCCGATTACTCCTCCGTCTCCTGGGGAGCGGCCTTCGGAGTGCTCTCGCCCTCCTCACCGGCAGGCGGGAGAACGGTCTCCTCCTCCTCTTCCCGCTCGGTGCGGGCGATGGAGATGACCTTCACACCCTCGCTCAGATTCATGACCTTCACGCCCTGGGCGGTACGGGAATAGACGTTGATGCCCACGGCATGGGTGCGGATGATGGTGCCGTCGTCCGAGATGATGAGGATGTCGTCATTCTCGTTGACCACCTTCATGGCCGCGATGGGTCCGGTCTTGTCGGTGACTTGGTAGCCCTTCAGGCCGTAGCCGCCGCGGTTCTGGGGTCCGTCAGCGCGGATATACTCGTCCATCTCGGTGCGCTTGCCAAAGCCGTTCTCGGTGATCATGAGCACCTGGTGGTCCCGCTTGGCCCGGGCGGCCGCCACCACATAGTCCCCGTCCCGCAGCTTGATGCCGCGCACGCCGTAGGCGTCCCGGCCCATGCAGCGCACGTCGGTCTCCTTGAAGCAGATGGCCATACCCTCGTGGGTGACGATGAGCACGGCCTGCTCCCCGTCGGTCTCCCGCACGGCGATGAGCTCGTCCCCCTCGTCCAGGGTGATGCAGCGGATGCCCGCCTTGCGGGCGGTGTTGATGGAGGAGAGCTGGAGCCGCTTGACGGTGCCGTTGCGGGTCACCATGACCAGATAGCGGTCCTCCGGGAACTCCCGCAGGTGAATCATGGCGGTGACCTTCTCGTCGCTCTCCACGGGCAGGACATTGACGATGTTGGTGCCCTTGGCGGTGCGGCCCGCCTCCGGGATCTGATAGCCCTTCTTCCGGTGGACCCGGCCCTTGTTGGTGAAGAAGAGGATGAAATCGTGGGTGGAGGCGGTGAACACGGTCTCCACCATGTCCTCCTCCTTGAGGGTCTGGGCCGAGATGCCCTTGCCGCCCCGGCGCTGAGCCCGGTAAGTGGAGGCGGGCAGACGCTTGATGTAACCGGCGGAGGTGAGGGTAAAGACGCACTCCTCCTCCTCGATCAGGTCCTCGATGTCGATGTCGTCCTCCACGAAGCCGATCTCGGTCTTGCGCTCGTCGCCGTACTTGTTGCGGATCTCGGTGAGCTCCTCCTTGAGGACGCCCCGGAGCATCTGCTCGTTGGAGAGCAGCTCGTTATAATAGGCGATCTTCTTCATGAGCTCGGCGTACTCGGCCTCCAGCTTCTCCTTCTCCAGGCCCTGGAGCCGCTTGAGCTGCATATCCAGGATGGCCTGGGCCTGGACCTCGTCCAGGCCGAACCGCTCCATCAGCTTCTCCTTAGCGTCATCGTACCGGGAGCGGATGATGCGGATGACCTCGTCGATGTTGTCCTGGGCAATGAGCAGGCCCTTGAGGAGATGGGCCCGCTCCTCCGCTTTGCGGCGGTCAAAGATGGTGCGCCGGGTGATGACCTCCTCCTGGAAGGCGATGTACTCGTCCAGGATCTGGCGTAGGGTGAGGATCTTGGGCTGCTTCTGGTTGTTGACCAGAGCCAGCATGACGATGGCAAAGGTGGTCTGCATCTGGGTCTGGGCAAAGAGCCGGTTGAGCACCACCTGGGGATTGGCATCCTTCTTGAGCTCGATGACGATGCGCATGCCCTTCTTGCCGTCCGACTCGTCCCGCAGGCCGGAGATTCCCTCCAGACGCTTGTCGTGGACTTGGTCGGCGATATTCTCCACCAGGCGGGATTTGTTCACCTGATAGGGCAGCTCGGTCACGATGATGCGGGTACGGTTGTTGCCGAACTCCTCCATCTCGGTGCGGGCGCGCACCCGGATGTGGCCCTTACCGGTGGCGTAGGCCGCCCGGATGCCGCTGCGGCCCATGATGATGCCCTTGGTGGGGAAGTCGGGGCCCTTGATGTGCTCCATGAGGTCGTCCAGCTCGGCCTCGGGGTTGTCCAGCACGCAGATGGTGGCGTCGATAACCTCCCGCAGGTTGTGGGGCGGGATGTTGGTGGTCATGCCCACGGCGATGCCGGAGGAGCCGTTCACCAGAAGGTTGGGGAAGCGGGAGGGGATGACCCGGGGTTCCTTCAGGGACTCGTCAAAGTTGGGGTCCCAGTCCACGGTCTCCTTCTCGATGTCCCGCAGCATCTCGTTTGCGATCTTTGCCATGCGGGCCTCGGTGTAACGGTAGGCGGCCGGGGGATCGCCGTCCACCGAGCCGAAGTTTCCGTGGCCGTCCACCAGAGGATAGCGCATGGAGAAGTCCTGGGCCAGACGGACCAGGGCGTCATAGACGCTCTGGTCGCCGTGGGGGTGGTACTTACCCAGCACGTCGCCCACGCAGGTGGCCGACTTCTTGAAGGCCTTGTCGCTGGTCAGGCCGCTCTCATACATGGAGTAGAGAATGCGCCGGTGGACAGGCTTGAGGCCGTCCCGCACGTCGGGCAGGGCCCGGCCCACGATGACCGACATGGCGTACTCGATGTACGCGTCCTGCATCTCATGCTCCAGATTGATCTCCACGATCTTCTGATCGGGAAAGGTGATATCTTTGGTCTGATAATCGTTATTGCTCGCCAAAAAGCTCAACTCCGTTCAAGAGATAGATGGTTCCGGCGGGGCTTTCCGCTCCCCGCCGGGCTGGGCATCAGTAGTCCAGGTTCATGGCCTTGCTGGCATTGCGCTCGATATACTCCCGGCGGGGCTCCACCTTCTCGCCCATGAGGAGGGTGAAGATCTCGTCGGCCTTGACGGCGTCTGCCATAGTGATGCGCTTGAGGGTACGGGTCTGGGGGTTCATGGTGGTCTCCCACAGCTCATGGGGGTCCATCTCGCCCAGGCCCTTGAAGCGGCTGATCTCCACCTTCACGTTGGGATTGCCGCCCCGCATCTCAGCGGAGATGGCATCCCGCTCCTCATCGGAGAAGGCCACACGGGTGGTCTTGCCCCGCACCAGCTTGTACAGGGGGGGCACAGCGGCGTACACATAGCCCTTGTCGATAAGGGGGCGCATGAAGCGGAAGAAGAAGGTCAGCAGCAGCGTGCGGATGTGGGCGCCGTCCACGTCGGCATCGGCCATGATGACCACCTTGTGGTAGCGGAGCTTCTCAGCGTCAAAGTCCTCCCCGATGCCGGCGCCCAGGGCGGTGATGACGGGGGTGAGCTTGTCGTTTCCGTAGACCTTGTCGGCCCGGGCCTTCTCCACGTTGAGCATCTTGCCCCACAGGGGAAGGATGGCCTGGAAGCGGGAGTCCCGGCCCTGCTTGGCGCTGCCGCCGGCCGAGTCACCCTCGACGATGTAGATCTCAGTGAGAGAGGCGTCCCGCTCATAGCAGTCGGCCAGCTTGCCGGGGAGGGTGGCCCCGTCCAGAGCGTTCTTCCGGCGGATGTTCTCCCGGGCGCGGCGGGCAGCCTCCCGGGCCCGGTTGGCGGTCATGGCCTTCTCCAGGATGATCTTGCCCACGGCGGGGTTCTCCTCCAGGTACTCGGCCAGGCGGTCCGAGACGATGGAGTCCACCAGGGTACGGATCTCGCTGTTGCCCAGCTTGGCCTTGGTCTGGCCCTCAAACTGGGCGTTGGTAAGCTTGACCGAGATGACGCAGGTGATGCCCTCGCGGCAGTCCTCGCCGGAGACCTTGTCGTCGTTTTTCAGGATGCCCTTCTGCAGGCCGTAGTTGTTGAGCACCCGGGTCAGAGCGGTCTTGAAGCCGGTCTCGTGCATGCCGCCCTCCGGGGTGTGGACGTTGTTGGCGAAGGAGACGATGTTCTCGTTGTAGCCGTCGTTGTACTGGAAGGCCACCTCGGCCATGGCGTCGTCCTTCTGGCCGGCAATGTAGATCACATCACCGTGGAGGGGGGTCTTGTTCCGGTTGATGTAGGTCACAAACTCCCGGATACCGCCGGCGTAGTGCATGGTGTCTTCCTGCTCCTGCCCGGGACGCTCGTCCGCGGTGCGGATGCGCACGCCGGCGTTGAGGAAGGCCTCCTCCCGCATGCGGGTGTGGAGGATATCGTAGTCGTACACCGTGTCCTCGAACATCTCGGGGTCGGGCTTGAAGGTGACCACTGTGCCGTGGCGGTCGGTCTCCCCCACTACGGTCATGTCCTGGGTCACATGGCCCCGGGAGAACTTCATCTCATAGATCTTGCCGTCCTTGTGGACCTGGACCTCCAGCCACTCCGAGAGGGCGTTGACCACGCTGGCACCCACGCCGTGCAGGCCGCCCGAGACCTTGTAGCCGCCGCCGCCGAACTTGCCGCCGGCGTGCAGGATGGTGAACACCACCTCCAGGGCGGGCTTGCCGGTCTGGGGCTGGACATCCACGGGGATACCGCGGCCGTTGTCGGTGACGCGGATCACGTCCCC
The DNA here is from genome assembly GCF_014288125.1 of Pseudoflavonifractor hominis. Taxonomy (NCBI): domain Bacteria; kingdom Bacillati; phylum Bacillota; class Clostridia; order Eubacteriales; family Oscillospiraceae; genus Pseudoflavonifractor; species Pseudoflavonifractor hominis. Next base: position 443,091 of record NZ_JACOPR010000002.1, on the reverse strand, counting down.
CTCCTGGATGGTGACCGAGATATCGTCACAGTAGCCGGCCAGGGCCTCGTCGATGGCGTTGTCCACGATCTCGTACACCAGATGGTGCAGGCCGGAGGAGGAGGTGGAGCCGATATACATGCCCGGGCGCTTGCGCACCGCCTCCAGACCCTCCAGGACCTGGATCTCGGAGCCGGTGTACTCGTGGTCCACCTGGGTCGAATTCAGTTCCAGTTCTTCAGACATAATGTAAAACCTCCAGTTTGGGATGGGAAATAACAAAACACGGGAAGCGCTTCCGGGAGAGCTCCCCGGAATCGCGCTTCCGGATAAAAGGGGCGCGCCGCCCCGTTGGGGGCAGAACGGACCTCAGGTATCAAAGGTATTGCTCTCGGCCCGGCGCAGCAGTGTGGCCGGCGAGAGCTGGGAGATGTAGACGGTCCGCCTGCCGTCCCTCCCCACGCAGAGCACGAAGGACTTGGGCAGATCCTCGGACACGTTGACCACCCGTCCCTCCTTCTCGGCCCGGGTGAGGAAACTGCGGGTGCGGTGAGAGGCGGTGGTGTTGTCCAGATCAAAGATCCCCACCACGTCCCGGAAGGGGACCACCACGGACTGGCCCAGATGCAGATACACGGCGCTATTCCTCCTCTACAATTCGGGGACTCCAGCGGCGGCGGAAGATCCGCCAGCCCAGCGCCATACCCAGCAGGGCAAAGAGGGCGGGCACGCCGGGAAACAGAATGATCTGGGTCAATGGGGAGACCTGCTGGCTCTGCCAGAGGCGCCAGCGCCCCGCCCCGATGGCCCAGGCGATCCCCAGCAGCCCGAGGGGCGGAAGGAGGCGTAAGAGCCGCAGCAGACGCCATCCCCGTCCCGTCTCCCGCATGGTGAGGCGGCAGACGGTATATTCCAGCGCCGCCCCCAGCAGCAGGGGCAGCAGCGTAAAGAGCACTAGGATCATATTGCGTTCCTCTCTCCCGGCGAGGGCTAGTCGGCCAGCGCGCCGGCGCGGATGTGGAAGGTCCTCCCCTCCCCCAGGCCGTCCAGAGCCTCCTCCTCACAGCAGGTGATGAAGACCTGTCCGCCCCGGATGCGCCGGAGCACGAAGTCCCGCCGGCGCTGGTCCAGCTCGGAGAGCACATCGTCCAGCAGCAGCACTGGCCACTCCCCCATGTCCTCCTGGTGGAGCTCCCGCTCGGCCAGCTTGAGGGAGAGGGCCGCGGTGCGGGTCTGTCCCTGAGAGGCAAACTGCTTGGCGCTGCGCCCGTCGATGGAGACCAGCAGGTCGTCCTTGTGGGGCCCGGAGAGACAGGTGCGGCTCTCCAGCTCGGCCCGGCGGTGGCTCTCCTGGTGCTCCAGCAGCCTGGGATAGATCTCCCGGGTGGGGATCAGGGGGTCCGCCACCGTCTTGACCGTCTCATAGGAGAGGGTCATCTTCTCCCGCTCCCCCGAGAATTCCGCGTGGATGGGGGCGGCAAACTGGGCCAGCTTGCGGATAAAATGGGCCCGGTAGTGGATCAGAATCGCCCCGCAGCGGGCCATGCGGTCATTGAACTCGGGCAGCAGGTCCAGGAGAGAGGGCTTCTCCTCCCAGTCCCGGAGGATGCGCCGCTTGTGCTCGTGGAGACGGTTATACTCGGCCAGGGCGGCGGCATACCGGGGGCGCAGCTGACAGAGGGACTGGTCCAGAAAACGCCTGCGCTCGGCGCTCCCGGCCCGGATGAGCATCAGGTCCTCCGGACAGAAGAGCACGGTGTGCAGCCGCTCGGACAGCTCCCCCGCCGTCTTGAGCCGCACGCCGTTGGAGGTCATCCGCCGGCGCCGGCCCCGGGTCAGCTGTACCTCCACCTTGAAGTCCCGCCCCCGGCTCTCCAGCTGGGCGCAGATGCGGGCGGAGGGAACGTCGAAGCCGATGAGCTCCCCCTCGCTCCTGGCCCGGTGAGAGGGCGCCCCGGAGAGGTAGCGTACCGCCTCCAGCAGATTGGTCTTGCCCTGGGCGTTCTCCCCGTAGATCACGTTGACGCCCGGGGCGAAGTCGGCGGAAAAGGAGCGGTAATTGCGAAACCCCTCCAGCTCCAGGGTGCGGACCATCATCGCACGGTCAGCCGGTCGTTCCGCAGCTCCACGGTGTCACCGGGACGCAGCTTCTTGCCCCGCATGGTGCAGACCTCGCCGTTGACCCGCACCAGGCTGTCCTGGATCAGGTTCTTGGCCTCTCCACCGGTGGACACGGCCCCGGCAAACTTGAGAAAGGCCTCCAGTTTGATGAATTCAGTGGTAATGGCTACTTCCTTTTCTTGCATGTGTGCTTCCTTTCTCCTGCACGGGACTGCATAATTATGCGTCCCCGTGCGGCTCTCCCTTACTCCCCGGCCTTCAGGCGGACGGGCAGGACCATATACAGAAAGTTTTCTTCTCCCTCGGCGGGCAGGATGACGCAGGGGGACACGCTGGTGGTCAGCTCCAGCCGGACCCGGTCGGCGGGGGCCGCCTTCAGGGCGTCCATGAGATAGCGGTTGTTGAAGCCGATCTCCAGACCGCCGCCGTCCCCGTCGATGGGGCACTGGTCGGCTGCGTCTCCAATGGCCGTTTTTGTACTGATTTTCAGCATATTTTGCTCAAAAACGCAGCGAAGTGGGCTTTTTAGTTTATCACTGATGATGAGGGAGACACGGTCGATGGAGGAGAGGAGGGCACGGGTGTCTCCCTCTACCTTGATGGAATTGTTGCGGGGGATGGCCTGGCGGTAGGCCAGGAATTCGCCCTCCAACCGGCGGGAGACCAGCATGGTCTCCCCCACTTTGAACATGACATGGCGGGCACCCTGGGTGATCGAGGCCGGTTCTTCCACATCGGAGCAGATTTTTTCCACCTCAGAGAGGGCGGCGCCGGGCACAACAAAGGAAAATTCTTCCGCTCCTTCCTTTTTTTCGATGCTCTCGTGCCGCAGGGCCAACCGGTAACCGTCCACCGATACGATGGTGAGGCCGTCCTGGCCCACTTCAAAGAGGGAGCCGGTGTGGATGGGGCGGCTCTCGTTGTCGCTGACGGCAAAGAGGGTCTGGGAAATCATGGATTTTAGCTTATTTTGCCCAATTTCCAGGGAGTTTTGGTACTCAACAGTGGGAAGTTCTGGAAATTCTTCCGGGTCGGTGCCCAGAATGTTGAATTCGCTCATGCCGCATTTGATGTTGACCATGTAGTGCTCGGCGGTAAATTCTACAATGTCGTCGGGGAGCTTACGAATGATCTCCCCGAAAAGACGCGCCCCCAGGACGAGGGTACCCTTGGCGCGGATTTCGGCGGGTACGGTGGTGCGGATACCGGTTTCCAGATTGTAGCCGGTGAGTCTGAGTTCCTGATCGGCTTCTAACAGGATACCTTCCAGAGCTGGAATGGAGCTCTTTGGAGACACAGCACGTGACGTTGTGCTGATGGCTGCCTGAAGAAGGGCTTTTTCGCAGGAGAATTTCATTGAGATGGGACCTCCGTTTCGGTGCTCCTGGCCTCCGATGGGGAGAAAAGGAGAGGGTAATAAGTTCGTAGTAATAGCAGTAGGGGAAAATTATGTGGAAAAGTGGATGTTTTGCTTGCGGCGCTAAGATTTGCCCGTCCACAGGGGGTGTGGATAAAAAAGGGGGCTTTCCACACTCCTTTTGGGCGGCCGCAGGTTTTCCACAGGGAATTGTCCACAAGCCCACAATTTGCGGTGGAGATGTGGAAAAGTGGAAAATCGCCGCGGCGGCGGGCCGCCGCTCCCTCCACACAGTGGGTCTGCGGGGTGGAAAAGGGGGCTTTAATTGTCGTAGCGGGCGTTGATATTGGAGTTGAGATCTTTGATGATCTCGGCCACCTCGGGGTTAGTCTTCATGAGTTTTTCCACCCGGTCGATGGAGTGCATGACGGTGGTGTGGTCCCGGCCCTCAAATTCCTTACCGATCTCCTTGAGGGAGAGATTGGTCATGCGGCGGATCTGGTACATGGCGATCTGCCGGGCGAGCGCGGTGTCCTTGGTGCGGCCCTGTCCCCGGAGGGCGTCGTTTTCGATGTTATAGAACTTGCACACCTCTTCGATGATGACATCGGGAGAGGGGAGAAAATCGGCCTTGTCCTTGCACATGTCCCGGACGGCGCGGATGACGGTGTCCACGTCCACGCTCTCCCCCATCAGCTCCTGGAAGGCCAGGATTTTGTTGACGGTGCCCTCGATCTGGCGTACATTGGAGGTGATGTTGTCCGCGATATACTGGAGGACGGGCTCGGGCAGGTTCATGCCCCGGCGGATGGCCTTGTTTTTGATGATGGCCACCCGGGTCTCGTAGTCGGGGGGCTGGATGTCCACGGGCAGGCCCCACTCGAACCGGGTGCGCAGCCGGTCGTCCAGGCGCAGCATCTCCTTGGGGGGACGGTCTGCGGTAAAGACGATCTGGCGTCCGGCCTCATAGAGGGTGTTGAAGGTGTGGAACATCTCCTCCTGGGTAGACTCCCGTCCGGCGATGAACTGCACGTCGTCCATGAGGAAGACGTCGGCAGAGCGGTATTTCTCCCGGAATTCCTCGTTGCGGCCCTCCCGGATGGCTTGGACCAGCTCGTTGGTGAAGGTGTCCCCCTTCAGGTAGATGACCCGGAAGTCCGGGTGGTTCTGGTGGATCCGGTGGGCGATGGCGTAGAGCAGGTGGGTCTTGCCCAGACCGGATTCCCCGTAGATGAAGAGGGGGTTATAGCTGTGGGCGGGGTTTTCGGCCACGGCCAGGGCGGCGGCGTGGGCAAATTTATTGGAAGAGCCCACGACGAAGCGCTCAAAGGTATAGTCCTCGGTGCCGGGCATGAAGGAGCCGTCGTCCACCGGCTTGGCGGTCTCGGTGAACTCCTGCAGCTCGCCCTCGCCCAAGACCACCACGTCAAATTCGGAGGAAAAGAGCTCGTGGAGGGCCTTTTTGATGGAGGGAAGATAGCGGGAGAGGATGATGTCCCGCTTGAAATTGGAGGGTGTGTGGAGGACGAAGCGGTTGGCGTCCAGGGAGACGGCCTTGGCGTCGTCGAACCAGGTGTTGATGGTGGTGGCGGTCATGTCCGCCTCCATGAGGGAGAGTATTTTAGCCCAGACGTCCGCTGGAGAATTCATGAGTAAGACCACCCCTTGGGGGAGAAATGGGAGGGCCCGGAGGCCGGAAGGGTCCATTTCCCCAATTCTATATGTTGACATTTTATTATACCAGACAAACCGCAGCAAGGCAACGAGTTTTCCACATATACCTTTAAAATAATAAATAGGGTTGTGGAAAACTGGATCAGCGGGTACAAGATATAGCGTGGATGTGGAAAAGTGGAAAAAATGAAGCCCAAAAAGACAGAAAAATGGTGTTGACAGGGCATTTCTTCATACGCTATAATACAGATTGCACCATGTCCTTATCTGGTGTAAAGCATTTTTCCTTTTGACGACCGCGGCCGGAATCCGGCCGTTGTGGCGGGCAGGTGGAAAACCTGCCAGAATAAGTACAGGAGGTGTACCGGAAATGGTTCGTACCTATCAGCCCAAGAAGCGCCAGCGCTCCAAAGTGCACGGCTTCCGTAAGCGCATGGCCACCGCGAATGGCCGCAAGGTGCTGGCTCGTCGCCGCGCCAAGGGCCGCGCCCGTCTGTCCCACTAAGCTGGAACAGCTCGCGCTCCGGGAAACAAACGGCATAGCGTCATAACAAGGGGCGGGGGAGTTTCATCCCACCGCCCCTGCGTAGCATCATGGGGAAAAGAGGCTGGTCCTCCCTTCCCCGGGAAAGAAAAAAGGGGAAGCGCCGTGAAAGATACCGTCTCGCTCAAATTGAACCACGAATTCCGTCGGCTCTACAGCAAGGGAAAGTCGGCGGTCTCGCCCTGTGTGGCGGTGTACTGCCGCCGGAACAAGCTGGGGAAGAACCGGCTGGGCCTGACCGTGGGGACCAAGGTGGGCAAGGCGGTGGTCCGCAACCGGACCCGCCGCCGCATCCGGGAGGCCTACCGGCTCCATGAGGGGCAGTTCCAGGTGGGCTATGACATCGTGGTGGTGGCGCGGGTGCGTGCCTCCTTTGCCCGTTATCGGGAGATCGAGCGGCAGCTTCTCAAGACCATGGATAAGCTGGGACTGGTCCGGAGGGAGAGCGTATGAAGGGTCTCCTTTTGGCCCTGATCCGCTTTTACCGCGCTAACATTTCCCCGCTGCGTCCCCCCTGCTGCCGGTTTATCCCCACCTGCTCGGCCTATGCCCTGGAGGCGGTGGAGAAGTACGGCGCGTGCAGGGGGGGCTGGCTTGCCCTGCGCCGGATTTTGAAATGTCATCCCTTTCACCGGCAGAAGAGCATCCAGTATGACCCCGTTCCCTGAGCCGTTTGTCTTCCAAATGTATCCCAGCGCCCCCATCCCGCGCGTGACTATCACTTTGGAGGCTGACACATGAAAATTCTCCTCTCCCCCTTTGTATGGGTGCTTAACACGTTTTATCAGATGACGGGCAGCTACGGCCTTGCCCTCATCCTCTTTGCGCTGGTGGTGAAGATCATCCTCTTCCCCTTCCAGCTCAAGGGCAAGAAGAGCATGATCCAGATGAACATGCTCTCCGGTCAGATGCAGAAGCTGCAAAAGCAGTACGGCAAGGACCGGGAACGCTACAACGCAGAGGTACAAAAGCTCTATGAGCGGGAAAAGGTCAACCCCATGGGCGGCTGCCTGTGGTCCTTTATCCCCCTGTTCATCCTGCTGCCCCTCTACTCCATCATCCGCGAGCCTCTGGTCTACCTGATGAACGTGGATGTAGACAATCTGAGCGCCATCGCCGATGTGCTCAACTGGGGCCAGGTGGCCTTTGACCAGAACTGGATCAAGACCGCCGGCGAAGCCTTCAACAACGGCGGCTATCATCAGCTGTACCTGTCCTCCCTCATTACCCCGGAAAACATGGCGGCGGTCCAGGCCGTGGCCGGGGAGGGCGCCAATATCTTCCCCATCAACTTTGACTTCCTGGGCATCTTCAACCTGGCTCTGGTGCCCCAGCTCAAGTTCTGGACCATCAGCGGGGGCTTTGCCCTGTTCCTGCTGCCCGTAATCTCCGCGGTGTCGGGCTTCATCTTCTCCCTGATCTCCCAGAAGACCAACGCGGTGAACAAGCAGTCGGCCGACGCCCAGAACAACCCCACCATGAAGACCATGCTCATCACCATGCCTCTGATCTCCCTGTGGATCGGCTTCTCCATGCCCGCGGCCCTGTGTCTCTACTGGATCATCCAGAACCTGCTCTCCATGGTGCAGGAGTTCATCTGCGGCAAGATGCTCAAGAAGGACTACGAGGAGGCCGCCGCCAAGGCAGCCGAGCGGGAGCGCCTGGAGAAGGAAGAGGAAAAGGAGCGCAAGCGCCTGGCCGCGGAGGAGCGGGCCCGCCGCATCGAAGAGGCTAAGCACGCCAAGGGCAAGAAGAAGAAGGAAATCCTGGAGTCCATGGAAAAGGACAACAAGGATACCGCCGTCATCTCGGTCAGCGGCATCGGACTGCGCTCCTATGCCCGTGGCCGGGCCTATGACCCCAACCGCTTCAGCCCCGACGGCCCCACCCCCTACCACGATCCCGACCGGGACTGGGACAACGCCAAGCAGGCCCAGGACACCCAGGAGGAGAAGAAGTCCCTCTTCGGCCGCAAAAAGAAGGCTGAGGAGCCGGTACAGACTCCCGTGGTGGAAGAAGAGAAACCTGTGACGCCTGTGGAGGAGCCCAAGATTTCCACACCGGAGACTCCCGCGGTGGAAAATGAGTCCGCAGACGATGTGGCCGAGGCGCCCTATGCCCCGGAGTCCGAGGAGGAGACTTCCCCGGAAGACGACAGCAAGGAGGGATAAGCCGTGCTGAAATGGATTGAGAGCACCGGCAAGACGGAGGAGGCCGCCGTAGAGGCGGCCCTGGCCAAGCTGGGCCTGGACCGGGACGATGTCTCGGTGGAGGTCCTGGAGCGGGCCAAGTCCGGTTTTCTGGGCATCGGCAGCTGCCCTGCCAAGGTGAAAGTGACCTATGAGGCCCCGGACGAGGTAGAGGAGGCCCCCGTGGTTTCCGCTCCTCCCGTGGAAGAGGTGGTCCCGGCCGCTGCCCCGGTACAGCCTGAGCCTGTGGCTGAGCCTGTCCCCGCGGCGGAGCCTGCTGCCGACCTGAGCGGCGATGAGGCGGCCGAGCGGATCCACAGCTTCCTCACCGGCCTGCTGGCCCATATGGGTGCGGAGGCCACGCCCCGCATCGAGCTGGACGAGCGCGGCAACTACCAAGTGGAGCTGGTGGGCCACAACCTGGGGGCCCTCATCGGCCGCCGGGGTGAGACCCTGGACGCCATCCAGCAGCTCACCGTCTATGCCGTCAACCGCGGCCTGAACAAGCGGGTACGCATCCATCTGGATGCCGAGCACTACCGTGCCAAGCGGGAGGAATCTCTGGAGCGTCTGGCCAACAAGGTGGCCGGTAAGGTGGTCAAGTACCGCCGCAACGTCACTCTGGAGCCCATGAACGCCTATGAGCGCCATGTGATCCACACTGCGCTTCAGGACTACCCCGACATCACCACCTACTCGGTGGGCACTGAGCCCAACCGCCGTACCGTGGTGGCTTACAGCCGGGGCGAGCACCGGTAAGTAAATTTGCAGCAAGAGGCGGGACCCGTTTCGGGTCCCGCCTTTTCCACAGGTAAGCAGAAAAAAGTGGACAATACCGGGGAAATCCCTCTTGCAAGAATCGAACGTATGTTGTATAATCTTGTCGAACAAAAGTTCTTTTTGCCAAAGGGGAACAAAGTGCCCCGCTGCCGCGTCCAAAAGGAAAAGGCCCCGCCCGGGACAGACGGAGGACCGGGGCAGCGCGCAAGGGCCACGCAGGAGGGATCGGTATGGAGACAACCTATCTGAGTATGGATGCCCGCTATGTGACGGTCTTTCGCGGGGTAGAGGAGCAGGCCAGCGGCGGGGATCGGGTATGTTTTACCCGGCGGTCCCGCACCCCCTCCTGCGCCCCGTCTCCTGACGGGAAGGTGGTGGACCTGGCGGCCTACCGCCGCCAGCTGGAGTGCGCCTCAGAGCCCGAGGAGGCCCCTTCTCTGCCCACCCCCATGCGGGAGGAAATACCGGCCCGCAGCCGCCCGTGGAGTGAGCGGGTAGGCCTGGTGCTGGATCTGTGCGCCACCGGGGCCATCCTGTGTCTGACGGTGGGCGTGCTGCTGTGCTGCCTGTAAAAGAGAAGACCATACGGAACAAGAGAACGCCGCCGGCAGATGCCGGCGGCGTTCTTTCTGGTGTTCATACTTGGTGGGCGTGGCGGTACTTCTCCCGGGTGGCAATTCCTCCCCGGATGTGCCGCTGGGCCTTGTTCTCGTCCAGCACGCGCTTGACCTGGTGGTAGAGCGGCCGGTTAAACCCGGGCAGACGTTCGCTCAGGTCCTTGTGTACCGTGGATTTGCTGATGCCAAACTTCTGGGCGGCGGCACGGACAGTGGCCTTATGCTCGATGATGTACAAGGCCAGCTGTACGGCCCGCTCTTCCATGTTTCCCTTCACATAGCAACAACTCCTCTGCGCTTGCAGATGCACAGCTAACTATATGTGAAAGGAGCGGGGAGTATGTGGAAAACCAGGAAGCGTTTTTGGAAACGTGCGGAGAGATCAGGGCAGGATCTCGCCCTGGGTGGAGATGGTCACCACCTGCCAGGGGAGAAATTTGCCGCTGCGCTGGAGGGCCTGCTTGACCGCCAGTTCGATCCCGCCGCAGCAGGGGACCTCCATGCGCACCACGGTGACGCTCTGGATGTCGTTGTTGGCCAGAATTTCGGTGAGCTTTTCGCTGTAATCCACGCTGTCCAGCTTGGGACAGCCCACCAGGGTAATTTTTCCACGGATGAAGTCCCGGTGGAAGTTGGCGTAGGCGTAGGCAGTGCAGTCGGCGGCCACCAGGAGCTTGGCCCCGTCCAGCCAGGGGGCCCGGGTGGGGACCAGCTTGATCTGGACCGGCCACTGCATGAGCTCACTCTCCTGCTGGGCGGGAGCAGGCGCGGCCGTCCGAGCCGGACGGGAGAGGGACCGGGCGGCGCTGCCGGGACAGCCACCGGGCAGGGGTGCAGACTGGGCGGCCTTGGCGGCCGCCTGCCGAGCCAGAACAGCGGCCTGGTCGTAGGGGACGGCTTCCCGCTCCACAAAGGTGATAGCATTGACGGGACAGGCGGGCAGGCAGTCCCCCAGACCGTCGCAGTAGTCGTCCCGCAGCAGGCGGGCCTTGCCGTTTACCATGCCGATGGCCCCCTCGTGGCAGGCCTTGGCGCAGGCTCCGCAGCCGTTGCAGGCCTCCTCGTCGATGTGAATGATCTTGCGGACCATAGTGATTTCCTCCCTCAGCGATGGGCGGCTTCGCCGCCTTTTTCTTGACTTTGTGCTCTGAGTATACTATGGTAAGAGAAAAAAAGCGGTTGGAAATCCAACGGAGGTAATTATGGAATCATTGGCAGCATCCCTTCTCCCCTGTCCCCTCTTCCGGGGCGTGTCCGCCGGGGAGCTCTCGGCTATGTGGAACTGTCTCCAGGCCCGGTCGGCACACTATGAAAAGGGGTGTATGATCTGGGAGGAGGGCCGCGCTGTACGGGAGGTGGGCGTGGTGCGCTCTGGAGCAGTACACATCCTGCGGGACGACTTCTGGGGCAACCGGAGCATCCAGGGGCAGGCCGGGCCCGGCGACCTTTTTGGAGAGGCCTACGCCTGCGGGGAGGAGCCCCTGGGGGTCAGCGTCCAGGCGGTGGAGGAGAGCGAGATCGTCTTCCTGGATGTGGAGCGGATTCTGACGGTGTGTCCCTCCTCCTGCCCCTTCCACGCCCGGCTGATCCACAATCTGGTGGGCGTGCTGGCCCAGAAAAACCGTCTGCTCAGCAGCAAGATCGACCAGGTCTCCCAGCGCACCACCCGCAGCAAGGTCCTCGCCTATTTGTCCTGGCAGGCCCAGCGGGCGGGAACAGCCCGCTTTGCCATTCCCTTTGACCGGCAGGGGCTGGCCGACTACCTGGCCGTGGACCGCAGTGCCCTCTCCGCTGAGCTGGGGAAAATGCGTCGGGAGGGGATCCTGGACTTTCACAAGAACCTCTTTGAGTTGAAGGAAGAGCCGTAATTACGCCTACTAGGCGGGGGCATTTGCTGCGCTCGCTGCGCGGGCCGCCTGTTCGGCGGGAACCCCTCTTTCTTTTCAAAAAGAAAGAGGGGGGAAAGAAAACGCCGGAGGGGGAACGAGGACGATTCCCCCTCCGGACCTCCTCCTCAGTGCACCCGCGACTTCGACTGCCGTCGGGAAAGAGCACCCAGTTTACTACGAGGCTCACCAGGTACCTCATAGGCAAACGCCATTGCCTTTGGCACAACCGACCTTTGCAATCGCAGAGACTTAAGCCCAGCCCATCGGGGCGTACTTTTGAGGGGGTGCCGGGGGAAGCATCCCCCGGCCCGTTCTTTCCCACCGCTTTCTTACGGAAAAGAAAGCGGTGCCCCCACCGGGCAGGTGATGCCCGCCGAACAGGCGGACTTCCCATTATAAAAACCCCCGGGGCACGGAAAATCTCCGTACCCCGGGGGTTACTTGTTTTTACACTTACACGTTGAAGCGGAAGAGAACGATGTCGCCGTCGTGCATGACATACTCCTTGCCCTCGGAACGGACCAGGCCCTTCTCCTTGGCGGCGTTCATGGAGCCGTTGGCCTTCAGGTCCTCAAAGGCCACCACCTCGGCGCGGATGAAGCCACGTTCGAAATCGGTGTGGATCTTACCGGCGGCCTGGGGGGCCTTGGTGCCGTTGGTGATGGTCCAGGCACGGCACTCGTCCTCACCGGCGGTGAGGAAGGAGATAAGGCCCAGCAGGGTGTAGCTGGCCTTGATGAGGCGGTCTAGACCGGACTCCTGGATACCCATATCCTCCAGGAACATGGCCTTCTCTTCCCCGTCCAGCTCGGCGATCTCGGCCTCCAGCTTGGCGCACACGGGGATAACCTGGGCCCCCTCCTTGGCGGCGATCTCCTCCACCTGCTTGTAGTAGGAGACATTCTGGTAGTCGGCAAAGCCGTCCTCATCCAGGTTGGCGGCGTAGATAATGGGCTTGAGAGAGAGCAGCTCGCTGGTGGCGATGATGGCCCGGTCCTCCTCGTCACACTGGAAGGAGCGGGCAGAGTTGCCGTCGTTCATCCAGTCCCGCAGGGCGGTGAAGAGCTCCACCTCGTGGAGGAACTTCTTATCGCTCTTGGCGGCCTTCTGGGCCTTGTCGATGCGCCGCTCCACCATCTCCACGTCGGCCATGATGAGCTCGATGTCGATGATGCCGATGTCGCGGACGGGATCGGTGGAGCCCTCCACGTGGATGACGTTCTCGTCGTCAAAGCAGCGCACCACATGGACAATGGCGTTGGTCTCCCGGATATTGGCCAGGAACTTGTTGCCCAGGCCTTCGCCCCGGGAGGCGCCCTTCACGAGGCCGGCGATGTCCACGAACTCGATGACGGCGGGGGTAGTCTTTTTGGGCTTGTAGAAGTCCGAGAGCCAGTCCAGCCGCGCGTCGGGCACGGCCACCACGCCCACGTTGGGGTCGATGGTGCAGAAGGGGTAGTTGGCGCTCTCCGCGCCGGCGTTGGTGATGGCGTTGAAGAGGGTCGATTTGCCCACGTTGGGGAGACCCACGATGCCGAGCTTCATATCAAAGACGTCCTTTCGGTGTGAAAATACGAAATTAGCCTATCTATTATACTGGATACCGGGGCAAAACACAAGGCTGCGTGCAAAAAAGCCCCCGGCTCTCTCAGAGAGCCGGGGGCCGCCAAACCCCTTACAGCAGGCACCACACCACCGTGTAAATCACAAAATACAGGATGGGCGGCAGGAGGATCAACAGAGAGGAGACAAAGGGCAGACTGGAAAAGTCCCGCTTTGGTTTGGGGTCCATAGAGGCAGTCGTGGAGGGAGCACGTGTGTGATAACCCAAACTGCTCACTGCATTATCTCCGCCCAAACAGCAGAGGATCTCCACCAGTAGGATGATGGCCACAAAGATCTGCATGGGCCAGTGCTTCACGGTGCCGTAAATGGCGAAGAGTGCAAAGAGGACATAGTAGACGATATATCCGATGGTCCGCTTACTCACAGGGGCCACCTCCTTCAACCGACCTATACATACCACATAAATGGACGATATCTGCGGTGAAACATACCATCAATGCATGGGAAGCCCCTCCTTTTGTCAAATTTTATCATGGAGGCTTGCTCGTGTAAATAAAAATCCGGCCCCCGTACCGGGGGCCGGAAAAAAGATCGGCTCAGGAGAGCTGGAACTGTCCAGTGTAGAGCTGGTAGTAGCGTCCCTTCTGCTCCAGAAGCTCCTCGTGGGAGCCCTTCTCCTCGATCTCGCCGTGCTCGATGACCACGATGCAGTCGGAATTGCGCACGGTGGAGAGGCGGTGGGCGATGACGAAGACGGTGCGGCCCTCCATCAGGGCGTCCATACCCTGGGCGATGAGGGCCTCGGTCCGGGTGTCGATGGAGGAGGTGGCCTCGTCCAGGATCATGACCGGGGGATCGGCCACCGCCGCCCGGGCAATGGCCAGCAGCTGCCGCTGGCCCTGGCTCAGGTTGCCGCCGTCGCCGGTGACGAAGGTGTTGTACCCGTCAGGCAGGCGGCGGATGAAGGAGTGGGCATTGGCAATCTTGGCGGCCTCAATGCACTCCTCATCGGTGGCGTCCAGCCGGCCATAGCGGATGTTGTCCATGATGGTGCCGGTGAAGAGGTGGGTATCCTGGAGCACCGCGCCCAGGGCGTGGCGGAGATCGTCCTTCCGGATGGACTGGACGTTGATGCCGTCAAAGGTGATCATGCCGCCTTCGATCTCATAAAACCGGTTGATGAGGTTGGTGATGGTAGTCTTGCCCGCGCCGGTGGAGCCCACGAAGGCGATCTTCTGGCCGGGGTTGGCGTAGACATTGATCTTTTTCAGGATGCGCTTTCCGGGCACATAGGAGAAGTCCACATCGGTGAAGCGGACCGCGCCCTTGAGCTCGGTGAGGTAGTAGTCCTCGCCGGGCACATTGCGCACCGTGCCCCGGATGAGGTGGAGGGTGGTCTTACCGTTGGGATCGGCGTATTTCCAGGCCCAGCCGTGTGCAGAGAGCAGTGACAGGTCGGCGATGGGAGTAAGAGCCCCATCGGCCTCCACCCGCACCCAGAGGCTCTCCTCCGAATCCTGATGGGGGGGCAGGAGCTTGAGCCCCTCTCCTGCCCGGACGGCCTGCCCCAGCTCGATGAGGTTCCCCTCTTCCCGGAGGACGGGAACCAGGGACATGGCGGCGGTGCGGGGCGTCTTCCAGGCCCAGGTGTGGGGATGGCCGGAGCCGGTGTGAGCAGAGAGAGTGCCGTTGGCGTCCTTCTCGGCCGGGACCAGGGTGACCACGCCCTGGTCCTCCTCGGGCTGGGCGTCCATGGCGTCAAAGATGCGCTCGGCGCCCGCCAGGGCGGAGAGAATGGTGGTCAGCTGCTGGGAGATCTGGCTCAGAGGCTGGCCCACCTGACGGCAGTAGCCCAGATACAGGGTAAAGGAGCCCAGCTTGAACCCGGCCAGCAGGGAGAGCACGCCGCCGAAAGCGGCGGTCAGGGCATAGCCCACGTTCATGATGTTCATGGAGATGGGCATGACTGCGGTGGAATAGAAGCTGGCGTTGGTAGCCGCATCCCGGTAGGTCTCATTGAGGCCCTGGAACTGCTCCTTGGCCTGCTCCTCATGGGTAAAGGCCTTGACCACCTTGAGGCCCTCGATCATCTCCTGGATGTTGCCGTTGACATCACCCAGGGCATCCTGCTGCTTCTTGTAATACCGGCGGCTGCGTCCGCCGAAGACCTTGAAGACCAGGAAGGTGGAGCCCAGAGTCAGAACAGATACCAGGAAGAGCAGCGGGCTCACCACCAGCATGACCACCACGATGCCCACGAACATGATAGCACTGGAGACCAGGGAGACCAGACTTTGCTCCAGAGCCATCTGGACATAGTCGGCGTCGTTGGTGAAGCGGCTCATGAGCTCGCCATGGGTGTGCTTGTCGAAGTAGGACAGCGGAAGGGTCTGGAGGTGGTCAAAGAGGTCTTTGCGCAGGCGGTTGGTGCCCCGCTGGGCCAGCTGGACCATGATGGCCGACTGGGCGTAGACCGCCACCACGCCCACCAGATAGATGCCAACCAGCTTGAGGATATCCACAAGGAGGTCCATGGGGCCGGTATAGCCGCCGTAGGCGATGTTGTTGATGATGATGAGGTTGATGAAGGTGGAGCCGCCAATGTTGGTGCCTACCGAGAGCAGCAGGCACACCAGCACCAGAAAAAGGGGCCACTTCCGCTTGGTAAGGTAGCCCAGCAGGCGGGAGACCGTCCGCTTCAGGTCCTTGGGCTTTTCAAAGCCGCCGTGAGCTCCCGGGCCCCGCCGGGGCGCGCCGTGTGTATTGGCCATTACTCCTTCACTCCTTCCTGCTGAGACTGATAGATCTCCTGATAGATCTGGTTTGTGGCCATGAGCTCCTCATGGGTGCCGATGCCGTTGATCCGGCCGTCATCCAGGACCAGGATCCGGTCGGCATACTGCACCGAGGAGATGCGCTGGGCAATGATGATCACGGTGGTGCCCGCCAGGTTTTCCTTAAAGGAGGCACGGATGAGACCCTCGGTGGCCGAGTCCACGGCGGAGGTGGAGTCGTCCAGGATCAGGATGGAGGGATGGCGCAGCATGGCCCGGGCAATACACAGCCGCTGCTTCTGACCGCCCGAGACATTGGTGCCGCCCTGGTCCAGCATGGTGTCAAAGCCGTCGGGCAGGTTCATGACAAAGTCGTAGGCCTGGGCGTTCTTGGCGGCCTGGATCATCTCCTCCTCGGTGGCGTCGGGACGGCCCCACAGGAGGTTCTCCCGGATGGTACCCGAGAAGAGCACGTTTTTCTGGAGCACCATGCCGATCCGGGCGCGCAGCTCATCCAGAGGATATTCGCGCACATCCACGCCGTCCACCAGCACCGCGCCCTCGGTCACATCGTAGAACCGGGGGATCAGGTTGACCAGAGAGGACTTGCCGGTACCGGTGCCGCCCACGATGGCCAGGAACTCACCCGGTTTGACCTGGAAGTTCAGGTCCTCCAGTACGTCGTCGCCCGAGCCCTGGGCCTGATACTTGAAGGAAACGTTGCGGAACTCCACCTCGCCCCGGGGAGCCTCCAGATAGAGGTCCCGCTCTTCCGCCTTGGGCACATAGCCCGCAGGCAGAGGCCGCCGGGCGCCGTCCCGAATGGAGGGACGGGTCTCCAGCACCTCGTCGATACGCCGGGCGCAGGCGATGGCGCGGGAGAGCTGGAGCAGACTCATGGAGAGCATCATGACGCTCATCAGGATCTGGAAGATGTAGGTGATAAAGGAGCTCAGATCGCCGATGAGCATGGTGCCGCCCATGACCTGGCCGCCGCCGATGTAGAGCACGGCGGTGGTGGCCGCGTTCATGCTCAGAGTCATGATGGGCAGGATGAGGACCACGGTCATATCCACCTTCATGGTGGCGGCCGTCAGCTCGTCATTGGATTTCTTGAACTTGGCCTTCTCATGGACCTGCCGCACGAAGGCCTTCACCACCCGGATGGCCACCAGGTTCTCCTGGGTGGTGTTGTTGAGGGCGTCGATGCGCCGCTGCATGCGGTCAAAGAGCTTGCTGCACGTGCGCATGAGCAGGCCGATGGCCAGCGCCATCAGCGGAATGATGACCGCCATCACCAGGGTGAGCTGGGCATTGATGGTGATAGCCACCGCGAGAGCGGCCACCAGCATCACCACGGCCCGCACCAGCATCCGCAGGGCCATAGCCACCATCATCTGAATGGCGTTGACGTCGTTGGTGGTGCGGGTGATGAGGGAGGCCGAGGAGAAGCGGTCAATGTCGGCAAAGGAAAATTCCTGGATCTGATTGAAGAGGCCACGGCGCAGATTGGCGCCAAAGCCCTGGGCGCTGATTGCGGCGAATTTGGCGCAGAACATGCCGCAGGTCATGCTGAACATGGCCAGGATCAGCATACCCAGGCCGGTCTGAAGAATGTAGGCCAGATCCTGATTGACAATGCCTACATCCACGATGGCGGCCATGAGCCGGGGGAGAGCCAGTTCGCAGGCCACCTCCAGGATCGCCATCAGCGGGGTGAGTATGGCGTATTTCTTGTACTCACCCAGGTATGGAAGCAGTTTTCGAAACATACCTTCTTGTTCCATCCTTTCCTAACAGAAGTCATCCGGGCCTTGAAAATCACTGCCGCGGAGGTTGCGGAGCATCCGGCGGTGGTAGCTGTTGAGCTGCTCCTGTTCTTCGGGGGAGAACCCGTCGAACATCTGCTCATCCACCTGCCCCAGGATCGTAAAGCACTGCTCAACGGCCCGGCTCCCCTTTGGGGTGATCGCGATCCGCTTGCACCGCTGGTCGGAGGGGTCTCCCCTCTTTTCCACATATCCGCTCCGCTCCAGGGATTTGAGGGACATGGCCACGGTGGCCGGCGTGACGTGCAGGGCATCGGCCAATTCTTTCTGAGAGGCCAGCTTCCCCTGCTCGCTCCAGTGGCGGATCAGAAAGAGCATGGGAGGAGAACCCAGATCCTCCAGACCGCCGGCGTTGAGCTGTGCCTGAGCCCGTTTCTGATGGGCCCGGTGCAGGGCGTGAAACAGGATACCAGGCATTTTACAGTTGGGTTTCAATCGAGATCACCTCCCGTCCGGTGAAAGAGTCCCAGATCATCAGCATACTAATGATTAGGGGGCTTACTTATTTTACGGAGGCAAAATCGATTTGTCAACCAAAAAATTGTAAAAATTTTATGACAACCAAAGGGCTGCCCAAACCGAGACGCTTAGAACGCACGTTTGCGTTTTGGGTGGGGGTATGATAAAATAGCACCAGATAAGGATTTAGGTTCTCCCCGCATCGGTGCGGGGAGCAGTCGAATAGAACAGGAGGGACCTGCCATGAAGGCGCTTTCCCCCAAGCAACAGCAGATTTATGAATTTATCATCGCCTTCCAGGCCGAGCACGGGTATCCCCCGTCGGTGCGGGAGATCGGCGAAGAAGTGGGACTCAAGTCCCCCTCCACCGTCCACTTCCACCTGAAAGGACTGGAAGGGGCGGGACTCATCACGAAGGCCGAGGGCAAGACCCGGGCCATCACCGTGGTGGGCGCGCCCGCCCATCCGGTCCTGGAGGAGCTGGATCCCCGGCCCGACCGGGTGCCCGTGGTGGGCAATGTGGCGGCCGGCGCGCCCATTCTGGCCGAGGAGTGCGTGGAGGATTATCTCACCTTTGATACCGGCGGCCGCGCCGGGGAGTATTTTGCCCTGCGGGTGCGGGGAGAATCCATGCTCCGTGCGGGCATCCTCCCCGGGGACCTGGTGGTGGTCCACCGGCAGCAGGAGTGCCGCAGCGGCGAGATCGTGGTGGCCCTCTTTGAGGATGAGGCCACGGTCAAGACCCTCCGCCGGAAGGATGGAAAGACCTGGCTCATGCCGGAGAACCCGGACTACGAGCCCATTGATGGCACCTTTGCCCAGATCCTGGGGAAAGTAGTGGCCGTGGTGCGGCGGTATTAAGCCATGGAATTCCTGGTGTTTGATACGCCGTTGGGGCAGATGGCCCTGGCGGAGGAGAGCGGCGCGCTGACTCGCCTCTTCCTCCCCGGAGAGGGGATCCCGCGCCTGGTCAGCCGGGAGACGCCCCTGCTCTCGAAGGGCCGTGACGAGATCCTGGCCTATCTGCGGGGGGAGCGGCGCTCCTTTGACCTGCCCCTGGACCCCATGGGAACCCCCTTTCAGCAGGCCGTCTGGGCCGAGCTGAGGCGCATCCCCTACGGCGAGACCCGCTCCTATGCCCAGGTGGCCGCCGGGATCGGAAAGCCCAAGGCGGTGCGGGCCGTAGGGCAGGCCAATCACCGCAATCCCCTGCCCATTTTCATCCCCTGCCACCGAGTAATCGGCGCATCGGGGAAGCTCACCGGCTACGGCGGGGGGCTGGACCTGAAAGAAAAACTACTGGAACTGGAGGGAGCACGATGAAACGTCTGCTGGAAGCCGGAAATGCCTGTATTGCCGAGATGGACTGGAGAGACATGGCCCTGGTCAAGTTCTGCCTGTGCGCCATGGGAATGCTGCTGGGCCTGGCCGTTCCCAAGCGGGGGCGCAAGTGGGCCGCGCTGGGGGCGGCGGTCCTCTTTGTGGCCGCCTATATTCCCCTGGTGCTGCGTTTTCTGCCCCACCTGGGCCGTGCCCTGAGCGGGCGGGAGGACTGATCTTTGAAACTGATTTCCTGGAACGTCAACGGACTGCGCGCCTGCCTGGGCAAGGGCTTTCTGGACTTTTTCCACCAGGCGGACGCGGATGTGGTCTGCCTGCAGGAGACCAAGCTCCAGCCCCATCAGATTGAACTGGAGCTGCCGGGCTATCATCAGTACTGGAACTCGGCGGAGAAAAAGGGCTATTCCGGTACCGCCGTGTTTACCCGGAAGGAGCCGCTTTCTGTCACCTACGGCATCGGCATGCCGGAGCACGACACGGAGGGGCGGGTCATCACCGCCGAGTACGAGGACTTCTTCCTGGTGTGCTGCTATACCCCTAACGCCCAGAGGGAGCTGACCCGCCTTGCCTACCGCATGGAGTGGGAGGACGCCTTCCGCGCTTATCTGAAAGGATTGGACGGGCAAAAGCCGGTCATCCTCTGCGGAGACCTGAATGTGGCCCATCAGGACATCGACCTGAAAAACTTCAAATCCAACCGGGGCAACGCCGGTTTTACCGATGAGGAGCGGGGTAAGATGACCGAGCTGCTCTCCGCCGGCTTTACCGATACCTTCCGCTGGCTCTATCCCGAGGTGACGGGGGCCTACTCCTGGTGGTCCTATATGTACCATGCCCGGGAAAAGAACGCGGGTTGGAGAATCGACTATTTTATCGTCTCCGACCGCCTGCGGGAGCGGATCGCCGACAGCCGCATCCTGCCTGAGGTGATGGGCAGCGACCACTGCCCCGTGGAGCTGGAGCTGAGAGAGCCATGACCAAGACCGAACAACTGGACAAGCTGGCCCGGGACGGGGAGGAGCGGCTCCTCCTGGCCCGGGCCCTGGATAAGCTGGAGACCGCCCGGCGCAAGAACATCCCGGCGGCCACCGGCTTTTTATCCCCATCGGAGCGGGTCAGTGTGGAAAACTTGATCGCGGCCAACGGCCATCCCCCTCACCTGTTCTTCGGCGGGTACCCGGGGGCGGAGCGGACCATCTGTCTCTTCCTCCCCGACTGGCAGGAGCCGGAGGATGCCCTGGCCCTGGCCATGGCGGATGAGGGGCCGGTGAAGGCCCTGCGCTGTACCTACAACGCCGACGGAGGGATTACCCACCGGGACATCCTGGGGGCCATCCTGGGCCAGGGGATCACCCGGGAGAAGGTGGGCGACCTGCTAGTAGGGCCGGAGAGCTGTGACGTGCTGGTGCTGGAAGAGCTGGCGGACTACCTGCTCCTCCATCTGGACAGCGCCGGGCGGACCCGCCTCAAGACGGGACCCATTTCCCTCTCCCAGATTTCTCCGCCGGAGGTGCGCATCAAGACCATCCGGGACACGGTAGCCACCCCCCGGCTGGACGCCCTGGTAGCCTGCGCCTTTTCCACCTCCCGGAGCAAGGCGGCGGACTTTATCTCCGCAGGGCGGGTACAGCTCAACCACCGGGAGTGCACCAAGGCCGACAAGGCGGTGGAAGAAGGGGACGTGCTCTCCTGCCGGGGACTGGGCAAGGCCGCCGTCCGGGAGCTGGGCGGCCGTTCCAAAAAAGGCCGGATCATGGTGGTGCTGGAGCGCTATCTGTAATCCCCTCCCGCCAACCCAACGAAGAAAGGAACATCCCTTATGATTACACAAGCGCAGATTGACCGGATCAACGAGCTGGCCCGCAAGGCGAAGACGCCGGAGGGCCTCACCCCCGCGGAGGTGGAGGAGCGTGACATCCTCCGCCGGGCCTATATCGCCTCGGTGCGGGCCAACCTGGTGGGCCAGCTGGAGAATACCTATATCGTAGAGCCCGATGGCACCAAGCACCGGGTCACACACAAGGATGACTGAGAGGAGCACCCCCATGGCATTGACAACGGAAAATAACCTGGAACAGCGCATCGCCCGGGTGGACGCGGCCGTCGCCCTGCGGGAGGGCGACCGGGTCCCCATGGCCCCTA
Organism: Pseudoflavonifractor hominis; assembly: GCF_014288125.1. NCBI lineage: Bacteria > Bacillati > Bacillota > Clostridia > Eubacteriales > Oscillospiraceae > Pseudoflavonifractor > Pseudoflavonifractor hominis. The sequence goes on along the minus strand of NZ_JACOPR010000002.1, from coordinate 421,830 downwards.
AGATTGGCATGGCCTACGCCCAGACCGCCGGCATTGACCGGTATGAGGCTCTCAACGACGCCCGGCTCCTCCGGCCTGGTGTGGAGAAATTTTTGCAGACCTATCCCTGCGACCTGTTCTGGGCCGGCTCGGGCTACCCCATCCCCATGATGGAGACCCTGGGGACCACCGCCATCCGCTGGCCGGGCGCCACCTGCGGCGTGCCCCTGAACCAGGGTTTCCAGATCGTGGACGGCACCTATATGGAGGAGGACGAGTACGACGAGTTCCTCCGGGACCCCTCTCACTTCTGCATGACCAAGGTCTTTCCCCGCAAGCACAAGAAGCTGGCGGGGCTGGCCAAGCTGAACTTCCACGAGGTGGTGGAGTTCGGTCACTATGCATCCATGGCGGCCTTTGCCGATCCGGAGGTCCGGCAGGCCCTTCTGACCCTCATGTTCGCCGGAGAGCAGGCGGTGGAGTGGCAGCGGAACTCCGCCCTCCTGCGGGAGACCGCCCTGGCCTGTCAGACCCCTCTGGGTGCGCTGGCGGGGCAGAACGCCCCCTATGACATGCTGGCCGACAACATCCGGGGCTTTTTGAATGTGCCCATGGACCTCTATGAGATCCCGGAGAAGGTGACGGCGGCCATCGACATCATGACGGAGTACGCCCTGCAGAACGTGCGCCGCCTGAAGAACACCGGCTCCAAGTACTGCTTTATGCCCCTCCACGGCGGTACGGACGACTTCATGAGCCTGGAGGATTACCGCACCTTCTACTGGCCCTCCCTGCGGCGGGTGATGGAGGAGATCATCGACTGCGGCATGATTCCCTATGTGTTCTGCGAAGGCAAGTATGACACCCGCCTGGAAGTCCTGCGGGAGGTCCCCCGGGGCAAGGTCATCTACATGTTTGAGCAGGTGGACATCGCCCGGGCCAAGGCAGTGCTGGGCGACACCGCCTGCATCTGCGGCAACCTCCCCACCTCCCTCCTGCTCTACGGCAAGCCCCACGAGGTGGTGGACGAGACCCGGCGCCTGCTGGACACCTGTGCCCCCGGCGGCGGCTTCCTGATGGACTGCTCCATCGTGCTGGACCACTACAAAGAGGAGAATCTGGAGGCGTGGTTTGACACCACCCTCCAGTATGGGCGCTATTGAGCCCGGAACAAAAAAGCCCCGCTCTCGAAAACGAGAGCGGGGCTTTCTGCATGTGCGGCGGATCAGGAGGCGCTGGCCAGCACCTCGCGGATATAGGACGGGACCTCTTCCCGTTCCAAATCCAGGGCGACGCACAGCTCACCGTAGAGCTGATCTTCGGCCAGACGGAGATAGCGCTCATCCAGCTTGCCGGGCTTGCGCCCGTTGTCGGTGGCCGAGCGGTTTTTCTCATGAATGCTCTTGATGAGGCGGAGGAGCTCCACACAGTCGGAGGTCTGATAGGCATCCTGATAATAGCGGGACAGGGCGGGGAGACTGGTGATGCGGATGGCCTCAGTCTCGATGGAGGGAATGCTGCGCACCAGTTCCTCGGCCTGCCCCCGGGTCAGCACAGGGCGCAGCGCGACCTTGGTGTCCACAGGGATGATGATGGTCTCGGTGGTATAGAGCGGCTTGAGCGTGTAATAGAGCCGCTCAGGGGCCTCTCCATTGCCGGGCCTTGTGGCGATCTCCCGGACACGGCAGACGCCGTTCCGGCCGTACACAAGCAACGATCCAACGGGATACATGAGTTGGCCTCCTCTTCTATTAATATCATATAGTATACCACAGAATGGAGATACTTTTCTATATTAAATGAAGAAAAAATAAAAATATAAAAACTTTTTATTTTTATAATGACGGAAAATAAGTCATATACAGCATAATATACACAAAAATAAGATAGAAATAAAAATAGAACAGATCATAAAAAAGAAAACTTTTTCTGCGGAAAAGCATGCGGCGCAGGGGACACCGCAGAATAGAACAGGCGGCCCGGTCTGCTGCTTTGACCGGACCGCCTGACTTGAGAAAGAGGGGAAATATCCAGTTGGATCAATAGCCGAAACCAAAGGGCCAATTGTAGTAGCCGTTGTTCTGCTGGGACTGCTGTTGCTGCTGAGAGGCCTCCAGCTTCTCCTGGCTAAGCTCTTCCTGCAGGTCGCTCAGGGCGTTCTGCCGCTCCTGGTTGTCCTCATCCAGGACCACGGAGAGGTCCTGCTTCTCCCCGTCGCGGTAAATGGTGAAGGTGACGGTATCGCCGGCCTTTTTATCCCGCACGGCGTCCTTCAGCGCGGTGCTGGAATCCACCTCCGTGCCGTCCACAGCGCAGATGATGTCGCCCTTCTGGATGCCGGCCTTCTCAGCGCAGGAGCCCTCGAGGACGGCCTCCACCGAGGCACCGGCGGGCACGCCGTACTTGGTGGCGTAGTCGGGCACATCGGTCATCAGGATGCCCACATTGGGCTTTCCGGTGACATAGCCGTGCTCAATGATGTCGGTGATCATGCTGCGCACATCGTTGATGGGGATCGCGAAGCCCAGACCCTCGATGCTGGCCTCCGAGGAGTCACCGTTGCTGGAGAGCTTGGCGGAGGTGATGCCCACCACTTCCCCGTAGGCGTTGAAGAGGGGGCCGCCGGAGTTACCGGAGTTGATGGCGGTGTTGGTCTGGAGCATATTCATGGTCTGCCCCTCGCTGGTGGTGACCGAGCGGTCCTTGGCCGAGACCAGGCCGTCGGTGAGGGACCAGGTCAGCTCACCCAGGGGGTTGCCGATGGTGTAGACCGGCTCACCCACCACCAGGGAGTCGGAATCGCCCAGGGTGAGCGCGTGGAGGCCGGTGGCCTCGATCTTGAGCACGGCCACATCGTTCTCGGCCTCGCCGCCCACCAGCTTGGCGTCATAGGTCTGGCCGTCCACAAAGGCGACCTTGATGGAGGTGGCGTCCTTGATGACGTGGTAGTTGGTGACGATATAGCCGTCCGAGGAGATCACGAAGCCGGAACCGGCGGCGGCGCCCTGTACCACATAGCCGTAGACATTGGTGTTGACCTCAGTGGTGATACCCACACAGGCATCCACATTGGCGGCATAGAGCTGGGCGGGGGTCATGGCCTCGCCCGACTTGACGCTGGTGGTATCTACATTGACGGTGGGGTGATTCCCGCCCTCATAGAGGACGGTATTGTTGGAAGAGCGGGAGATGTACCAGGCGCTTCCGCCGCCCACCAGACCGCCGACCAGGGCGCAGCACAGGCCGAGGGCCACGACTTTTCCGGCCATGCCGCCTTTCTTGCGGGGCGGCTTGGGGGGCTGGGAGCCGGTATCCCAGGGGTCGCTGTGTACGTGGAACTGGGTGGTCTCTATGGGATTGGTATCCGGTCCATCGGACTGGGGACGAAATTCCTGATTGTCAAACATAACACTCGCTCCTTTTGAGGGTTCTCTCTTGAACTGCTCTTAGGATACCCACAAAATATGTCCAAAGCGTGAAGAAACTTTACACGTTTTTTGAATTCGTATCCCCGCCTGGACGGTGCTTCAAAAAGGCGGAGAGATCAGCGGCTGCCAGGCGGATGTCCTCCAGCACGGGGTTGAAAATCCCCAGCCGGCAGATGTTGAGTACCACCATACAGACCACCGGGCCCAGGATCATCCCCAGCACGCCGGCCAGCTGCATGCCCACATAGATGCTGATCAGGGAGACCACGGGGGGAAGCCCGGTCTGATCACCCACCACCTTGGGCTCTCCTACCCGGCGGAAGAGCGCGATCAGGCCCCAGATTACCATGAGCTCAATGGACTCCCGAAGATTCCCCAGGGCCAGGTCCACCACCGCCCAGGGCACCATGACGGTGCCCGCGCCGATGATGGGGATAAAGTCCATAATGGCCAGAAGAAAGGCCAGCAGCAGCGTATAGGGCTGTCCAATGATGGTAAAGCCCGCCAGCAGAATGAAAAAGACGCCCACCGAGAGGATAAACTCGGCCTTCACATAGCCGCCGAAGGCGGAGAGGGCGGCCTGCCGCACCTCCTGCAAAAAGTGGCGGGAACGGCCGGTAAAGCGCTTGGAGACCAGATAGCGGATGTGGGGATAGTCGGCCGTCAGGTAATAGGAGCCCATCAAAAAGACCACAGTGCCCACTGCAAAGGAGGGGACCTGCTTGGCGATCCGGGTGGCATAAGCCGCCGAGCTGCCCAGGGCGGTGGTCACAGCCCCCTGGAGCCAGGTAAAGAGGCTCTCCAGATAGGCGTCGCTGGCGGTACGGATATCGGCCGGAATCAGGGACATAAAGCGGGAGAAGGCGTGATCCAGAGAGGAGAGCGCCTCCTGAAGCGCGGTGGAGATGGAGCTCCAGTCCTCATAGAGGGAGATAATCTCCTGGGCGATGTTCCAGATAAAGGCCACCAGTACGCCCCCCGCCACCGCCAGGATCAGAAGAATGAGCACCAGGGAGAGAAATTTACGGGAGATCCCCAGCCGCCGCTGGATTCCTCGCACCAGGGGATTGAGGAGCCAGGCCACCACAAAGGCCAGTACAAAGGGCATAAAGAGGGACAGCAGGGCTGGCCCCGCCAGGGCCAGCGCGGCCAGTACAAGCAGGGTGAGCAATAGCCGGATGCCAAGGCGCATCCAGAGCCGGCCCCGCTCCCGCCAGGAGAGTTCTTGATCTTCCATGGAAAGACCTCCCATTTCTGTTGGTGTATATGAGAGCAGTATAGCATGGATTCGGCGAAGAAAGGAGAGGAATCTGTAAATTTTTTTGCGTCAGCTGCCGGATGGGGTGAGATTCAGAAAGACCTGGCCTGCGGCCCGGGCAAAGCAGCGGGCGCCATTGAGGGCCTCTTGCAAGGTATTGCCATGGGTACCCACCTCCACCAACAGGGAGCCGGGAGTTAGATTTTGGTTGTAGACCGAGCTGCGCAGGGTCATGGGACGGGCCAGCGTGGGATAGAGGGTGTCCATGCTCCGCTGGATGCGGGCGGCAAGGGCCAGATTTTCCATCCAGTTGGGGTGGGTGGAGCCGCTGCCCAGCACCAGCATGACCTGAGCGGTCTTGACGCCGTCTACCTTGGTCACGGCCTTGTACACTGTGTTGTCGCTCCCCACCAGAGCGTCCCGATGGACGTCCAGCACCAGCTGGATGGAGGGATACTGGGCGAGATACTTCTGGATGGCGGCCCCCGAGCGGGAATAGGCCCCATTGTAGGCGGGATAGTCATAGACGCCCTTGTCGTGGAGCACGGAAAGGCCCATTTCGGTAAAGACCCGCTCCATCTCATTTCCCACCCGGATCATATTGTAGTTTTCGTCCAGGGTACGGGAATTCTGGTCACTGGGGGTGTAGACGTCGCTGCCGTCCGGAGTGTAGGCCTCGGTGGCATGGGTATGTATGATGAGGATTTGGGGACCCTGCTGGGGGAGCTGGGCCTTGATGGGGGCCGAGGCGGCCGCAGCTAGATCGACGGACAGGTTGGTCCGGTTATAGAGATACAGGCCGTCGGCATAGGCATATCCGTCGGTGCTGGTGGGGACCAGGGTGCGCTCCACAATGTCCCCGGGCGCGGCGGTGACTGCGGGTGGCTCTTCCTCCTCCAGGGGGGGCGTGGCAGAGGGCGCGGGCGCGGCGGAAGGGGTGGGCTGAGCGGCCAGGGGATCGGTGTCGTCGATCCCAGCGCCCTGGCGCAGCAGCGCCGACTGATCCACCACCAGACGCTGCCAGAAGTCCAGCTCGTCCATCGTGGTTCCAGTCTCCACATTCCCCAGCTCGGCCTGGAGGGCGGCGGAGACAAAGAGCGGACTGGAGGTGAGGGCGTCCAGACTCCCGGCGGCCAGCCCCCAGCCTGTCCCGGCCAGGAGGGCCCATACTGCCAGGGTGGCCAGAAAGAAGGCGGCGCAGCGCCGGAACAGGCGGGACCAGAGAATGCGGCTGTGTGTACGCATGAGACATCATCCTTTCTCTTCGGTGGGGGGGGACGAAATGGTTGGTCAAGCATATGCGCCCGGGCAGAGGGATATGCCTGTCCCGGAAAAAGCTTCCGGATGCCCTGCGCCTTGACATTTGGACGCTTTCCGATATAATAAGGCGGACCAGTTTGCCACGTTTACCGGCTTACCCGGGCGCGATGGCAAGAAAACAGGTATTTTTCCAGGGGACAGCCCTCTGTGGAGGGGGATACCCGGCATGGTTCCCCGGCTTTGATCGTGTGTTTGAAAGGAAGTTTGGAAGATGATACGGATTTTGACGGACAGTACCAGCGACCTCTCCCCTGCCCGCGCGGCGGAGCTGGGGGTGGAGATTCTCCCCCTCACGGTCCTCTTTGGCGAAGAGGCCTTCCAGGACGGCGTGGAAATCACAAAAGAGGAATTTTATGCCCGGCTGGAGCAGGTGGACACCCTGCCCACCACCGCCCAGATCCCCCCCGAGACCTTTATCCAGACCTTTGAGCGGCTGACCGAAAACGGGGATCAGGTGCTGGCCATTCTGATCTCCAGCGCCATGTCGGGCACCTACCAGTCCGCCATGATCGCCCGGGGCATCGTGGATGAGAGCAACATCGCCGTGGTGGACGCCCAGACCGTCACCTTCGGCATGGGCCTTCTGGTGGAGGCCGCCTGTCTGCTCCGGGACAAGGGGTTCTCCCTGTCCGAGCTGAAGGGACAGGTGGAGGAGCTGGCCGGACGGGTGCGGCTCCTGGCTGTGGTGGACACCCTCAAGTACCTGAAGATGGGCGGGCGGATCTCGGGCGCCACCGCTGTGGTGGGCGGCCTGCTGGGCATCAGCCCCATCATCACCATTGAGGACGGCCTGGTCATCTCAGTGGGCAAATGCCGGGGCAGAAAGGCGGGCTTCCAGTTCATCCGTAAGTGGATGGAGGAGAAGGAGCCCATTGACACCACGCTGCCGGTGGCCTTCGGCCACTCCAACGCGCCCCAGGCCATGGCCGACTGCATGGCCTATTTTGCCGCGGAGACCCAGGGGATGACCGTGCTCCCCAGTGACATCGGCGCCGTGGTGGGTACCCACGCCGGCCCTGGCGCCACCGGCATCGCCTATTTTGTCCGGAAGTAAGAGAGAAACACAGCGGATGGCCTTCCCGCCCTGGGAAGGCCATCCGCTTTTGTCCGCAAATGACAGATGGGGAAAACTGTGCTATAATATCTTTCATATGGCCGTTTTATGGCCCATCTTTGCGTCCCAAAGGAGGAACCAATATGAGTGCACAGGAGGAATTCATCGAACTCTTCACCACACATATCCACCGGGAGGGCAGCGAGGCCCTGCTGGATTATCTTCAGAATAAGAGCGACTTTTTCACCTCCCCTGCGTCGGCCAAATTCCACGGGGCCTATGTGGGCGGCCTGTGTGACCACAGCGTGAACGTGTATCACTGCCTGCGGGAGTATCTGGAGCGGGAGCGGGTCAAAGAGCTCTACGGTCTGGAGTACGGGGAGGAGAGCATCGCCATCGCCGCCCTGCTCCACGACGTGTGCAAGATCGGCTGCTATAAGACGGGCACCCGAAACGTCAAGGGACCCGACGGCAAGTGGCAGGCGGTCCCCACCTTCTTCTACGAGGATAACCTGCCCTATGGACACGGGGAGAAGTCGGTCTATATTCTCAGCGGCTTCATGCGTCTCACCCGGGAGGAGGCCATGGCCATCCGCTGGCACATGGGATTTTCGGGCGGAGAGGACGCCCGGCTGGTGGGGCAGGCCCTCCAGCAGTACCCCCTGGCCTTTGCCCTGAGCGTGGCCGATATGGAGGCCACGTATTTCCTGGAAAATGAGGAGGCGTAATTCCTGTGGCAAAGCGTGAAAACGATCTGGGCAGAGATCCCATCGGCCCGCTGCTGGTGCGTCTGGCCGTGCCGGCGGTGACGGCCCAGCTGGTCAATGCCCTGTACAACATCGTGGACCGGATGTACATCGGCCACATTGAGGGGGTGGGTGACCTGGCCCTCACAGGACTGGGCATCTGCTTCCCGGTCATCATGTTCGTCTCGGCCATCTCCACCCTGGTGGGTATGGGCGGCGGCTCCCGGGCGGTGGTGCGCATGGGAGAGGGCAAGATGGAGGAGGCAAACGCCATCCTGGGCAGCTGTACCGCCCTGCTGGTCCTGCTCTCCATCCTGGTAACGGTGGGCTTCCAGGTGGTGCGGGAGCCCATGCTCCTCCTCTTCGGAGCCACGGAGAATACCCTGAGTTACGCCTCGGACTACCTCACCATCTACCTGTGGGGCACCATTTTTGTGGAGATCTCCCTGGGATTGAACTTTTTCATTATCTCCCAGGGATTTTCCACCGTCTCCATGGCCACGGTCCTCATCGGAGCGGTCACCAACATCGTACTGGACCCCATTTTTATCTTTGGATTCGGGATGGGTGTACAGGGCGCGGCCCTGGCCACTATTACCGCCCAGGCCGTCTCGGCGGTGTGGGTGCTGCGCTTCCTCAGCGGAAAGCGGACCCGGCTGCGCTTCCAGCGCCGCTACTTCCGCCTGGATGGCCGGGTGCTGGCCCCGGTGCTGGCGGTGGGGGTCTCCCCTTTCATCATGCAGTCCACCGAGAGTCTGGTGAACATCTCCTTCAACTCCTCCCTCAAGGCCTTCGGCGGGGACCCTGCCGTGGGCGCCATGACTATCTGCTCCAGCATCATGCAGATTTTCAGCATGCTCTTCCAGGGGCTCTCCCAGGGGGCCCAGCCCATTGTGGGCTTTAACTACGGCGCGGGACAGATCGACCGGGTGAAAAAGACCTTCCGCCTGCTCTTCTTCTCCTCGCTGGCCTTCAGTACGGCTGCCTGGGGCGCCATCGAGCTCTTCCCCCAGGTCTTTGTATCCATCTTCAACGACGAGCCAGAGCTGGTGAGCATTGCGGTGTGGACTCTGCGGGTGTATGCCGCCGGTATGTTCATGCTGGGCATCCAGTTCTCCTGCCAGCAGACCTTTGTGGCTCTGGGAGAGGCCAAGGTCTCCCTCTTCCTGGCTCTGCTGCGCAAAATCATCCTGCTCATTCCCCTGATCTTTATCCTGCCCAACTTCTTTACGGATAAGGTGCTGGGCGTCTTTGTGGCGGAACCCGCCGCCGACGTGCTGGCTGCCACCACCACGGGTCTCATCTTCCTGTGGCGCTTCCCCCGCATCCTGCGCCGCCGGGCCCAGGAGACCCACGGACCCAAGACGGTATAAAAAAGGAGGATTTCCTGCCATGAACAACATCACGCTGATCGGTATGCCCGGCTCGGGGAAGAGCACCGTGGGGGTGCTTCTGGCCAAGACCCTGGGCTTTGATTTCCTGGACACTGACCTGCTCATTCAAAAGCGGGAGGGCGCGCTGCTCCAGGAGGTGCTTGACGCCCACGGCACGGAGGAATTTCTGGATCTGGAGGCCGATGCCATCTGCTCGGTGGACTGTGAGCGCACCGTCATCGCCCCGGGTGGGAGTGTCATCTGCCGGGCCCGGGGGATCGAGCACCTGAAGAGCTTGGGCAAGGTGATCTATCTGCGCATCCCCTGCGAAGTGCTGGAGGAGCGCATCCACAACATGGGCTCCCGGGGGATCGCCTTCCAGCCGGGCGAGACACTGCGGGACATCTACGAGTACCGCACCCCGCTGTATGAGAAATACGCCGACATCATCGTGGACGGTGATAAAGGTTCCCTGGAGGAGACCCTGGCCGCGGTGCTTCAGGCCCTGATCGGCTGCGCGTGAGCGAAAGGAGGAGCCATATGGAAGAGCGTACACGGAAGGGACTGCACATTTCGCCGGTGGACAGTGCGGAATTGTCCTATAAGACCAAGTTGGCGCTCATTGACTTCATCCGCGGCTACGAAACAGACCAGCCCTTCAAGCTGCCCAGTGAAGATCAGCTGGCCCAGCGTCTGGGCGTGAGCCGCAATGCTCTGCGGGATGTATTGGCCTCGCTGGAGGAGATGGGGCTGGTCACCCGTCAGCGCAGCAAGGGGACCCTGGCCAACCCCAAAGTGGCCCGGGAGTGCCGGATGGATACCGACCCGGGTCTGATCCGGATGATCACCCGAATGGGGTGTCAGCCCCGGTATGAGGTGACTTCCCTGCGCTTTGTGGAGGACAAGGACTCCGGGCTGGAGCAGAACTCCGACTCCTATCTGGAGGTGGGAAAGCTCTTTTATGCCGACGACACCCCGGTGGCCTTTGCCAATGACCATGTAGAGGGCAAGATCGCCGCCGGATACCGGGAGCAGTTTGAGGTTCTGCGGGAGGAAAACTGCTTTTTCTTCCTCAAGGAGTGCTGCGGTGTGTCGGTGGCATACAGCATGTCCACCTTCGACGTGATGCAGGCGGACGAGGCCCTGCAGAAGCTCTTCCATGTGGGACCGGAAGAGCTCTTCCTGGTGATGGACGACATTGTCTACTCCCGGGATCTGGAGATCGTGTGCCATGCGGTATCCTATTACCGCAAGGGGTATCTGCCCCTCAAGGTGCTGCGCAAGGGCTGGTAAATCAAATTGGAATCAGGAAGACCGCGTTCCCTGGAAGCAGGGGGCGCGGTCCTTTTTTGACATGGAATAGACAAACTATACAAATTCAATTTTAAAATAAGATGATTTGATATTGATAACAACGGATAGGTGTGGTACTATCTCGATAGTAGAATAATACTACTAATAGAAGAACCAAAAGGACCCCGGATCAAAAAGGAGGTTTTCATTTGGATTTTTCCATCAATCAACGGGCCCTGGCCATGGTGGAGGAGGAGATCCTTCCCCACCAGGAACAGCTCCAGGTGCGGGCCTACACCCTGGCCAACGGCGCCACGGTCATCGACATGGGCGTGGAGGAAAAGGCGGGCTGGCGTGCGGGCAAGCTCTTTACCGAGAGCTGCCTGGGCGGTCTGGGCCGGCTGGACTTTACCACCATGTGGATCGGGGAGCATCTGGTCCCCGCCGCCACCATTACGGTGGACCGTCCCGCGGTGGCCGAGCTCTCCTGCCACGACGCCATCTATGTGATGAACTACCATGGGGTGCGCACCACTTTCTCCGGCCCCTTCCGGGCCATCGGGGGCATGGATGCCTATGCCCGCGCCACGCCCTACCGGGACCCCTGTACCGCCCGGGCGGTGGCCCATCTCCAGACCACAGAACTGCCTGGAGAGGAGATGACCACCCAGCTGGCCGGGGAGATCGGCATTGATCCCTCGGGCCTCTATCTGCTGGCCGCCCGGACCGGGACTCTGGCCGGAGCGGTACAGGTCTGCGCCCGCAACGTGGAGCAGACCTTCCCCACCCTGCTGGACCGGGGCTTTAATACGGATTGTGTGGTGCAGGCCTCGGGGAGTGCCCCCATCTTCGGAGCGGTGGCCGACGAGTATGTGGCCTACGGCCGGGTCAACGACTGCCTGATCTATGGGCAGGAGACCAATCTCTGGGTGGACTGCACCGATGAGGAGATTGAGCGCATCCTCCCCGATCTGACCTTTGACAAGAACCAGGACATCTACGGCGTCTCCTTTGAGGAGCTTTTTGCCCGCAGCGGGCACAACTGGGCCCATGTCCCCCGGGACTGGGACGCCCCCTGCAAGATCAATTTCCACAATCTCCGCACGGGACATGCCTTCTCCTCCGGCCGTCTGGGTTATGACACGCTGGAGCGGAGCTTTCTCGGAATCTGATGTGAGGTGACGAATATGACCAGCTTGGAGTGTGCCCGCGCGGCCTTTGCCGTGCTGTGTGAGAACAGCCCCGCCAACCACTGCCGCCTGGAGGGCAGCGTTCTGGACGCCGGGAAAGAGGTCCCCGGCGGATGGAGTTCCGCCCGGACGCTGACCGAGGGACTCTATGGCGGGAAAGCCATCGTAAACGTGTCCCAGCAGAGGCTGGGCGAGGAGCAGGTCCCCACTGTGGAGATCCTGTGCGACGACCCGGTGCTGGCCTCGGAGAGCTTTACCTCCCGTGAGGGGCTGGTGGGCCTGCAGGAGGCGGACGGCGCCTGGGCGCTGGCCTATGGGGAAAATGCCGGCGGAGCGCGGGGCAATGTGGTGCTGGCCGTTCCGGCCAGCCTGTGCGCCGTGGTGGTGGAGGCCGCTGCGGCAGTGCCCCGGGCGGTATCCTATCTCCTGGAGCAGGGTGTGCCCCAGGAGGAGATCCTGTGGGGCTGGAGCTGCTGCCCGGTGGTGCTCCCCTCTCTGGACGGAGAGGCGGTCCGTGCCGCCCACCGCGCCGCCATCGCCGCCCACGGCGTGTGCAGCATCTGGGTCCGGAGCGCGCGCGCCGACCTGGAGACACTGGCCCGGAATTGGGGGGATTTCCGCCTGCGCCTGCACTGCCTGGAGGACGGAAAGACCTATGGCGCGGTGGGACGGATGCCGGCTTCCTAAAAAAGCTGTCATTCAATTTAATTTAGGAAGCGGTTGTAAGATGGATTTGAATATGTTATAATGAACAAAAAGGAGGTGTATAATGCAACTAAAATTGGGAATAAGTTCGAAGGTATGGCGTTTATGAGGATAGGTTTGAGGTATAGTTATGAAAAAACACCTTATTGCTAGTATTCTTATTACTGCCATTATTAGCTCTTTAAGCGTTGTTTCAGCAACTACAAGTAAAGACCTTTCTTAATAACCCTGAACTTGAGAGATTAGGTATTTCAGAAGAGACGTATTCTCAATTTCCATTAGAAAAGAAGGAGTTATATGCAGATATTCATATAATGGATTCTGCATCTGACACAAAATATTTTAAAGTTGAACAGCTATCAACACCAAATAATATAAATGAAGACTCAGAAACTATAGTTCCAGAAGTTTTAGTGGAAATTAGCGAACAAGAGTATGAGGTAGTGAAAGAAAGAATCGAAAGCGGAAATAAAGACGAGAGTCGATTGGTAAACCCGGATGAAGAGTCTGGAACCTGGCATAAAATGACGACTGAAGTTTTGTATGTTGATAATTCGGGAGGATTAAAGCGGTATTCATTAGTAAATAAAGTAGAAATTATTACAAATGAGTTGGATCAAGTTGGTGGCACTACATCGCATAAGGCATATATCGCAGGGGGACTCAATAGTCTTTGTAGTCCTATCAGCGGCAGTGAAGTGATGACAAAATGGCAAACAAATACCCTAACAGGACAAACGGATAGATTCGATGAATTTACTGCGCCATTTAAAAATCAAGGATATGGATTTGACTTTGGAATAAGCGCATTTAGTACAAAGTGTGATGTAACTATGACATTTCTGTTTACTACATTACAAGATATAAATATAATTGATGCCTATGGTTTTTGCGGCTATTGGGACCGGGCATTTACAGGAAGTGTTGGTATAGATATTGGTATGGAGATTAATGGGCCAAGTATTTCAATCACGCCGACGACATATCTGGTAAAAGCAAATGATACACATGCGCAGATGCTCCCGGCCTAACAGGTTTTGTTTCACATACATGGGAGACAGTGATGAAGAACGTGATGTTATGGCTGTTGTCGATCGTATTGATCTTGACGGTCCTGCGCAACGGCTGGTATCTCCTGAACGCGTCTTTTGAAGGCGTCCTTCTCTTCACTGCGGTGGGGATCTTTGCCATTGTGCTGATGTATCTGGTGGTCAAGATCTCGGATTTATGCGATTCATTGGAATAGAGGCCGCAGGAGAGTGTTTCAGGCGGAATTCCCTTGTAATTCCCTTAAAATGTGATATACTGAGTCATAGACTTTCCACATCTGCGCCCGCTGGTCTTGTCCGGCGGGCGCAGGTGCGTACCGGGGCAGCACAGCGCTCTGGAGAGAATAAATTGCAAAGGATTTCGAGACACATGACATTCCGTGAACTCGGCCTCATTGAGCCCATCCTGGGGGCCCTGGCCGAACTGGGGTATGAGCGCCCCTCCCCCATCCAGGAAAAGGCCATCCCGCCGGCCCTCACCGGGCGGGACGTACTGGGCTGCGCCCAGACCGGCACCGGCAAGACCTGCGCCTTTGCCACCCCCATCCTCCAGCGGCTCAACGCCGAGTCCATCCAGGGCCGGCCCATCCGTGCCCTGATTCTCACCCCCACCCGGGAGCTGGCGCTCCAGATCCAGGAGAGCTTTGAGGCCTACGGCAAGCATCTGAAGCTGCGCTCCACCGTGATCTTCGGCGGCGTTGGCCAGGCTCCCCAGGTGGAGCGGCTGCGCAAGGGTGTGGACATCCTGGTGGCCACCCCCGGCCGTCTGGCCGACCTCTACCAGCAGAAGCTGCTGGACTTCTCCGGCCTGGAGATCTTTGTTCTGGACGAGGCCGACCGGATGCTGGATATGGGCTTTATCCACGATGTGAAGAAGATCCTCAAGTGGCTTCCCCCGCGCAAGCAGACCCTCTTCTTCTCGGCCACCATGCCCGCCGAGATCACCGAGCTGGTGGACTCCCTCCTTCACGACCCGGCCCGGGTAGCGGTGGACCCGGTCTCCTCCCCGGTGGAGGTCATCGACCAGAAGCTCTACTATGTGGACCGGGGCAATAAGACCAAGCTTCTCTCCTCCCTGCTCATGGCGGGCAATGTGAAGAACGCCCTGGTTTTTACCCGCACCAAGCATGGGGCCAACAAAGTGGCCGGAGATCTCCAGAAGAGCGGCATCACCGCCGCCGCCATCCACGGCAACAAGAGCCAGACCGCCCGGCAGCAGGCCCTCTCCGACTTCAAGAGCGGCCGGGTCAAGGTGCTGGTGGCCACCGACATCGCCGCTCGGGGCCTGGACATCGAGGAGCTCTCCCACGTGTTCAACTACAACCTCCCCGATGTGCCCGAGACCTATGTCCACCGCATCGGCCGTACCGGCCGGGCCGGTCACGGCGGCACCGCCGTCTCCTTCTGCGACATCAATGAGAAGGATGAGCTCAAGGGCATCGAAAAGCTCATGGGCCGCTCCATCCCGGTGGTGGAGGATCACGCCTGGCCCATGGAGGTCTTTGAGCCTCTGCCCCGGGACAAGAAGGGGCGCCCGGTGAATCCGGAGGATGCCGAGGCCCGGGCGGCCGCCAAGGAGCGCCGCCGTGCCCGGGACGCGGCCAACAAGGCCGCCGCCGAAGAGCGCAAGGCCAAGGCCGCCCAGAAGGCCCAGGCGGCAGAGCCCGCTCCTGCCCCCAAAAAGAAGGGAGAGCGTCCCGCCCCGACGGTTTCGGAGGAGCAGACTCCGGCCCGGAAGAAGCGTGCCCGCGGCTACCGTGCCAGCGCTACTCTGGAGGAGGCGCTCACCGCCACCGCGCCCGCCCGTCCTGTCCGGGAGAGCGGGAACCGCCGGGAGGAGGAGTTCCACCATACCGATCCCCTGGCCGGAGATGTCATTATGGACGCCACCGCCCGCCTGCTGGCCCCCCGGCCCCGGATGTTCCAGAGCAAGGAGCAGCCCCGCAAGGAGCGCCCAGCCCGCCGGAGCAAGTCTCCCCGCCCCGCGGGAGAGGAGAACGGGCAGGAGAAGCGCCCGTCCCACTCCCCCAAGGAGGAGAAGCAGGCCCGCCCCGCCCAGAAGAAGAGCATGCCGGCCAAGGCCCTGGACGTGCTGGGCGGCGGGAAAAAGAAGCGCAATGGCCGCGGCAAGGGCCCCGGCCGTCCCCGCGAGGTGGAGCTGCGCACCGATGGAGTGAAGGACTCCACCGAGCTCTCCTCCAGCCTCATGAAGCCCTACTATCTGAGCGACGATTGAAATGGATAGAAGCCGCCCTGCGCCACATGTGGCGCAGGGCGGCTTCTTGTTTAAGCGTTTTCTGACGGCTCCGCAAAGGAAAACAGGGTCAAAAACTCCTCCAGGCCGTCGGTGACTTTATAGATTTGCCCGTCATAGCTTAACGTGCCCAGGTCAGAGAGGATCATGGTATAGGACTTTTCCCTGGTGGCCAGAGTCAATGTATAGCCGGCGCTCTCATAGGGCTGGAACTGTCCGCCGTCGGGCGTGGACCAGCGCAGCGTGCTGTGGGCAAACCAGTTTTCCAAGTCCTCCAGCTGGGCGGGCGTACAGATGAGGGACTCGCTGCGGAGACCCTTTGCCGTCCGGATCACTTCGCCGTAGGTCAGCCCGCTCCCGTGAGAGGGCAGGAGACTGGCTGTCGTGCGGGGACGAAAGAGAAGGAAAAGCAGGGCCAGGATGCACAGTGCAAGTACCCCCGCAAAGATCCAGATCCGCTTGCGAGTGATTCCTTTCATAACAAACGTACTCCAATCCGATCAAATACAGTGCAGGTAGGTAAAAACAGACGTCCACACCTCACACCATGGGGATCACCTGCTTTCTTGGAATAGGTTCATTGTAGCATATTTGAAAGGAAAAAACAGCCCGGTTTCAAAGTGATACCGGCCCCCGCGTCTTGAGACGCGGGGGCCGGCTATTTCAGCAGAAATATCACGCTTTCTTACAGCGCCAGATCCAGCGTGTAAGCGGTGTGGAGCAGGGCGGGATAGGCGTCCTCCGACCCGGCCGGGGCGGCCAGGGTGAGCTCTACATAGGAATTGGAGTTTTCCACGGAAAACACGGTGTACACAGTCGTTCCCTCCTGATAACGATAGAATACAGCGGGCAGACCCCGGAAGAGGATGACGTCGGGCTGCTCCAGCAGCTCCACACCGCCCAGGGCGTCCCGCAGCGCGGTGAGCCGGGAGACCGAGAAGTCAGTCAGCGTGGCGGCATTCTGGCCGGATTTGGCAAAGGAGAGGGCCTTCAGCGTGCCGTTCTGGTCGGTGAAGGTGAGACCGGCAGCTCCGTCCTGCTGGACCTCTTCCCAGTTCCCCGCGCCGAAGGTGAGGCGGAAGGCGCCGTCGGTATTTTCCACGGTGGTCCCGTCGACGGGGGTGTCCAGGGCGGAGGTCACCCGGCTCTCCGGCAGGGCCAGACGGTTGAGGATGGCGGCGGCGCTGGAGCGGTCGATGGGGGCATCCGGGGAGAAGGTGCCATCCCCCGTTCCGGCCAGTACCCCGGCGTTATAGAGGAGATAAATAGCCCCGGCGTGGGCGGTGGAGGAGGTCACATCGGGGATGGAGGCCACCCGGTTGATCCGGGGGAGCTCCTCCGCCGGCAAGGCGTAGGCAAAGATACCTGCCATATCCGAGCGGGTGATGGGCGCGCTGTAATCGGAGAACTCCTTGCGCAGGATGAGGCCGTTTTCCTCGGCGTAGTCCACCGCGTTCTCATACCAAGGGGAGCCGCCGGGGGTAAAGTTCTGCCCGGTGTAGGCGGAATGGACCTGGGCGGCCATGGTGATGGCCTCGGCAGCGGAGAGCTGGCCCTGGGGATCAAAGCGGCCGTCTCCCTTGCCCTTCATCAGGCCCAGCTTCACGGCCTGCTCCACGTCGGCGGCATACCAGGCCCCGGCGGATACGTCGGAAAAGCCCGGATAGGTCCCGTCCGGGACAAAGGTGTCCATCCCGGCGGCCAGCGCGGGGACGGCGAGGGTGAGCGCCAGGCCCAGAGGGGCCAGACGGCGGAACAGGGTGTGAGCCATGATAAAACGCCTCCTAGAGAGTGTGTCAGAATGTGTTCTGCCCCATTAGACGGCGGGGCGGGGAAAAAGTTCCCCCCAATACGGAATTGACCGGGGAGAAAAAAGCGGGTATACTGTCGGCCAAAGGAGGAATGCCTATGTGGCGCGCAGTACTGGCCGCCCTGGTGTTAGTCAATCTGGTGGAATTTGCCCTGATGGGCTGGGATAAACGGCGGGCCCGGCGGGGCGAGTGGCGGGTGCGGGAGCGGACCTTTTTCCTTCTGGCCCTTCTGGGGGGCGCCCTGGGCGGGATCGTGGGGATGCAGGTCTTCCGGCACAAGACCAAGCACTGGTACTTTCGTTACGGACTCCCTGCCATCCTGATACTTCAGGGAGGGCTGGCCCTCTGGCTGGCACTGGGACGCCCCCTCCCCGGCGGCGGGTAAAAAAAGCGGGTCTGCTGATGCAGACCCGCTTTTTTGATGTGGTTCTGGGGCTGGGCCTTAGAGACCGGCGATCCGCTCCGCTACAACGGCCACTACCGGAAGGGTAATGATGGAGAGGAGCGTGGAGAGGGTGACGATCTGAGCCGCGCTCTCGGTGTCCCGGTCAAACTGCTCGGCAAACATGGCCGTGACGCCGGCCGTGGGCACACCGGACAGGATCACCACGGCGACAAAGCTGATGGGGTTAAGGTGGAAGGGCAGCAGGATCAGGGCCGTCAGGACGGGAGCCACCACCAGCTTGATGACGGCGCCCAGGTAGAGCCGGGTGTTGCGGAAGGTGGCGGGCAGGTCGGCGGCCGCCATCTGAGCGCCGATAACCAGCATGGCCAGAGGGGTGTTCAGATCGGCCAGATAGCCGATGGTATTGCCTACCGGGGAGGGCAGGCGGATCTCCGCAAAGAAGAGGGGCAGCGCAATGAGAATGCCCAGGATGGGCGGGCTGAGCAGGACCTTTTTCACCGAGAAGCGGCTGGGGCCGCCCATAAGGTAGACGCCGTAGGTCCACACCAGCAGGTTGAAGGCCACAAAGACCGGCATGGAGTACACCAGGCTTCCGTCCCCCAAGATGGCGGACATGAGGGGGAAGCCCATAAAGCCGGTGTTGCCGAAGATGACGGCAAAACGGAGAGTGTCCCGACGGTCCAAGTCCTGCCGGCGGAAAAAGCACTGGCAGAGCAGAGCCAGGACCAGATAACTGAGGATGACCAGACCAAAGGAAAAGACCATGTCGTGCAGCAGCGCCGGGTCATATTCCACCTGGAGGGAGTCAATGATGATACAGGGCGTCACCACATACAGCAAAAGGAATGAGAGCTGGGGCAGCGCCTCGGGGGTGAGCTTTCCCAGTTTGGCCAGCAGATAGCCAACGCTCATCAGCAGAAAAAGCGTCCCCACCTGTCCAATGACGATCAACAGATTTTGAAAAAAGCTGCTCAAGCAGATCTCCTCCTATGAGATACCTAAAAATTCACGCAAATTTTATTATACTGTTTTGGACCAGCATTTGTAAATAAAAAGTCCACTCAAAATTGACAAAATATCCCCCCTTGTCCTATACTGATTTCGATTCAATTGAGAATGAGGAGGAATATCATGTCACCCAAAGCATTCCGGGAACGGGGGTATCTGAGCCTGTTCGCGTCCTATTACAGGCCCCATATGGCCCTCTTCCTGCTGGATATGATCTGTGCCCTGGGCATTGCCGCGGTGGATCTGTCCTTCCCCCAGGTATCCCGCTGGGCCATGCAGACCCTGCTGCCCGACCGGCTGTTCGCCACCTTTTTTGCCGTCATGGCCATCCTCATCCTGGCCTATGTGCTCAAGGCCGGGCTGAGCTTTATCGTCACCTATTGGGGCCACCTGATGGGCGTGCGTATTGAGGCCGACATCCGCCGGGACCTCTTTGCCCATATGCAGACCCTCTCCTTTTCCTTCTATGACAAGAACCGCACCGGCCACCTGATGAGCCGGGTCACCGGCGATCTCTTTGAGATCGCCGAGCTGGCCCACCACGGCCCCGAGGATATGTTCATCTCGGCCGTGACCCTGCTGGGGGCCTTTGTGGTGATGCTGAACATGCAGTGGAAGCTGGCGCTGGCCGTCTTTGTGGTGGTGCCGGTCTTCCTGCTGTTCTCCGTGTTCCAGCGCAAGCGGATGATGCGCTCCTCCACCCAGGTCAAGCAGAAGCTGGCAGGCATCAACGGCGAGGTGGAGTCCTGCATCTCGGGTATGCGCACCGCCAAGGCCTTTGCCAATGAGGACACCGAGCGGGCCAAGTTTGAGGCGGCCAACGACCGCTACCGCAACGCCAAGCGGGGCTATTACCGCACGATGGCCATCTATTTCTCCGGAATGGAGTTTGCCATGGGCATCCTGCCGGTGCTGGTCATCGCCTACGGCGGCATCCTCATCATGCAGGGGGAGATGGACTTCATCACACTGACCACCTTCTCCCTCTATGTGACCACCTTTATCAGCCCCATCCGCAAGCTGTCGGCCTTTATGGAGATGCTCATGCAGGGCACCGCCGGATTCAAGCGCTTTGTGGACCTCATGCGGCTGGAGCCTGAGATCCAAGACGCCCCCGACGCGGTGGAGCTGGGTGCCTCCGCCCCGGTGGCGGGCGACATCCGGGTGGAGGACGTCACCTTCCGGTACGAGAGCACCTCCCCCGCCGTGCTGGAGGGAGTCTCCCTCCACGTCCATCCCGGGGAGACCGTGGCGGTGGTGGGCCCCTCCGGCGGCGGAAAGTCCACCCTGTGCCAGCTCATCCCCCGCTTCTACGACGTGACTGAGGGGCGCATCCTCCTGGACGGCTGGGACGTGCGCGAGCTTCAGCAGCGCTCCCTGCGGGAGAACATCGGCATCGTACAGCAGGATGTGTTCCTCTTTGCGGGGACCATCTACGACAACATCCGCTACGGACGGCCCGACGCCACCGAGGAGGAGGTCATCGAGGCCGCCCGCCGGGCTGAGATCTATGAGGACATTCTGGAGATGCCCGACGGCCTCAACACCTATGTGGGTGAGCGGGGCGTCATGCTCTCGGGCGGACAGAAGCAGCGTATCTCCATCGCCCGTATCTTCCTGAAAAATCCCCCCATCCTGATTCTGGATGAGGCCACGTCCGCCCTGGACAGTGTCACGGAGCACCGCATCCAGTCGGCCTTTGACGAGCTGGCCAAGGGGCGCACCACCCTCATCATCGCCCACCGCCTCTCCACCATCCGCAGCGCCAACCGTATTCTGGTGATCGACGGCTGCGGCATTGCCGAGGAGGGCACCCATGAGGAGCTGCTGGCCCGGGGTGGCCGGTATGCCGCCCTCTATGAGGCCCAGCGGGCGGTGGCGGCCGAGTAAACCGGCCGCTTCCCTGGGGTAAAATCCATAGAAAAACGGCCGGAGCCGCACGGAAAATCCGTGCGGCTCCGGTATTCTCTTTCTGCTAGGACAGGGCCTATGTGCTGCGGAAGGGGCCAAAAGGAAAGGCTTGCTCCTTGCGGTTTGGTGCGGTACAGGGTATCATAAAGCCTATGGAACAGATTCGATGATAGACCTTACAGAAGGTGTAAAGCCAAGGGGGAGGAAAAGAAATGGAATGGGTACTGAGCGTTGGGGTGGTTGCCGCAGTGCTGCTGGTGCTCTGGCGGGTCGGGGTCCTGAGCGGCGGCGCCTCTCTGTGCGTAGGCGGCTGCTGGGGCTGGCGGGACCGATGGACAGGGCGGTATTCTTATTTTTCTGGGCTGTTGTGGCGCCGCTTCCGGCCGGCCGCGGGGGGCTATGATGTGCTGGTGGTCCAGGTAAAGACGCAGGCCGGAAATTTGGACCTGGAATTGCGGGAACGGGACGGGACCGTGCTCTACTGCTGGTCGGAACTGGAGGATGCCTCTTTTTGTGTGGATGTGTGTGGAAAAAAGGACCTGATCGTCCGGATCGAGGGGAACAGTTATAAGGGAAACTTTTCCCTGCGGCTGCTCCGCTCCCAGGAGGACCGGGAAGATACACCGTAATGGGCCATATCTGACCCAGGTGGAATTTCGGGTAGAGCCGCATTAAGAGAACAACAGAGCACCCTTTTCCCCAACCTTCCATAGGATGGGGGAAAAGGAGGCTCGATATGAAGCTATGGACGGCGTTGACCGGCGCGATTTGTTTTGCGCTGGCCTGTAATTTGGACACGGTGCTGCTGGCGGCAGCCTATGGGGGGCGCGGGCTCTCCATCTCGCCGGGGCCCTCGCTGGTGCTGGCGGGGGTGACCACCCTCATCACAGCCCTCTCGCTGCTGCTGGGGAACGCGGCCACCGCAGTGCTCCCCCCGGAGACGGCGGAAGTGCTGGGCGGGCTGGCCCTGGTGGGCATTGGATGCTGGTTTTTACTGGATTACCTGCGGGGGCGCACCGAGACGGCGGAAGAAGAGCCGTCGTCGCCCGGGCTGGCGGGTTGGGTCTCGCTGGCGGCCGCGCTGGCAGTAAACAACGCGGGTGCGGGCGTGGCAGCCGGCGCGGCCGGGATCCCCACCCTGGCGGCGGCGGGAAGCAATTTTCTGGTGACACTGGTGGCCCTTCCCCTGGGACACCGGCTGGGCTGCGGTGCGGCGGAGCGGCTGCTGGGGCGGTATGCCCTACCCCTCTCGGGCGGCCTGCTGGTACTGCTGGGCGCCTGGGAGGTCCTGCTCTGAGGCAGGGGGACCATAGAAAGGACGGCTACATATGACAAGATTGGAGTACTTGGGCGGCCGGGAGGCCGTCATTGCGGGTATTTTGGAGGAATTTCAGGGCCTCTCCGCCCGGCCCCACGGGTCCGGGCAGGAGGAGGCGGAGAGCCGTTATCTGGTGGAGCGGCTGGAGGGACTGGGCCTCTCACCCGTCCGGGACCGGGCGGGGAACGTGATGGCTGACGTGCCCGCCACGCCCGGCCGGGAGGAGTCTCCCCTTCTCATCCTCCAGGGACACATGGACATGGTGTGCACCGTCCGCCCGGGCAGCGGGTTTGATCCCCGCAGAGACCCGCCCCGGGTGGTGGTGCGGGACGGCTTTGTGCGCACCGACGGCAATTCCACCCTGGGGGCGGACAATAATTTGGGGAACGCCGTGGTCCTCTACCTGCTGGCGCAGGGCGTGGAGCACGGCCCCCTGCGCCTCCTGTTCACGGTCAGTGAGGAGGTGGGCCTCAAGGGGGCGGCCCAGGTGGACCCCAGTTGGCTGGCGGGGGCCTACGGCCTATTGAACACGGATGGGTTCCACTTCGGCCGGGCCATTGCCGGTTCGGCCGGGGGCCGGCGGGAGACCTATGTCCGTACCCTGGAGCGGCGAGCTGCCGCCGGGACGGAGGGCTGGCACATTGCTCTGACCGGCGGCACGGGAGGCCACTCGGGGGACGACATCCACCGGGGACGGCTCAACGCGGTGCAGACCCTGGCGTCCTTCCTCCAGGATCGGGCGGCGGACTGGGAGGTAGCCGAGTTCTCCGGCGGCTCGGCCCACAACGCCATTCCCGCCTCGGCCCAGGCGGTGCTGGTCCTTCCGGCCGGACAGGAGGGGCTTTTACAGGAGCGGGTGGCCGCCCTGAGGGCGGAGATTACCCGGCGTTACGGCGAAAGCGACCCCCATGCCCGGGTGGAAGTAGAGCCTGTGCCCTGTCCGGAGCAGGTGTGGAGCGACGAGACCATCCGGGCGGTGTGCGGCCTGGCCGCGGGGCTCTTCCACGGGGTATACGCCATGCACCCGGCCTTTCCGAATGTGGTGGGGGCATCGGCCAATGTGGCGGCCGTCCAGCTCCGGGGGGAGGAAGCGGCAGTGCTGGCCTTCATCCGCTGCGCCCGGCGGGAGGAGGAAGCAATTCTCTTCCCCATGCACGACGCGGCGGCGGCCCAGGCGGGCTTTGCCCTGCGGGAGGTCTCCTACTACCCCGGCTGGCCGGGCGATCCTCAGAGCCGCCTGATCCAGGTGCTCTGTCAGAGCTATCAGGAGGCCGTGGGGCGGGAAATGGAAGTAACCGCCGTCCATGTGGGGCTGGAGCCCTCCGTCCTGGGAGAAAAGGCCCCCGGCATGGTGATGGTGAGCGCGGGTCCCGACATCCTGGACGCCCACTCGGTGGATGAGCGGGCCCCTCTGGACACCCTGCCCGATTACGCCACCACCCTGGCCGGTGTGCTGGCCGGGATTTAAAACAAACACGATAAAAATAGAACTGCGGCCCGCGATCATACGATCGCGGGCCGCGGCTTTTCTTGAAAAAGAGGGGCTTTTACATCTGGGTGAGCATCCCGGCCACCTCGGAGAGGTAGTTGGGCTGGAAGGACTCAATCTCGCCCTGGTCGCAGGCGGCGGCCAGCTTGGGATCGATGGGCAGACGGGCCAGCACCTTCAGGCCGTGCTCAGTGGCCACGGCGTCGATGTGGCTCTCGCCGAAGATGGCGTGCTGCTTGCCGCAGTCGGGGCACTGGAAGTAGCTGTAGTTCTCCACCAGGCCCAGCACGGGAATGTGCATCATCTCGGCCATCTTGACGGCCTTGGTGACGATCATGCTCACCAGATCCTGGGGAGAGGTGACCATGATGATCCCGTCCACGGGCAGGGACTGGAACACAGTCAGGGGCACGTCACCGGTTCCGGGAGGCATATCCACGAAGAGATAGTCCAGCTCGCCCCAGATGACGTCGGTCCAGAACTGCTTGACAGTGCCGGCAATGACCGGGCCGCGCCAGATGACGGGGTCGGTCTCATTCTCGGTGAGGAGGTTGAGGCTCATCACCTCCACCCCGCCCTTGGAGGTCTCGGGGTAGATGCCCAGCTCGCTGCCCGCGGCCCGGGTGTGGATGCCGAAGGCCTTGGGGATGGAGGGGCCGGTGATGTCGGCGTCCAGGATGCCGACCTTCTTGCCCAGGCCGGCCATGGCGCAGGCCAGAGAGGAGGTCACCAGGCTCTTGCCGACGCCGCCCTTTCCGCTGACCACGGCAATGACCTTCTTGACGTGGGAGAGCTCATGGGACGGGACCTGAAAGCTCTGGGGGCTGGTGCGCTCCGAGCAGCTCTCGCCGCAGGAGGAGCAGTTGTGGGTGCATTCAGACATGGGTCATGTTCCTTCTTTCTTGTATTTCTCCAGGTAAATGGGGATCACTTGTATCGGTAGGTCCCGCCGCCGATAAACTCCCGGATGAGGGAGCTGGGCGGGACCAGCGCAGGGTCGATGGGCTCAAACCACCGGAAAGCATCCAGCAGGTCGTGGAGCTCCTTCCAGCGGGGATTGCTGGGGGGCAGACTCTCCAGAGCCTGGGCCAGCGGGGCGGCGTAATTGGCGAAGACCGCCGCCTCATAGGGCAGTGAGGAGTCCACCACGATGTGGGCCCGGCCCTTGTAGGGGGAAATATACCGCTTCTCTCCCCGGCGGACGTTGTGCCACATGGACAGGGTGTCGGTGAGGTCGGTGCCCCGGAAGTTGCAGTCCCGCACGGCCCGGCGGGTAATGCGCATCCAGGTGCCCTTGAAGCGGACCGCCCCGTCCTCCAGCACGTTGGAGCGGGCTGAGACATAGAGGGCGGTGGCCTCCGGGTGGCGCCCGGCGATGTCGTCGTTCAACGCGTGGATGCCCTCAAAGATGGCCACCTCGTTGTCCCGGAGGTGGAGGGGCCAGCCCTTGGCGTCGTTGCGCATCTGGCGGGAGAACTCAAACCGGGGGATGGTGACCTCTTCCCCCCGGGAGAGGCGGGTGAAGGTCTCGTCCAGCAGGGCCATGTCCAGCAGCTGGGGGGATTCAAAGTCGATGCCCCCCTCCGGGGTGCGGGGCGCGGCGGGATGGCTGGGGGGATGAAAGTAATTGTCCAGCGAGACCGTGTGGGTGTTCACACCCCGGCGCTCCAGCTCCTCCTCCAGCTTGAGGGCGGAGGTGGTCTTGCCGGAGCCCGACGGGCCGGAGAGGAGCACGATGGGGCTCTTCTCCATGCGCTGGACGATGACGTCGGCCGCATGGCGGATGCGTTCCTGGTAGGCCTCGTCACACTCGGCCAGAAAGGCGGCGGGATCGTGTCGGGTGCGCGTCCGAATCTCCGTGAGGGAATAGGCCATAAAGCCTCCTTTCCGGGGGGATCACTCCCCCTGACGCAGTTGGAGCAGGAAGTCGGCGGCCTGATGTTTGCCGCGCAGAAGCTTTTCCAGACTGTCCACGTACTCGTGGGGATATTTCGGATTGGCGATGCGCTCGATGCGCCCGGTGCGGGGGTGGACCAGCTTGGTCACGCCGCCCCCTCCAAGAGATAGTATGGTGTGGAGCTCCTCCATCATGCAGATATTGTAGAGACTTTCCCAGCCCGGCTTGGCCCAGCCCACATTTTCAAAGGAGCCGGACATGTATTTCTGCCGGTAGAGATAGTAGGGCACCTGCCCATGGGCGCGCAGGGTCTTCCACGCGTAGGAGAGCATGGCGTCCACATCCTCCGCCGTGGGGAGAACGGGGCTCTCCTCCGTGCCGTCCCCCATCAGGCGGGAGCCCTTCTTGAGGGCCAGAGTGTGGACGGTCACATTCTCCGGATCCAGCGCCAGGACCTGGTCCAGGGAGGCGCGGAAGCCCTCCGGCGTGTCCTGGGGCAGCCCGGCGATAAGATCCATGTTCACGCAGGGGATGCCCGAGGCGCGCACCAGCTCAAAGGAGCGCAGGATGTCGGCGGCGGTGTGGGCCCGCCCCATAGCGGCGAGGACGGCGTCCTGCATGGTCTGGGGATTGACCGACACCCGCTGTACCCCCCGGCGGCGCAGGACGGCGAGCTTTTCCGCGGTGATGGTGTCGGGCCGCCCCGCCTCCACCGTGTATTCCGTACAGCGGGAGAGGTCAAAGCGCTCCTCCACCCGGCCCAGCAGCAGATCCAGCTGAGGGGCGCTCAGGGTGGTGGGGGTGCCGCCCCCCACGTAGAGGGAGCGCACGGCGTACCCGGCCCGGCGCAGTTCCTCCGCCGTGGCGTCCACCTCCTGGAGGAGGACCTCCAGAAAGGGCGAGAGGAGCTTGAGGGTCCGGCCCACGTCGGCCGAGACAAAGGAGCAGTAGGCGCACCGGGTGGGACAGAAGGGAATGCCGATGTAGAGGGAGACCTCGTCCTCCCGCAAGCTCTGCTTGGCCCGCAGGCTGGCCTGGGCGCAGTCCAGGGCCAGGGCGGCCCGGCCCGGGGAGACCCGGTAGGTCTCCCGCAGCTCACGCTCGGCCTCCTGGGGTGTGGCTCCCCGCTCCATGGCGCGGGTGGGGATCTTGACCGGGCGCACGCCGGTGAGGGCCCCCCAGGGGGGCTCGTGGCCCAGGACGGTCACCCCGGCCCGGTAGAAGGCCAGCTTCAGGATACGCTGGCACACCCGGTCCCGGACCAGGGGATCTTCCCCACCGGGGACCGGGGCGGAGTCCTCCCCCACGGTCTCCTTCCCCTGCCAGCGCAGGACGGCCCGGGCGTGCAGGGTGTCCCCCTGAGGGGTAAGGGTGAGGAGAACTGCGTTTGCCCCCTCGGGGGCGGGGGTATAGTCGGGCCGCTCCTCCGGAAAGAGGGTGAGCATCATCTGCTCGGCGGCATATCGGTAGTCATGTCCTTGTAAGGTCAGATGCATATGAGGGACGGAAGGGACTTTGTTTCCCGGGAAACAGAGTCAGTCTTCCTTCATCGCCTCCTTCAGATAGTAGTTGTATTTGCGCTCATGGTCCAGCGTGGAGGGGTCCATGTGGCCGGGCAGGACGGTCAGGTCCCCCTCCAGTCCGCCTAGGCGGCGGAGGGAGGCGCGCATCGCGTCATAGCTTCCCCCGGGCAGGTCGGTACGGCCCATGGAGCCCTTGAAGAGGGTGTCGCCGGTGAGCAGGGTATCCCCCGCCCGCAGGACCACCGAGCCCTGGGTGTGGCCGGGGGTGTGGAGGACCTCCAGGTCCACCCCGCCCACCTGCACGTGGTCTCCGTCCTGGTAGAAGGTCAGCCCCCCCATCTCCTCGATGCGGAAAAAGGGCTTGGGCATCTCCGCGTCGCCGGGGTGGACGTAGACGGGCACGCCGGGCAGCTCCTGCCGCAGGGCGGGCACACCCATGGTGTGGTCATAGTGGGCGTGGGTCAGGAGGATGCACTGTACCTGCCACCCCTCTGCACGGACGGTGGACAGGATGCGGGGATCGGGATCGCCGGGATCGACGATGGCGCAGCGCTTGCTGGCCTCATCGGCCACCAGATAGCAGTTGGTGGACACGGCGGGGAGCAAAATGGTCTTGATTACCATGGAAATCACCTCAGTCAGAGATCGTATTACATGTGGTCGGTGTCAAAGAGAATAGTGACGGGGCCGTCGTTCTGAGAGAACACTTGCATATCCGCGCCGAATTCGCCATGTTCCACGTGAAACCCTCTGCCTTCGCACTCGGCCATGAACTTCTCGTAGAGAGGGACGGCGATGTCGGGCTTGGCGGCCCCAGTGAAGCCGGGCCGGCGGCTCTTGGTGTCAGCGTAGAGGGTAAACTGGGAGACCACCAGAAGGCTTCCCCCCACCGCCTCCAGATTGCGGTTCATCTTGCCGTTCTCGTCCTCAAAGACCCGCAGGCCGCAGACCTTATCGGCCATCTTAGCGGCCTGGGCCTCCGTGTCGTTGGGGCCCACACCCAGCAGGACCAGGAAACCCTGATCGATGGAGCCGTTGACCCGGCCGTCGATCTCGACGGAGGCGTTTTTCACTCGTGTCACAACTGCGCGCATACTATCATCCTTTATCTGTATCGTATAAAGCTACCGGTATTCTCGCTTCATGCCCCGGGCATACATGGGGTCAATGTCAAAGTAGACCAGATCGCCGGCCGAGCACTTGAGGTCGGTCACGTCCACCAGGGTCTCGATGGCGCCGATGCGGCCCAGGACTCGGGCCTTCTGCCCGTTGACCCGCACGGTGATGTGGCGGGCCCGCCACCAGCGGCGCAGGGTGGCCAGGAGTCCTGCATCCCGCCCCCGGGAGACCCCGAAGCCGTTCTGATGGCCCACCGGGATCACGGCGATCCGGGTGGGGCGGTGGAGACGGACGGTGGACTCGTTGCCCACGGTGTAGTCCTTGGGGACCCAGCGAGTCTCCTCAATGCCGGCCTCGCCGTAGCCCACCCGGAGCAGGCCGTCTCCCCGCCGGCGGCGGCAGCGGCCCAGCAGGACCGACCCGGCCCGCACCGCGTCCATCCGGGCAAAATCGTAATGCATCAGGGCGTAGGAGCCGGCGGCGTGGACGATCCCGGTCTCAAAGCCGGCCTGGTGTACCGCCTCCACCACCCGGTGGAACTGCTTGAGCTGCTCGGCGGCGTTGTGCCCGTCGGCGTGGATGGAGTGGACCTGGGTATAAATGCCCGAGAGGGCCACGTTGGGCAGATTCCGGTAGATGTTTACGATCTTCTCCGGCTCCCCGGCCAGGAAGCCGCCGAAGCCCAGGCCGGTATCCACCTGGATGTGGGCCTCGGCCACGGTGGAGCGGGCCTCCGCCGCGCTGTTGAGGGCGAGGCCGGTGTCCATCGAGCCCACGGTGCACACCACATTCAGGTCCAGCAGGCGGTCCAGCTCCTCCCGGTCGGTGGTGGCGCGGAGCATGAGGATCTCCTCATCCACCAGACCGGCCTTGCGCACGGCCTCGGCCTCCTCTGGCTCGGACACGGCAAAGCGGCGGACGCCCTCCTCCCGGAGAAAGCGGGCCAGCTCCGCGGTACCCGCGCCGCCGCCGTCCCCCGTGAGGACCCCGTAGATGGCGGCGCTGCCCGCCCGCTCTTTCACCACGGCAATATTGTGTTTCAGGGCTTTTTTCTCCAAAACCAGTGTTTTCACAGCCCTCGCCTCGCTTGTCTCGGTCATGTTCCCCCGCAGGGGACAGGTTAACTTTCATTATAACGCCTCCCCCATCTATCGTCAATGAAAAGCAGGGCGGAAGCGGGAGGGAAACCTTGTGTTTTGCCCGGAAAAGTGGTACAATTTCTTGATAATACCCTTTGGACAAACAGAAAGCGGAGGAACCGACTTGAAGCGAGAGACGACACAGATCACCGCCGAGCAGATCGCGGTGCAGATGGACTACTGCATGAAGATCCACGCCATGAATGCCCAGATGGACCACACCCCTCTGGCCATGGTGGACACCTATGGCTGCCAGCAGAACGAGGCCGACTCCGAGCGTCTGCGGGGCTACCTGAGCGAGATGGGCTACGGCTTTACCGATGACGAGCACAAGGCCGACCTGGTGCTGGTGAACACCTGCGCCATCCGGGAGCACGCCGAGCAGCGCGTGCTGGGCAACGTGGGGGCCCTCACCCACACCAAGCGGGCCAACCCCAACCAGATCATCTGCCTGTGCGGCTGCATGGCCCAGGAGGAGCATGTGGCCAAAAAGGTGCGGGAGTCCTACCGCCAGGTGGACCTCCTCTTTGGACCCCACGCCCTGTGGCGCTTCCCGGAGCTGCTGTGGCGCTTCCGGGCCACCGGCAAGCGGGTCTTTGAGCACACCGACGAGGCCGGTTCCATCGCCGAGGGCATCCCGGTGGTGCGTCAGGGCGGCGTGAAAGCCTGGGTCTCCATCATGTACGGGTGCAACAACTTCTGCACCTACTGCATCGTCCCCTATGTCCGGGGCCGGGAGCGCAGCCGCCGTCCCCAGGTCATTCTGGAGGAGATCCGGGGCCTGGTGGCCGAGGGCTACAAGGACATCACTCTGCTGGGCCAGAACGTCAACTCCTACGGCAAAGACCTGGACGAGCCCATGGACTTTGCCGATTTGCTGAAAGAAGCCGCCGGGATCCCCGGCGACTTCCTGCTGCGCTTTATGACCAGCCATCCCAAGGACGCCTCTCAGAAGCTCTTTGAGACCATGGCCTCCTCCGAGAAAATCGCCCCCTGCTTCCACCTCCCCTTCCAGGCCGGAAGCGACCGCATCCTCAAGGCCATGAACCGAGTGTACGACCGGGCGGGATACCTGGATAAGGTCCGCCGCCTGCGGGAGCAGATCCCCGATGTGGTCATCACCTCTGACGTGATTGTGGGCTTCCCCGGGGAGACCACCGAGGAGTTCGAGGAGACCCTGAGCCTCATTGAGGAGGTCCGCTTTGACGCCCTCTTCACCTTTATCTACTCCCCCCGGGTGGGTACCCCTGCGGCCAGCATGCCCGACCCCATGTCCCGGGAGGAGAAGCTCCGGAACTTCCAGCGCCTGGTGGACCGGCAGGATCAGATCTCTGAGGAGAAGCACGCGGCCTATATCGGCAAGACCGTCCGCTGTCTGGTGGACGGGAAGGACGAGAAGGGCCTCACCGCCCGCACCCCGGGCAACCGGCTGGTCCGCCTCACCGGGGAGGAGTCCCTCATCGGAAGCTTTGTGGACGTGGCCATCACCGGGGCCAACAAGTGGTCCCTATTCGGCGAGCTGGCCTAAGCTCCCCAGACGAACTCCTGCGGCCAGGGCGGCGCGGAGGAGCGCATGCTGTTTGGCCTCCCCGGCCAGGGCCTGGAGGCCGCAGAAGTCCTCCAGATGGCCAAGGGCCTCCGGCCCCAGGTGGGCGCGCAGCCAGTCCAGGTGAAAGTCCCGGTAGGCGCGGTTCTGCTCGTACTCCGGGTCCGTGAGGAACCGCTGCGCCTGCTCCTGAATATAGGGACTGAGATATTCCAGTAAGTCGGGCATCGTTGGATTCCCCCATCCTAAGATAACAGCTCCGTTTGGAGATGTTTTAATCATATCAGCTCCAAATGGAGCTGTCAAGAGGAAACACGGCATGAGTGTATTGTCAGAACGTTTGAAGGAGCTGCGGCTGCTCCACCAGAAAAAGCAAGACGAACTTGCAGACATTCTGGAATTGTCGTACAGTGCCTATAAGCGCTACGAATATGGCGAGCGGGAACCTACGGCTTCTACGATCATCCGTATGGCCCAGTATTTTGAGGTCAGCGCCGATTATCTGCTGGGCCTGCGGGACGAGCCGTAATGAGTGAAACCGTCAGGAATATTGGTGTGATTTCATGAAGATGTTAGCGCAACGGCTTTTGACCCTGCGAAAACAACACTGCTTAAAACAGACAGAAGCGGCACAGGCACTTGGTCTGTCTATCAGCGCCTATTGCCGGTATGAGTATGGCGAGCGGGAACCGACTGCCTCTACTATTGTCCGTATGGCCCGGTATTTTGGGGTCAGCGCTGATTATTTGCTGGGCCTGCGGGACGAGCCGTAAGATTTTGAGAACGCGCCTGCGCGGCGGGCGCACCGCTTTCTTTGCAAAGAAAGCGGTGGGAAAGAAAGCCCAGAGAGGGATACCCCCTCTGGACTCCCCCCTTGCATCCCCGACCCGGGATACACCACAGAAGAAAAGGAGCCTTGACCATGCCAGCAGACACCACCCCCATGATGCGCCAGTACATCGCCATGAAGGAGGACCACCCGGACTGTATCCTCTTTTTCCGTCTGGGGGACTTCTATGAGATGTTCAATGAGGACGCCAAGCTGGTGTCGAAGGAGCTGGAGCTGACCCTCACCAGCCGGGACCGGAGCAAGCCGGAGGGAGAGCGCACCCCCATGTGCGGCGTGCCCTACCACAGCGCGGACGCCTACATCGCCCGGCTCATCGCCAAGGGGTACAAGGTGGCCATCTGTGAGCAGATGGAGGACCCGGCCACCGCCAAGGGGCTGGTGGACCGGGACATCATCCGCATCATCACCCCGGGCACGGTCATCGCCTCCTCCATGCTGGACGAGGGGCGCAACAACTTCATCTGTTCCATCTATTTGGACGAGCGGGGGGCCGGGCTGTGCTTCTGTGACATCTCCACCGGAGAGATTTCAGTGACCTCCTTCCACGGCGGGGACGCCCTGGAGCACCTTCAGAACGAGCTGGGCCGCTTCTCCCCCCGGGAGGCCCTCCTCTCCGAGGGGGCCAGCCGGAACGAGGCCCTGGGGGCCTTCCTGCGGGACAAGCTGGAGTGCCGCTGTGAGAACGGTGGGGAGGAGCGCTACCGCCCCGAAACGGCGGGGGCCGCCGTGAAAAAGCAGTTCCAGAGCGGGGTGAGCGCCCTGCCTGAGGGGGACAGCCACGCGGTCCAGGCGGTGGGAGGATTGCTCTCCTACCTCTATGAGACCCAGAAGACCGACCTCTCCCACCTCTCCACCCTCACCTACTTCACCTCCGGGCAGTTCATGGAGCTGGATCTTACCGCCCGGCGGAACCTGGAGCTCACCGAGACCCTGCGGGCCAAGGAGAAGAAGGGCTCCCTCCTCTGGGTGCTGGACAAGACCCGCACCGCCATGGGCCGCCGCCTCATCCGCACGTGGATGGAGCGGCCCCTCCTCTCTCCCGCCGCCATCCACCGTCGCCTGGGCGCGGTGGAGGTCCTGGTGAACGACCCCATTGCCCGGGAGGAGATCATCCTCTGCCTGCGGGAGATCACCGATCTGGAGCGGCTCATCGGGCGCATCGTCTACGGCACCGCCGGCGGACGGGATCTGGTGGCCCTCTCGGGCGGCCTGGGCAGGCTCCCCCATCTGCGGGAGCTGCTGGAGGGGCTGTCCTCTCCCCTGCTCCAGTCCCTGCGGGAGGAGCTGGACGATCTCTCCGATCTGCGGGAGCTCATCGGCCGGGGCATCCAGGACGATCCCCCCTTCTCGGTCCGGGAGGGCGGCTTCATCCGGGACGGCTATGACCCGGAGGTGGACCGCCTGCGGGACATCCTGGTCCACGGCAAGGACATGGTGGCCGCCGTGGAGGCCCGGGAGAAGGAGCGCACCGGCATCAAGAGCCTGAAGGTGGGCTACAACAAGGTGTTCGGCTACTATATCGAGGTCTCCAAGTCCTACTACGATCAGGTGCCCGAGACCTATATCCGCAAGCAGACCCTGGTCAACTGCGAGCGGTACATCACGCAGGAACTCAAGGATCTGGAGCACTCCATCCTCACGGCCCAGGACCGGATCACCGCCCTGGAGTACGAGCTCTTCTGTGCCATCCGGGAGGAGACCGCCCGGCGGGTGGGAGACATTCAGCGCTCGGCCGCCGCCGTGGCCCAGGTGGATGTGCTCACCTCCTTTGCGGCCGTGGCCGCCGACCGTGGCTATTGCCGGCCGGATGTGGACCTCTCCGACGTGATTGAAATTACCGAGGGACGCCATCCGGTGGTGGAGCAGATGCTCAAGGGGGGACTCTTCGTCCCCAACGATACCCGGATGGACGCCGGCGAGAACACGGTGGCCATCCTGACCGGCCCCAACATGGCGGGCAAATCCACCTACATGCGCCAGGTGGCCCTCATCGTGCTCATGGCCCAGATGGGCTCCTTCGTACCCGCCCGGTACGCCCGCATCGGCATCGTGGACCGGGTCTTTACCCGCATCGGGGCCAGCGACGATCTGAGCGCGGGCCAGTCCACCTTCATGGTGGAGATGAGCGAGGTGGCCGAGCTCCTGAAAAACGCCACCAGCAAGAGCCTTCTCATTCTGGACGAGATCGGCCGGGGCACCAGCACCTATGACGGCATGTCCATCGCCCGGGCGGTGCTGGAGTACTGCGCCGACCGCAAGCGGCTGGGGGCCAAGACCCTCTTTGCCACCCACTACCACGAGATTACGGTGCTGGAGGGGCAGATCCCCGGGGTGAAGAACTATAACATCGCCGCCAAAAAGAAGAAGGAAGATATCCTCTTCCTGCGCAAGATCGTGCGGGGCGGCGCTGACCAGAGCTATGGCATCGAGGTGGCCAAGCTGGCGGGTGTCCCCGACCGGGTCATCCGCCGGGCCCGGGAGATCCTCAGCGAGCTGGAACAGGGCGGCGTGTCTGCCCCCGCCGCACCGGCTCCGTCCGGGGAGAGCCAGATGAGCCTCCTGGACCTGGGGGCCGGGGAGGTGGCCGAGCGGCTGCGCCGGGTGGATGTGAACACCCTCACCCCCATCGAGGCCATGAATCTGATCTACGAACTCAAGCAGAAACTCTGACCGCCGGAGGGCGGTCCCGGCAAAAGGAGGGATGACAGATGAATCCAATCCCCATCTGGCAGGAGAAGCTCAGCCCGGGGGAATGGCTCCGGGGCGGGGCGCTGTCGGTCCTCTATGTGGCCCTCTTCCCCTTCCTCATGGCCTGGGTGCAGCGCAATGCCTGGGAGGAGCTCCCGGTGGCGGAGTCCAACGTGGTCTACTATCTCATTTCCGTGCTGCTGGGCTTTGTACTCTTTTCCGGCCTGTGGAAGCGGAACCTGGACCGTCTGTTCTCCTGTCCGGGCAAGAATCTGAAGTCCATAGCCGCCGCTCTGGTGGCCTGGATCGCGCTGGATGTTCTGGTCCGGCAGATCCCCCTGCCCGTGCGCAACCCAAACGAGAGCGGCTATGCCCTGGAGTATCTCCTCTCCCCCGGCGCCACCGGAATGATCGTGGTGGTCCTCATGCCCATCGTGGAGGAGCTGCTCTTCCGGGGACTGCTCTTCGGGGGCGTCCGGCGGTACAGCCGGGGAGCGGCCTACCTGCTCTCGATGGGACTCTTCGCCCTGTACTGCGTGTGGCAGTTTGTGTTCTCTTACGGAAGGATGGACATGCGCTATCTGCTCCTGGCGGTGCAGTACCTGCCGGCGGGAGTCCTTCTGGCCTGGTGCTATGAGCGGGGCGGCTCCCTGTGGAGCGCGGTGCTGCTGCACATGGCCATCAACGGACTGACCCTGCTGCGCATCGTGGCGGGCTGAGCACCTGTCCGCCTTATCTCTCATTCAGAAAGTCTGGTGAATCCCTATGCCTCATATCCAACCTCTGGACCCCCATGTGGCCGACCTCATCGCCGCCGGCGAGGTGGTGGAGCGGCCGGCCTCGGTGGTCAAGGAACTGGTGGAAAACGCCATTGACGCCGGTGCCACTGCCGTCACGGTGGAGATTCAGCACGGCGGCATGACCCTCATCCGGGTGACGGACAACGGCTGCGGCATCGCCGCGGAGGAGGCCGAGACCGCTTTCCTGCGCCATGCCACTAGCAAGATCCGGAGTGAATACGACCTGGAGGCCATCGGCACCCTGGGTTTCCGGGGGGAGGCGCTGGCTGCCATCGCGGCGGTCTCCCGGGTGGACCTGCTCACCCGGACGGCGGATGAGAGCGTAGGGGTTTCCGTAGAACTGGAAGGGGGCGTGGTGGTCTCTCGGGAGGAGGCCGGCTGTCCCCAGGGCACCACGATGGTGGTGCGCGACCTTTTCTACAACACCCCCGCCCGTCTGAAATTTATGAAGAAGGACTCGGCGGAGGGGGCGGCCGTCTTTGCCGCCGTGCAGCGGCAGGCCCTCTCCCACCCGGAGGTGAGCATCCGCTTCCTGCGGGACGGCCGGCAGGAGCTCCTCACCCCCGGCGACGGGCAGCTCAAGAGCGCGGTCTATGCCGTCCTGGGACGGGAGATGGCCCTGGGCCTGCGGAGCGTCACCGGCTCTGGGGAGGAGATGACGGTGAACGGCTTCACCTCCCTCCCCACCTGCTGCCGGGGCACCCGGGGATACCAGCACTTCTTTGTCAACGGACGCTATGTGAAGTCCCGCACCATGATGGCCGCCCTGGAGGAGGCCTATGCCAACCAGAAGATGGTGGGCAAGTTCCCGGGGTGTGTCCTCCACCTGACCACCAAGCTGAACGCGGTGGACGTGAATGTCCATCCCACCAAGCAGGAGGTCAAGTTCGGCAGCGAGCGCAAGGTCTTTGACGCGGTGTACTACGCCGTGCGGGCCGCCTTGGAGCAGGATCAGACCCGCCCCACCGCCGTGCTGGAGCGGCCCCGGGCCCACGACAGCGTCACCCCCAACCAGACCAAGTTCCAGACCATGACGGCCCAGCAGTATCGCGCCCTGACGAGCCAGGGCGTGGCGGAGGGCGCTCCGGAGCGCCGGCACCCGGTCCGGCCGGGTCTCTCGGCCCTGGAGCGGATCCGCACCGCCCCCCTGCCGGGGGAGCGTCTGCCCCTGCACGATTACACGGCGCCCCGCACCCCGGCCGCCCCGGCCCCGGTCAGCACCCCGGCGAAACCGGCATCCGCCCCCGTGGTCCGGACAGAACCGGAGGCGCGCACCGTCCCTGCGGCCCCCAGCCCCCGCC
The DNA here is from genome assembly GCF_014288125.1 of Pseudoflavonifractor hominis. Classification (NCBI taxonomy): domain Bacteria; kingdom Bacillati; phylum Bacillota; class Clostridia; order Eubacteriales; family Oscillospiraceae; genus Pseudoflavonifractor; species Pseudoflavonifractor hominis. The sequence goes on along the minus strand of NZ_JACOPR010000002.1, from coordinate 385,375 downwards.
CGGCGCCTGTGGTCCCGGAGCAGGAGGAATCCGCCCCTATGAATGAGCGGCCGGTTTCCCCGGCTCCGACCCATCCGGAGCCGGAGGCCAAAGCCGAAACTGCGCCCGCCGCGCCGGAGGTCCTCCCCCCTGTGGCGGAGGAGCCCGAGCCGGAGCCCTGGCGGCTGGCCGGGGAGATCTTCCACACCTATATCATCGTGGAACAGGGGGAGCGGGTGCTGCTCATCGACAAACACGCCGCCCATGAGCGGATGCACTTTGACCGGCTCAAGGCGGCGGGCTATACGCCCATGTGCCAGATGCTGCTGACGCCGGTGGTCTTTACGCCCCCTGCCGAGGAGGGCGCGGTGCTGCTCCAGAACCAGCAGCTCCTGGCCGACTTCGGCTTTGAGGTGGAGGATTTCGGCGGCGGCGGGCTCATCGTGCGCCAGTGTCCCGACTATGTGGACGCCGGAGACATTGAATCCACCCTCTCCGAGCTGGCGGGCAGGCTGCTTTCCACCGGGCGGGCCGACCCGGCCGCCGCTCGGGACGGCGTGATGCACACCATGGCCTGCAAGGCCGCCATCAAGGGCGGGCAGAAGAACGATCCCCACGAGCTGGAGCGGGTGGCCAAAGCTGTCCTGAGCGGAGCGGTGAAATACTGCCCCCACGGGCGCCCGGTGGCCATTGAGCTCACCCGGGGCCAGCTGGAAAAACAGTTTAAGCGGGCCTGAGGGACCGGGAACAAAAAATCTCCCCCGGTCGACCGATTTCGCAGGCGAGACTTCCAATAATTGGGTATTATAGTGGCATTCCGACGGCCGTCTTAGGACAGGCCCTAGATAGAAAAGGAGTGCACTGTAATGCAAAAGACCAACAATCTTCAGGAACTGTTTCTGCTCCGGGCCCGGAGCACCTGCGCCAATGTGACGGTATTCCTCATGAACGGCTATCAGATCCGGGGACAGATCGCCGGGTTTGACGCCTTTGTGGTGGTGGTCCACAGCGAGGGCAAGCAGCAGATCATCTATAAACACGCCATTTCCACCATTATCCCGGAACGTCCGGTGGATCTGCGCCCCACGCCCCTCTCCGCGGAGGAGCCGGAGGGATAAGATCCTGAGCGGGCGGGCTTCCGGCGCGGGAAGAAAGGAACGACATGAAACAGGGACCCCTCCTCAACCGAATCCTGATGCTGGTGCTCTTTGCGGCCCTGCTTATCTACCTGGGCGTATATGTCTGGGACAGCATGAACGACCCCTTTACCACTGCCACGGCCTATGCCTGCACGGTGGACGACGCCATGGAGGCTACCGGCTTCCTGGTGCGGGAGGAGCAGGTCATCCAGGGGAACGGAGCCGTGGTGGACCAGCTCTTCAACGAGGGAGAAAAGGTGGCACGGGGGCAGACTGTGGCGGTGCTCTACGGCAGCGCCGAGGCTGCCGAGCGGCGCAATACCCTGCTGGCCCTGGAAAATGAGCGGGATCAGCTCCAGTATGCCCTGACCCAGAGCGCCGACGCCGGGGACAACGCCCGGCTGAGCGGGGAGATCATCGATGCCATCACCACCCTGCGCTCCTCGGTGGCCTCCGAGGACTTTACCCGCCTGGAGGACCAGACGCTGGAGCTCAAGAGCCTGATCTACCAGCGGGCCGACGCCTTCGGCACGGAGGAAGAGGGGGGCACCACCGTAGCCGAGATGCAAAACCGCATCCAGGAGCTCAATGCCCAGATCAGCGCCCTTCAGTCCCAGTCCAGTCAGGACACCACCCGCGTCACGGTCAGCCAGTCGGGGACCTTCTCCGGCATGGTGGACGGCTTTGAGACCCTCCTGACCCCGGACGGACTGGAAAACCTGACTCCTGCAGATCTGGACAAGCTGAGCGCCCAGATGCCCCAGCAGGACACCACTGCGGTGGGAAAGCTTATCACCAGCTCCACCTGGTATTTTGTCTGCGCCCTCTCGGAGGAGGAGGCCGCCAACCTGACCGAGGGGAAGGACATCACCGTCCGCTTTTCCCGGGACTGGTCGGGCTCGGTGGACATGGAGGTGGAGCGCCTCGGTCCGCCCCAGGGCGGACGGATGACCGTGATCCTCTCCACCGACCGCTTCCTGGCGGACACTACCCTGCTGCGCAAGCAGACGGTGGACCTGGTGTTCCGCAGCAAGAGCGGCATCCGGGTGCCCACTCAGGCCATCCGTACGGAGGAGCGCAGCGAGACCAATGAGGAGACCGGAGAGACCACAGTGCGCCAGGTCACCGGCGTCTATGCCATCGTCGGCGTACAGGCCGAGTTCAAGGAAGTGACCGTGGTGGACCAGCGGGAGGGCTACTGCGTGGTGACGCCGGTGACCACCGGCGTACCGGGGACCGATAAGAAGGCCCTGCGCTCCGGAGATGAGATCATTGTGACAGGAAAAGACCTGTTTGACGGAAAAGTAGTGCGCTGATCCGTTCAAACCAGAGAGAAACAGAGGTGCTTGTGATGTCATTGGCAGAAAAGATCCGGCAGGTAGAGGAGAACATTGCCGCCGCGGCCCGAGAGGTGGGGCGGGACCTGAGTGAGATCACCCTGGTGGCTGCCACCAAGGTCCAGACCTCCGAGACCATCCGGGAGGCCATCGCCGCCGGCGTGAAGGTGTGCGGAGAGAACCGGGTGCAGGAGATGACCGCCCACCTGGCTGACAACGCCTATGAGGGGGCCAAGCTCCACTTCATCGGCCATCTCCAGACCAACAAGGTCAAGTTTGTGGTGGGCCGTGTGGACCTCATCGAGTCGGTGGGCTCCCAGCGTCTGCTGGAGGCCATCGAGCAGCAGGCCGCCAAGGTGGGCGTGGTGCAGGATATTTTGCTGGAGGTCAACGTGGGCGGCGAGGAGAGCAAGAGCGGCGTGAGTGTGGCAGAGCTGCCCGCGCTGGCCGCCCGGGCGGCCGAGCTGCCCCATGTGCGCCTGCGTGGGCTGATGGCCATTCCGCCTGTGGCACAGAATGAGGGGGAAAACCGCCCGTTTTTTGCCCAAATGCGCCAGCTTTTTGTTGACATAAAGGAAAAAATGGACGATAATAAATCTGTTATCGACTGCCTTTCCATGGGTATGAGCCGCGACTATGAGGACGCGGTGCGGGAAGGCGCCACGCTGGTCCGGGTGGGGACGGCCCTCTTCGGGCCCCGGCCGCCCATGGGACAGCCCGGGTAAACCGGATGGAGGCACAGGCCTCCTGCCGGACCGGTCCGCGGTCCGGATAGCCCCAACGTATTGCCATGCAGGAGGGAACAAACATGGGATTTATCGATGATTTGAAGCGTCTGGCCCGTCCCTATGAGGATGAAGAGGACATGGACGGCTACGAGGACGACTTTGAAGATACCAGCCGGAACGACTTCAGCGAGCGCAAGTCCGCCCCCAAGAAGGAGAGCGCCTCGTTCAACCTGGAGCCCGAGCGGCGCAGCAACAAGGTGGTCAACATCCACACCACCACCCAGCTCCAGGTGGTGCTGGTCAAGCCCGACCGGTTTGAGAATGCCGCCGAGATCGCCGACCACCTGCGGGAGAAGCGCACGGTGGTGCTCAATCTGGAGCAGACCAACAAGGAGATTGCCCGGCGCCTGCTGGACTTCCTCTCCGGCGTGGCCTACGCCAACGAGGGCAAGATCAAGAAGGTCGCCCTGTCCACCTACATCATCACCCCGTACAATGTGGACATTTTGGGCGATCTGATCGACGAGCTGGAAAACAACGGCCTCTACTTCTAAGCGGAGAGCAGGCCGCCGGGGGCAGCCCCGGAACATGTAGAGAAGCAATAAGAGAAATGGGGTATTGGAATTATGATGACGCCTCAGGAAGTCTCCGAGCACGCCTTTGCCAAGGCTTCGTTCGGAGGTTACAACATGGCCATGGTGGACGAGTTCCTGGACGTGCTCACCGAGGACTATACCGCGCTCTATAAGGAAAACGCCGTGCTCAAGAGCAAGATGAAGGTCCTGGTGGAAAAGGTGGAGGAATACCGCTCCACCGAGGACGCCATGCGCAAGGCCCTGCTCACCGCCCAGCGGATGGCCGATGAGATGGTGGCCGAGGCCGAGGCCAAGAAGAACGAGCTGCTCCAGAATGTGGAGGCCGACGCCAAGGTCCGCCGCATCCAGCTCCAGCAGGAGCTGGCCAATGAGGAGGCCCGGCTGAGCGCCGCCCGCCAGGCCACTGCCGAGTATGTGGGCAAGCTCAAGGAGCTCTACCAGCACGAGATGGACTACCTCAACGGACTGAGCAAGCTCACGGTCGCCGCGCCCAAGGCCGACCCGGTGAGCGAGACCGCCCAGGCCATCGAGCACGCGGTGGAGGAGTCCGTCCGCGAGGAGGAGAAGATCACCATCGAGGTGCCTGTGGAGGACAAGCAGGACGGCGGCCTGTACGCCGAGCTCATGGAGCTGAACATGAACCCCGCCGAGGGGGAGCGCCACAAGCGCCCCATCCGTCAGCCCATCGAGACCCCCGCGCCCGCCCCCAGCGAGAGCGAGGAGGACGACACCGCCCCCACCCGGCGCATCGACTTTTCCAATCTCCAGTTCGGCAAGGACTACGAAATCAAGTGAGCCCCTCTTGACAGAACCGGGAAAAGCGGATAAGATAGTAACGCTTTATAGGAAAAACGCGCAGATGAGGACCAGTAGCGCCGTATTTGCTGCCCAGAGAGCCGCCGTTTGGTGCAAGGCGGAGAGCGATACGGCGGGAAGATCACCTCGGAGCGGCCCGCTGAAGGACAGTAAGCGGGGACGGCCGGCGGCCGTTATCCGCCCGCCCATGGGGGTATTGCGCCCGTGGGACCGAGGGGCCGCATTGCGCGGCAAGAAGAGTGGTACCGCAGAGGTTCAAAACGCCTTTGTCTCTTGAAGTTCAGGAGACAAAGGCGTTTTTTGCTGTCTGCGGACCGCCCGGGAGAGAACTGACCAATCAAATCTGAGTATAAAAGGAGAACCAACCCATGGATTACAACCAGACCGTTCACCTGCCCCAGACCGACTTCCCCATGCGGGCGGGCCTGCCCAAGCGGGAGCCGGACATGCTCCAGGAGATGTATGACCACGACCTCTACCACAAGCTGATGAAGAAGAACGAGGGCAAGCCCACCTTCGTGCTTCACGATGGCCCTCCCTACGCCAACGGCAACATCCACATCGGCACCGCGCTCAACAAGATCCTCAAGGACATCATTGTTAAGCACCGCAACATGACCGGCTACTGCGCCCCCTATGTGCCCGGCTGGGACACCCACGGCCTGCCCATCGAGTCTGCCATCCTCAAGAGCAAGAAGATCAAGCGGGATGAGCTCACCACCTCCGAGTTCCGGGAGAAGTGCAAGGAGTACGCCCTGGACTTCGTGGACAAGCAGCGGGAGCAGTTCAAGCGCCTGGGCGTGCTGGGCGAGTGGGAGAATCCCTACCTGACCCTCAAGCCCGAGTTTGAGGCCAAGCAGGTGGAGATCTTCGGTAAGATGGCCGAGAAGGGCTACATCTACAAGGGCATGAAGCCGGTCTACTGGTGCCCTGCCGACCAGACCGCTCTGGCCGAGGCCGAGATCGAGTACGCCGACGATCCCTGTACCACCATCTTCGTAAAATTCCCCGTCCAGGACGACAAGGGCAAGCTGGGCCAGTACGCCGACCTCTCCAAGGTCTACTTCGTGATCTGGACCACCACCCCCTGGACCATCCCCGGCAACTTCGCCATCTGCCTGAATGCCGAGTTTGACTATGTCCTCCTCCAGGTGCCGGGCGGGGACGTGTACGTCCTGGCCAAGGATCTGGCCGAGAGCGTCTGCAAGGCCGCCCACATCGACTTTGAGGCCTGCCAGGTCCTGGCGACTCTGAAGGGCAGCGAGTTTGAGCTGATGACCGCCAAGCATCCCCTCTTCGACCGGGAGAGCGTCATCCTTAACGGCGAGCACGTCACCCTGGACGCCGGCTCCGGCTGCGTCCACACCGCCCCCGGCTTCGGCGCCGAGGACTTCCAGATCTGCCAGCAGTACGACAAGGCCGGCCTCACCCACATCGGCGTGCCCGTTCCCGTCAACGCCAAGGGCGTCATGACCGACGAGCGCTACAACGGCCAGTTCTACGCCAAGGGCAACGACATGGTGGTGGAGGACCTGGAGAAGGAGGGCTTCCTGGTCGCCAAGGAGAACATCACCCACTCCTATCCCCACTGCTGGCGCTGCAAGAACCCCATCATCTACCGTGCTACCGAGCAGTGGTTCTGTTCCGTGGACGCCATCAAGGACGCCGCCGTCCAGGCCTGCGACTCCATCCAGTGGAAGCCTGACTGGGGCAAGGACCGCATGACCAGCATGATCACCGAGCGCAACGACTGGTGCATCAGCCGCCAGCGCGTGTGGGGCGTGCCCATCCCCATCTTCTACTGCGATGAGTGCGGCGCCGACATCGTCACCTCTGAGACCATCGCCCACATCTCCGCTCTCTTCCGGGAGCACGGCTCCAACATCTGGTTTGACAAGACCGCCGACGAGCTGGTGCCCGAGGGATTTGTCTGCCCCAAGTGCGGCAAGACCCATTTCTCCAAGGAGAGCGACATCATGGACGTGTGGTTCGACTCCGGCTCCACCCACGCCGCCGTGCTGGATGAGCGCCCCTACCTCCACTTCCCCGCCGACGTCTACCTGGAGGGCGGCGATCAGTACCGCGGCTGGTTCCAGTCCTCCATGCTGACCTCCATCGCCGCCAAGGGCGTGGCTCCCTACAAGCAGATCATCACCCACGGCTGGACCGTGGACGGCGAGGGCAGAGCCATGCACAAGTCCCTGGGCAACGCCGTGGCCCCCGAGGAGGTCATCAAGGACTACGGTGCGGACATGCTCCGCCTGTGGGTGGCCAGCGCCGACTACACCCAGGACATGCGCATCTCCAAGGACATCATGAAGCAGCTCTCCCAGGCCTACCTGAAGATCCGCAACACCGCCCGCTACATGCTGGGCAACCTCTGCGACTTCGAGCCCGACACCGACGCCGTGGCCGTGGAGAACCTGATGGAGCTGGACCGCTACGCGCTGTACCGCTTCAACGAGCTGGTCAAGACCGTGCGCGCCGCCTACGACCGCTATGAGTTCCACGCTGTCTACCGCGCCGTCTACAACTTCTGCGTGGTGGATATGTCCAACTTCTATCTGGACATCATCAAGGACCGCCTCTACTGCGGCAATGAGGCCGAGCGCCGCTCCGCCCAGACCGCCCTGTACAGCATCCTGGACGGCATGACCCGGCTCATCGCCCCCATCCTGGCCTTCACCTCCGACGAGATCTGGCACGCCATGAAGCACGCCAAGGACGTGGACGGCGAGAGCGTTCTCTTCAACGAGATGCCCGGCGACAACGCCGCCTATGCCCTGGACGAGGCCGCCAAGGCCCGCTGGGAGAAGCTGGTCAGCCTGCGCGACGCGGTGAACAAGGCCCTGGAGAACGCCCGCAATGCCGGCGTGTTTAAGAAGGCCCAGGACACCGAGATCACCCTCTCCGTGTCTGAGGCGGACGCCGCTTTCCTGGCCGGCGTGGACCTGGCCAGCCTGTGCATCGTGTCCAAGGTCACTGTCACCACCGAGGCGGTGGAGGGCGAGCGGAACGAGGAGTCCCTCATCCCCTGCACCATCGCCGTGAAGCTCTCTGAGGCCCCCAAGTGCCCCCGCTGCTGGAACCACTGCGATTCCATCGGGACTGAGGGTCACCACGCCGAGCTGTGCGACCGCTGCGCCGCCGTGGTGGAGGGTTAATTTCCCCCTTAAAATCCGATTTTATAAAAAGCCCGCTCCCGGAACCTTCCGGGAGCGGGCTTTTATCACGGATCGGTAGAGACAGGGCCGTAGAGCAATTCATACTCCCGGATATGGCTGCGCAGCACCAGGCGGACATAGCGGGACAGGGAGCGGTTGGTCTGCTTGGACAGGGCGCGGGCTTTGGCCTTGAGTTCCGGGGGGACCTGGACGGAAATGCACTGGTCTTTTTTGGAATTAGACATAGGTGTCACCTCCTTTGTATCTATATAATATCATTTAGATAGATATAGTCAATATCTATTTGTATCTATTAGAACTATTGTTGTAAAAAAGTAGAGCGGGTATGATAATAGCATCTATTAGAGTCATTAGGAGTGACGACGATGTCTGTACAGGCCAATCCGTATCCGTTGCGCTTGGAAAAAGAGCATATGGAAAAAATTAAAGTTTTAGCCAAACGGGACAAGCGCTCCATCAATATGCAGCTCTGCCTGGCGGTGGAGACCTATCTGGAGCAGTACGAGAAGGAGCACGGCAAGATCCCCGTGAAGCCGGAGGAATAATCGGCCTTTTGCCGGTGTCCTCGCCGGACGGGCGCGCCTGTTCGGCGGGAACTCCTCTTTCTTTTCGAAAAGAAAGAGGAGGGAAAGAAAACGCCGGAGGGGGAACGAGGACGCTTCCCCCTCCGGACCTCCCCCTCAGTGCACCCCCGGCGGAACAGAGGGAACCGCGTCAGCAAAGGTGCGTACCCATATCGGGGGAAGATTTCCGCCGCTGAAGAGAGGTTTTGGTCTGGTGCTTGCGGAAGCCCCCGGCTTCGACTGCCGTCGGGAGAGAGTGCTTCCGTTTATTGACAAGCTCACCGGGTACCTCATAGGCAGCCGCCATTGCCTTTGGCCCATCGGGCTTTTGCAATTGCTGAGACTTTCAGCCCAGCCCGTTGGGGCGTACTTTGAGGGGGCGCCGGGGGAACCATCCCCCGGCCCGTTCTTTCCCGCCGCTTTCTTACGGAAAAGAAAGCGGTGCCCTCGCCGGGGAGGCGGTTCCCGCCGAACAGGCGCGCTCCCCCCGCCGGGCAGGCGTACTCCAGTTGCCACACCGCCGGAACCGTGATAAAATAAAACGATTCTAACTTCCAAAGGAGCCTTTTCATGCTGTATGCAGTGCTTGTTGCGGCCCTGGTGGCCATCGACCAGGTGGTCAAATACCTGGTGCGGGCCAACATCCCGCTGGGGGAGTCCATCCCCTTCCTGCCCCATGTGATGGATCTGACCTATGTGCAGAACACCGGGGCGGCCTTTTCCATGTTCTCCGAGCACACCTGGATGCTCACCCTGCTCTCGCTGGTCGTGTCGGTCCTGCTGGTCCTGGTGCTGGTCAAGGGCTGGGTCACCCGGACCCGGCTGGGCCGGGTATGCGTGGCGGTGGTGCTGGCCGGGGCGGTGGGCAACCTCATCGACCGGGCCCTTTTCAACTTTGTCACCGATATGTTTGAGACCACCTTTATGAATTTCGCGGTCTTTAACGTGGCCGACATCTGCGTGGTGCTGGGGGGCATCGGCTTCTGCGCCTACTATCTCTTCCTCTATGAGAAGCTGGAGGGAAAGGAGAGCGGCCATGACGACGCTGGAACTGCGGGCTGACCGGACCGGCGAGCGGGCCGACAGCTTCCTGGCCCGGACGGTGGAGGGCCTCACCCGCTCCGCTGCCCAGCGGCTGCTGGAGGAGGGGGCGGTGCGGAAAAACGGCGCCTCCGTGAAAAAGAACGAGAAGCTCACCGAAGGGGATACGCTGATCCTCTCCCTCCCGGAGCCAGAGCCGGTGGACATCCTGCCCCAGGACATTCCGCTGGACGTGGTGTATGAGGACGACGACGTCATCGTGGTCAACAAGCCCGTTGGCATGGTAGTCCACCCGGCCGCCGGCCACCCGGACGGCACGCTGGTCAATGCCCTCCTCCACCACTGCGGCGACAGCCTCTCGGGCATCAACGGGGAGCTGCGGCCCGGCATCGTGCACCGGATCGACCGGGACACCTCCGGCCTGCTCATCGCCGCCAAGAACGACTTTGCCCATCTGGGACTGGCCGAACAGCTCCAGGACCACTCCCTCTACCGGGAGTATGAGGCCATCTGCGTGGGCAACCTCCGGGAGGACCGGGGCACCGTGAACGCCCCCATTGCCCGGCACCGCACCGACCGCAAGCGCATGGCGGTGGACCCGGAGGGGCGGGAGGCCGTCACCCACTGGACCGTGCTGGAGCGGCTGAGCGGATACGCCTACATCCAGTGCCGTCTGGAGACCGGGCGCACCCACCAGATCCGGGTACACATGGCGTCCATCGGCCACCCCCTGCTGGGGGACGTGGTGTACGGGAGCAAGCGTCCCTACCCCGGCCTGGCGGGCCAGTGTCTCCACGCCCGGCGGCTCTCCTTCGTCCACCCCCGCACCGGGGAGCGCATCACGGTGGAGTGCCCTCTGCCCGACTGGTTCCAGGCCGTGCTGGCCAAGCTGCGCCGGATGAGTGCCGCGCCTTGACAAGGGAAACGGGGCCGGTATAGAATAGGGTATAACCACAGAACAACTCCAAATCCCAGGGGTGTCGGGCGCAAGTCCGGCTGAGATCCGCGCGTAGCGCCGCGCGGGGACCCTTGACCTGATCCGGATCATGCCGGCGTAGGAAGTTGGATTCATACGGGGAAGGACCATGTCGTTTCACTCGTACCGCACTGCGCCCAGGGGCTGCGCTGCGGTACATCTTTTTAGGAGGAAAACGATATGAACCTGACCATGGAAGCCAGACCCCGGGCCAGCCGGACCCGGGTGCGCATGCTGTGTGAGGGGGCCCTTTTGGTGGCGGCCGCCCAGATCCTCAGCTATGTGAAGTTTCTGGAGCTGCCCAACGGCGGCGCCCTGACCCCGGCCATGTTCCCGGTGCTGCTCTTTGCGGTGCGCTGGGGCTGGAAGGACGGGCTGCTGGGCGGCCTTGTGCTGGGCATCCTGCAATTTATGTTTGACGGCGGCTTTGCTCTGGGGTGGCAGTCCATCCTGGGGGACTATCTGCTGGCCTTCACGGCGCTGGGCCTGGCCGGTGTGTTCCGGGGCCGCCGCTGGGGCATCTTTGCCGGGACCGTGCTGGGCTGCGCCGGGCGGTTCCTGGTGCACTATGTGGTGGGTGCCACCATCTGGGCCGAGTACATGCCGGAGGAGTTTCTGAGCATGACCATGACCAGCCCCTGGCTCTACTCCCTGCTCTACAACGGGGTGTATATGCTGCCCAACATGGTGTTGGCGCTGGTCATCGGGGCGCTGCTCTACCGGCCCATGGGGCGGTATCTGACCGGCGCGGACATCGAATAAGAAGGAAGGTAGGGTGATCCCTTGGGCAAGTTTGACGGCGTACTGCTGGTAAGTGATTTTGACGACACCCTCTACGGGACGGATCTGACCGTGTCCCGGGAGAATGTGGAGGCCATCGCCTACTTTACGGCGGAGGGCGGACGTTTTACGGTGGCCACGGGCCGGGCCCGGCCTGCCTTTGCCCCCTGCGCTTCCCTGGCCCCCATCAATGCGCCGGTCATCCTGTCCAACGGCTCGGCCCTGTACGATTTCGACCGGGGAGAGATGGTCTGTGAGACCTTCCTGCCCGAGCGGGTCCTGGGGGACCTGATGGAGCTGACCTTCGTGGTCCCCGAGATCGGGCTGGAGGCCTACCACGGGGACGACATCTACCTCCACAATCCCAACATCATCACCCGCAACCATCTGGCGCGGGTGGGCGCGCCCGGAGAGGAGAAGGCCATCCGGGACATCCCCGGCCCCCTCTCCAAGGTCCTGCTGGAGCACGACCGCCGCAGCGTGCTGGAGCGGGCCCGGGAGTACATCCTCTCCCGCTGGGGAGAGTACTATGAGGCCATCTTCTCCAACCAGGTGCTGCTGGAGCTCACCGCCAAGGGGAGCAACAAGGGCGGCATGGTGGAGGAACTGGCCCGCCGCCTGGGGATCGGAGCGGAGCACATTTACTGCGTGGGAGACAATGAGAACGACATCCCCATGCTGGCGCGCTCGGCCATCCCCTTTGCCCCGTCCAACTGCGCCCCTGTGGTGCGGGAGTGGGGAGCCCGCCTGGTCTCCTCCTGCGACGAGAGCTGCGTGGCCGAGATCATTGGCATCCTGGACGGGCGCTATCCGGCCCGGCCGTGAAAAGCGTGAAAAAACTGCCCTCCGGCGCGCAATCCTGCGCCGGAGGGCAGCTTTGCCTCTCAGGGAAAGACCGCCTGGACCAGTACCATGTAGAGCACCGTCCCCCCGAAGATGGAGAGGAGCGTGTTGCGCTTCCACAGGTGGAGGAGGGCCACCACCAGTACCGACAGGAAGGCGGGGAGCCACTCCCCCGCGGCCTGGAGGGGGAGCAGATGGGGAAAGCCGTCCCGCAGGGCCAGAAGCGGGCCCTTGAGACAGTAGATGATGAGCATGGCGATGATGGCGGGGGGCAGCACCCGGCCCAGATAGAGCACTAGCTTGGGCGGATGGTCTCCCCGGTCAAAGAGGAGAAAGGGCAGGGCCCGGGTCAAAAAGGTGACCACCGCCATCACGGCGATGGCGGCCACGGCCTGTATAGGGGTCAGCATGTGGTTTCCTCCTCTCCGGCGGCGGTGCCGCGCTCATCCAGACGCTGGCGCAGCAGGAGCAGCACCAGCACGATCACGCCCAGGGCGGGCAGAAGCATGTTCTCCGCCCCCACCAGGAAGAGACTCAGCAGGGTCACCCCGGCCCCCAGCAGGGCGGGGAGATGGCGCTTGTAGGCGCTCCACTGGTCCACGGCGATGACCACAAAGAGGGCGGTCATGGCAAAGTCGATGCCGGTGGTGTCGATGGGCAAAAGGGCCCCCGCCACCGCGCCGATGACCGAGCCTAAAATCCAGTAGGACTGATCCAGCAGGGCGATGGAAAAATAGAAATTCCTGGGGTCCACGCCCACGGGGGGCTGCACCGAGCTGAGCAGCGCATAGGTCTCATCCGTGAGGGAAAAGATCATGTAGAACTTGCGCAGGCCCATGCCCCGGAATTTTTCCAGCATGGAGAGCCCGTAGACCAGGTGGCGGAAATTGATGAGCAGGGTCATCACGGCCACGGTGCTCAGAGCGGCGGCCGAGGAGAGCAGGCTCACCCCCAGATACTGTCCGGAACCGGCGTAGATGGTCAGACTCATGAAAAAGGCCCAGATGAAATTGTATCCGATGGCCTGGAGCATGAAGCCAAAGGCCATGCCGATGGCCAGATACCCCATCAGGACGGGGACCGTCACCGGGAAGGCGGCGGCCAGGGATTTGCGGTCCATGTGAAATCACTTCCAACTCTATGGTATCTGATACAGCATTGTACTAAAGTGGAGAGAAAAAAGCAAGTCCCGGGCCTGAGGTTGTTTTTTTGGCGGATTCTTGTATAATAATGTCTACTGAATAAACCGCCATGCGGTTTATTCGCGCGGCATTGCCGCTCAATGGATGTGAAAGCGGCTGAGATCAGCCGTTTTCACATCCATTGAGACATTGCTGCAATGAGTATACTCACACACGTGCCACGGCACCTGTGTGAGTGGTGCAAGGATTTTGGCCGCAAACGGCCCAAAATCCTTGCACTTGAACAAAGCTATTTTACCTTGAAAGCCAAGGCTTTCAAGGTAAAACAGCTTTGTTCAGTACACATTATAATAATGTCTGCTGTAAGAAGGTGCGCCCCACCCTGTGGTCAGGGCGCAGGAAAGGAAGGATGTCTGCGGTGAAACGTCTGCTGTTTATCTATAATCCCCATGCGGGCAAGGGGCGGAGCAAGAGCCATATTTCCGATGTTGTGGACTGCTTTACCCGGCAGGGCTGGCTGGTGACCATCCACCCCACCCAGGGCAAGGCGGACGCCGCAGCGGTGGCCGCCGATCTGGGGGGCAGCTTTGACCGGGTGGTGTGCTGCGGGGGAGACGGGACCCTGCACGAGACCATCACCGGGCTCATGGGCCTCACCAACCGCCCGCCGGTGGGCTATATCCCCGCCGGGACCACCAACGATTTTTCCCGGAACCTCCACCTGCCCCGTAGCTTGGCGGGCCGGATGGAGACCGCCGGGGCAGGTGTGCCCCGGCCGGTGGACATAGGCCGCTTCAATGGGGAGTACTTTATCTATGTGGCGGCCTTCGGGGCCTTTACCGATGTGGCCTACGATACGCCCCAGCCCTTTAAAAACGCATTCGGCCATCTGGCTTATGTGCTGGAGGGAGCGGCACGGCTGCCCTCCCTTCAGTCCTACCGCCTGCGGGTGGAGCACGACGGGGGCACCGAGGAGGGGGACTTCCTCTTCGGCATGGTGAGCAACACCGTGTCGGTAGGGGGCTTCAAGGGGGCCAACACCGAGCGGGTGGAACTGGACGACGGGCAGTTTGAGGTGGTCCTGATCCGTCAGCCCCAAAACGCCGCCCAGCTCCAGAGCATCGTGATGGGGCTGATGCAGGCCAAGCCCGAGCCGGGCGGGGCGGTGGTGGCCTTCCAGACCACACGCCTGCGGGTGACCTGTGCCGGCGAGCTGCCCTGGACCCTGGACGGGGAGTATGGCGGGGCGCCCCGGGTGGCCGAAATTGAGAATCTTCCCCGGGCGGTGGAGATCGTCTATGGAAAATAGCACGGCCCCCTTCCCGCCCGCGCAAAGAACCGACTGTTAGGAGCGAGTATGGACTATCACGCTGGAGAATATGATATCGCCGTTATCGGCGCCGGCCACGCCGGGATCGAGGCGGCTCTGGCCGCCGCCCGTCTGGGCCTGCGCACCCTGTGCTTCACCGTCAATCTGGACGCGGTGGGCAATATGCCCTGTAATCCCGCCATCGGCGGCACGGGAAAGGGCCACCTGGTCCGGGAGTTGGACGCCCTGGGAGGCGAGATGGCCCGGGCGGCCGACGCGGCCTGCATCCAATACCGGGTGCTCAACAAGGGAAAGGGACCGGCGGTCTGGTCCCTGCGGGCCCAGGCCGACCGGCGGGAATACCAGAAGGTCATGAAGCGCACCCTGGAGGGACAGGAGAACCTCTGGCTCAAGCAGGCTGAGGTCACCGACGTTCTCACGGAGGACGGAGCGGTCCGGGCCGTGCGCACCGCCTCCGGCGGGATCTATACCGTGCGCGCGGTGGTCATCGCCACAGGTACCCATTTGGGCGGGCGTACCATCGTGGGGGAGCTGGCCCGGGACTCCGGCCCTGACGGGCTGGCCGCCGCCCTCCCCCTCACCCGAAGCCTGGAGAAGCTGGGGCTGAGCCTGCGCCGCTTCAAGACGGGCACGCCCCCCCGGGTCCACGCACGGAGTGTGGATTTCTCCCGGATGGAGCGCCAGGAGGGAGACCGGACTCCCGTCCCCTTCTCCTTTGAGACCGAGCAGCCGCCGGAAAACCGGGCGGTGTGCTGGCTCACCTATACCAACGAAGAGACCCATGCGGTCATCCGGGCCAATCTGGACCGATCCCCCCTCTACTCCGGGATGATCGAGGGAGTGGGACCCCGCTACTGCCCCTCCATTGAGGACAAGGTGGTCCGCTTTGCCGATAAGGAGCGCCACCAGCTCTTCATCGAACCCATGGGCCTGGACACCGAAGAGCTTTATATCCAGGGCCTCTCCTCCTCCCTGCCCGAGGACGTGCAGATGGCCATGCTGCGCACCATCCCGGGGCTGGAGCACGCCGAGATGACCCGGACGGCCTACGCCATCGAATACGACTGTGTGGACCCCACCCAGCTCCTCCCCACCCTGGAGAGCAAGGTGGTGCAGGGACTCTATGGAGCGGGACAGTTCAACGGTTCCTCCGGCTATGAGGAGGCGGCGGTGCAGGGCTTTGTGGCGGGGGTGAACGCCGCGCTGAAGCTGCTGGGCCGTCCCCCCATGGTGATCGGCCGGGACCAGGGGTACATCGGGGTCCTGATCGACGACCTGGTGACCAAGGGCACCCAGGAGCCCTACCGCATGATGACCTCCCGCACGGAGTACCGCCTCCTCCACCGCCAGGACAACGCGGACCAGCGCCTGTGTCCCGTGGGACACGCGGTGGGACTGGTGAGTGAGGAGCGCTACCGCCGGGTGCTGGAGAAATACGCCGCCGTGGAGAAGGAGCGCAAACGCCTGGAGCAAACCGGAGCTGCCCCATCTCCCGCCCTGGACGCCATGCTGGCCGGGCATGGGGAGCCTCCCGCCCCCAATGGAGCGCGGCTGGCCGACCTGCTCCGGCGGCCCCGGATCGGGTACGGGGATCTCGCTCCCTTTGACCCGGAGCGCCCGTCTCTGCCCGAAGCCACGGCTGAGGCGGTGGAGATCGCGGTCAAATACCAGGGATACATCGACAAACAGCTCCGGCAGGTGGAGGAGATGCGCAAGCTGGAGG
Source organism: Pseudoflavonifractor hominis (assembly GCF_014288125.1). NCBI lineage: Bacteria > Bacillati > Bacillota > Clostridia > Eubacteriales > Oscillospiraceae > Pseudoflavonifractor > Pseudoflavonifractor hominis. Next base: position 369,197 of record NZ_JACOPR010000002.1, on the reverse strand, counting down.
GCCGCCCCCTCCCCCCGGATCTGGACTATGAACATATGGAAGGGCTGCGGCTGGAAGCACGACAGAAGCTCCAGCGGATCCGGCCCCTGAATCTGGGCCAGGCCAGCCGCATCTCCGGCGTGAGCCCCGCCGATCTGGCGGTGCTTCTGGTGGCGCTGGAGCGGTAAGGACCGCAGAAAGGAAGGAATGCCATGCGTCCCTTGTCATTGGGCCCCGCCGGGGCCGGCTGTTACCTCTTCCCCACCCTGGCGGGGTATCTGCTGGTGGATACCGGCTGTGAGCGAACTGCGGAGGAGCTGCTGCGGCAGCTCAGCCGGCGGATCGGACTGAGCGAGCTGCAATGGATCTTCCTCACCCACGCCCATGCCGACCACGCGGGGGGACTGGAGGGGCTCCTCAAGGGCACCCGGGCCCGGGTGCTCCTCCACCCGCTGGGACTGGAGCGGCTGAGAAGCGGAAAAGACCCGGGGCTGGGCCGCGCGCCCGGCCGCTGGGAGAACTTGGTGGGCGGCCTGACCCACCTGCTGGGCCGGGAGACGGCCGCCTTTCCGCCCCTTTCCCGGGGAATGGAAAACCGCTGCATCCCGCTGGAGGGGATGCGCCGGCGGGAGCTGGAGTCCAGCCTGGGGGTCCGCTTTCTGGACACACCCGGACACACGGCCGACTCCATGTCCCTCCTCACCGAGGACGGGACCCTCTTCTGCGGTGATGCGGCCATGTCCGGCCCCCTGATCCGGCGGCACCGCCCGGTGTCGGTGGAGTCCCTGGAGGACTGCCGGGAGAGCTGGAAGGTCCTGCGGCAGTCCGGTGGACGGATGCTCTACCCCGGGCACGGAAAGCCCTTCCCGCTCCGGCGGCTGGAGCTTGATCAAATCTGATAGGAAAAAACAGAAATGGAGTGACCCATGAGAGAAAAGCTGGTACTGGGCCTGTCGGGCGGAGTGGACTCCGCCGTGGCGGCCCGTCTTCTGCGGGAGAAGTACGACGTGACCTGCCTGTGGCTGGACATCGGCCTGGGGGGCGGCGAGGATGCCGCCGCCGTGGCAAAGGAGCTGGGCCTGCCCTTTGAGACGGCTGACATCCGGGACGCCCTGGAGGAGCGGGTCTGCACCCCCTTTGCCCAGACCTATCTGGCGGGCAAGACCCCCCTGCCCTGCGCCCTGTGCAACCCCACGGTGAAATTCCCTGCCCTGCTGGCCCTGGCCGACCGTTTGGGCGCGCCCTATGTGGCCACGGGCCACTATGCCCGCCGGAGCACAGGGGCGGACGGACGGGCCCTGCTGCGCAAGGGACGGCCCGCCAACGATCAGTCCTATATGCTCTCCCGCCTGCCCCAGGACATCCTGCGCCGGGTGGTCTTTCCCCTGGGAGAGTATGAGAAGCGGGAGGTCCGCGCCCTGGCCGGGGAGGCCGCCCTGGCCGTGGCGGAGAAGCCCGACTCCATGGAGATCTGCTTCATCCCGGACGGAGACTATGCCGCCTGGCTGGACCGCCGGGGAAACACGCCGCCCCCCGGCGACTTTGTGGACCGGGAGGGCCGCGTCCTGGGCCGGCACAAGGGCATCCACCACTATACCCTGGGCCAGCGGCGGGGCCTGGGGGTGTCGGGCCCCCACCGGTATTTTGTCTCGGCCATCCGGCCGGAGACAAATGAAGTGGTGCTCTCCGACGGAACCGACCTCCACGCGGACCGAACTCGGTGCACCGACCTGAACTGGATCGCCATAGAGGGCCTGGAGGGGGAGCGGGCATGCACCGTGCGCCTGCGCCACTCCAAGGTGGAGACCCCCGCCATCCTCTGTCCCGATGGGGACGCGGTGGAGATCCGCATGCTCACCCCGGCACGGGCCCCCACGCCGGGGCAGCTGGCGGTGTTCTACGACGGGGATATCGTGCTGGGCAGCGGATGGATCTGCTGACCCATGGAACCCTGCATACCTGCCCGCCCCGGAGCGGGGCGGGAGATTTTGAGATAAAGGAGTTACCATCCATGGATGAAATCATTCTGCTCAAGCTGGGCGAGATCGTGCTCAAGGGCCTCAACCGCCGCAGCTTTGAGGACAAGCTCATCGGAAACGCCCAGCGCCGCCTGCGGCCCTTTGGCAAGTTCCGGGTGTACACCAAGCAGTCCACCCTGTATGTGGAGCCCCAGGAGGATTCCTGCAATCTGGACGGGGCCTATGAGGCCATGAAGCGTCTCTTCGGCGTGGTGGGCCTCTCCCGGGCCCGGGCGTGCGCCAAGGACAAGGACGCCATGCTCAAGACCGCCCAGGAGTACCTGGGGGACCGGCTCTCCGCTGCCCGGACCTTCAAGGTGGAGTCCAAGCGGGCCGACAAGACCTTCCCCATGACCTCCATCCAGCTCTCCCAGTATGTGGGCGGGGAGCTGGATGAGCTCTATCCCAACCTGAAGGTGGACGTGCACCACCCGGAGCTCACCGTCTATCTGGAAGTGCGGGATTACGCCGCCTATGTCCACGCCGACCCCGAGCCCGGTGCGGGCGGTCTGCCTGTGGGCATCAACGGCCGGGCGGTCAGCCTGCTCTCCGGCGGCATCGACTCCCCCGTGGCCTCCTGGATGATCGCCAAGCGGGGCATCGCCCTGGAGATGGTCCACTTCTTCTCCTACCCCTATACCTCTGAGGAGGCCAAGCAGAAGGTGCTCACCCTGGCCAAGCTACTCACCCCCTGGTGCGGACGGCTCATGGTCCATGTGGTGCCCTTCACCGCCATCCAGGAGGAGCTGCGCCGCAAGTGCCCCGAGGAGCTCTTCACCATCCTCATGCGCCGCTTTATGATGCGCATTGCCGAGAAGGTGGCCGAGCGGACCAAGTCCGGGGCCATCGTCACCGGCGAGTGTCTGGGCCAGGTGGCCAGCCAGACCATGGAGGCCATGAAGGCTACCAGCGCCGTGTGCTCCCTCCCCATCCTGCGCCCGGTGGTGGGCATGGACAAGGAGGAGATCGTCACCATCGCCCGGAAGATCAACACCTTCGAGACCTCCATCCTGCCCTATGAGGACTGCTGCACCGTCTTTACCCCCCGCCATCCCCGCCTGCGCCCCCTGCCCGGGGAGATCGAGGCCGCCGAGGCGGAGCTGGACATCGACGCCATGGTGGCCCAGGCCGTGGAGGGCATTGAGCGCATCAAGATCGACCCGTAAAGTCACAAGTCAAAAGTAACAAATGCTGGAAATGATGAAAATATATTTCCGTATCTGTAAAAAATGAAAATTTCTGTTGGAATAGAGTGACAAATATTGCGCTAAGTCATTGCTTTTTTCCTTTTGAGAGTTATAATGAGTGCCTGGAGCGTGCGGGGATGTGTTGTGGTCCGCACCTCCAGGCATTTATTTATGATGACTGCAAAGGAGAGAGGATTTGACATGAAGCGCACAGACATCCGCAGAGGACTGGCCGCTGTGCTGGCCACCCTCACCCTGGTGCAGGGCACGTCCCTGGCCGCGCTGGCTGCCGAGGCCGATCTGACCGAGGTCACGGAAGCTGCAGAGGAGGCCGTGGCTTTCGCTGCGCCCCAGCTTCAGAGCGGCGAAGCCGTGATTCCCAGCGATGCAAGCCTTGAAGAGGTCGAGCAGATTCTTTTTAACACACTGGTTGCCAACAAAGACCAGGTGGAAGATGAGAGTTTGGAGTGGGAGTATTACTGCACCGGCAAAAACGGTCTCCTGACCAATGACGCCTGGGGCTCTGTGAATGGCTTTACCAGTGAGAAGAAAGTCGTGTTTGTTCCCACTACGTTTACCCACCCTGCCCTGTCCGCGAACGAGGACGGAAACTACCAGGTCCGTCTGGCCGGTACTACCGCTGAGGTCACCCTGCACAAGGTCGCCAAGCTGTCCTCCTCCATTACTTTGAACGAGGGCTGCACCGTAGGCCTGCCCTACAACGAGGATGCCACGGTTGACTTTGAAACCCTGTATCAGAGTATCTTCAACACCGTGGTGGAGTCCACTGACCCTGTGCTGACCCTGAGCGATGTGAAGATCGAGTATTATGCCACCGCCACCACCGGCTCCGTCGGCGAGCAGGGCAAGGACTGGATGCCCCTGGAGGGCGGTAAGGGCACTGTGCTGGGCATTCCTGTGACCTACCCCGCCATCTCTGAGGGCAGTCAGAAGATCCGTGTCTCCTACGCCGGGACCGACACCATCTATGGCACTTCCGCTGAGATTGACGTTACCTTTACCGACCGCGAGCAGGTTCAGTTCAACCTGAACCCCGCTCCCTACGAGGTGGGCTTAGTCTTTGACGCTGAGCAGGGCTATGACTATGACGCCACCGCCGCCGCCATCTATGACGCCGTGGTAGCTTCCATCACCCCTGCCTCCGATGGTCAGGTGTCCGTGGAATACAACGTGGACAAGACCAGCATTACCGACAGCTTCAAGCCCCTGAACGAGACCGATCTTACCGGCCTGATAAAGTTCGGCACCGGCGAGTGGGAGATCAAGATCTCCGTGGGCGATACGAAGGTGTACAAGGGCAACTCCACGATCGTGACAGTGAACATGACTGACAGCCGCCCTGCCAGCATCGTGGCCCTCAAGCCCGGTGTGTCCTTCACCTACAACATGGACGCCTCCGTCATGGAGCAGGCCATCTTCGATAATGCCATTGACTGGGAGAACTCCACCCTCCCCGCCAAGGAGACCCTGAGCGCCGACGATTTTGAAATTACATACTACAGTGAAGCCATTCTTTTTGACGGCGGCATCGACTCCGGTATCAAGAGCTGGGTCCCTCTGGAGGGCAAAAGCTATGACCTGGGCAATGTAAACCTGGGTACTTATCCTCAGATGGGTGCCGGTGAGCAGTCCATCCACGTCAGCTACAAGGGCGACGCCAACTTCCGTCCCAGCGAGAATGCCGAGGGCACTGTCACCGTCAACAAGGCCAAGGTGTCCGTAAAGGTCAACTCCACCAACATCTTTGCCGGAGACGAGCTGCCCGAGAACTTCATCACCACCAGCCCCGCTGACCAGTTCGACCTCTACACCATCTACGCCGGCGTCACCAGCAACGTCACCACCGGCCTCTATCTGGACCTGCCTGAGCGCTACACCGACAACTCTCTGCTCATCCAGACCATCGACAAGGCGCTGGAGGCCATCGGTCAGAAAACTCTGACCCAGATGATGCGGGAGGGTATCACCGTGGGCGAGCTGCGGGAGCTGCTGAGTACCCAGGAGCTGCTGGACCTGTTGGACAAGCTGAACATCGACACCGGCACCTTCGGCCAGATCCTCACCGTCATCAACAAGCTGCCCGGCATCCTGGACAGCGTGCGCATCTCCTTCGGCGAGCCCAACCGGGCCGGCCTGTACACTGTGGCCGTGGTCACCGACAACAAGAACTATGAGACCGGCGTGGGCATGGGCTTCCTGCTGGTCAAGATGCGCCTGAGCGGCACCCACCTGACCTGGAATCGGGAGATTCCGAACGGCAAGCTCTCCGCCGCCGATGCCAAGAACTTTGATTTCAAGGCCACCCTCACCTGTGATGGGGAAGCTGTGAAGGATCAGAGCAGCGTCCACTACCTCTATTCCGGTATGACCAGCAAGTGGCGCATTTACTCGTCCACCACCACGCCTCCCACTGAGCCGGGCCGCTATGTGGTCACCGTCTGCATCCTGGGCGGAAACTACATGGCCGCACCCCTCACCCGCTCCTTCCAGATCACCAAATAATCTCCCTTGACGCACAGGGCCCCCGGTATTACACTCCATACCGGGGGCCCTTTTTGTCCCCATCCAAGCCGTGAGGAGGTCTTTTGCCATGTCACACACCGCCGAATTGATCGCGGTCGGTACAGAGCTGCTGCTCGGCAACATCGCCAATACCGACGCGCAGATGCTTTCCCAGGGACTCTCCGCCCTGGGCATCAACGTCTACTACCACACCGTGGTGGGGGACAATCCCGGACGGCTCCGCGCCGCCGTGGACCTGGCCAAATCCCGGGCCGACCTCATCATCACCACCGGAGGGCTGGGACCCACCTGCGACGACCTGACCAAAAATGTCTTGGCCGAGTGCTTTGGCCGCAAGCTGGTCTACAACGCCGAGGCCGAGGCGCGCTGCCGCTCCTTTTTCCAGAAAATCGGGCGGGAGATGACCGCCAACAACGCCCAGCAGTTCTATGTGCCCGAGGGGGCCGTGGTGTTTCAGAACGACTGGGGTACCGCCCCCGGCTGCGCCTTTGAGGAGGGCGGGGTCCACGTGCTTATGCTGCCCGGCCCGCCCCGGGAGTGTACCGCCATGTTCCGCCACCGTGCGGTTCCCTATCTCCGCGCTCTGTCCGAGGGGGCCATCGTCTCCCGCACCCTCAAGCTCTTTGGGATCGGCGAGTCGGGCATGGAGGAACTCCTGCGGGAGAAGATGAACGCCATGGAGAATCCCACCCTGGCCCCCTATGCCAAGGAGGGGGAGTGCGAGCTGCGCATCACTGCCAAGGCCCCCACGGAGGCCGAGGCCCGGGCTCTCATTGCTCCGGTAGAGGAGGAGCTGCGTGCGCTCTTCGGCCACAAGATCTACGGTGCGGACATCTCTTCCCTGGAGGAGGCGGTGTTTGCCCTGCTCCGGGAGCGGGGCCTTACTTTGGGCAGTGCCGAGAGCTGCACCGGGGGCCTGATTGCCAAGCGCATGACCGATCTGCCCGGTTCCTCCGCCGTATTCCGGGGCGGCGTGGTGAGCTACACCAATGCGGTCAAGGAGGGGGTCCTGGGTGTGCCCCATGCCCTGCTGGAGGAGTACGGGGCAGTAAGCGAGCCGGTGGCCCGCGCCATGGCGGAGGGAGCCCGCCGGGTCCTGGGATGCGACATCGCGGTCTCCACCACCGGCGTGGCCGGGCCCGATTCCGATGACCGGGGGAACCCGGTGGGACTGGTCTATGTGGCCATCGCCACACCGGAGGGGACCCGGGTGCGGGAGCTCCATGCGGGCAGCGGCCGGGAGCGGGTGCGTACCGCTGCCGCCCACAATGCGTTCGACCTAGTCCGCCGCTATCTGACCAAATAAAGAAAAAACGGTCTGTATTTTGATAAACTCAAAATACAGACCGTTTTTATATGTGGCATCAGCGGCGGAAATAGGGGCTCTCTCGGTACTGCACTGCTTCGGCCAGGTGGTGGGGCTGGATCGCCTCGGTCCCGTCCAGATCGGCGATGGTGCGGGCCACCCGCAGGATGCGGTCATAGCTCCGGGCGGTGAGGCCCAGCCGCTGGAAAGCCCCCCGCATGATCTCCTGCCCTGCCTGGTCCAGGGGGCAGAAGCGCTGGATCTCCTGGGGACCCATGTGGGCGTTGCAGTCCGGGCCGTCCGGGCCGAAGCGGGCGCTCTGGCGTGTGCGGGCGGCCTCCACCCGGGCGCGGATGACAGAGGAACTCTCCCCCTGTGCACGGCGGGAGAGTGCGTCAAAGTCCAGGGCCGGGACCTCCACATAGAGATCCACCCGGTCCAAAAGCGGGCCGGAGAGCTTCCCCAGATACTGCTTGACCTCCCCCTCCGAGCAGCGGCACCGGCCGCCGGGCTGGCCGTACCAGCCGCATTTGCAGGGGTTCATGGCGCACACCAGCATGAAGCGGCTGGGGAAGATCTCGCTGGCGGCGGCCCGGGCAATCTGCACCCGCCCCTCTTCCAAGGGTTGGCGGAGGGACTCCAGCACGTCCTTGTGAAATTCGGGCAGCTCATCCAGGAAGAGTACCCCGTTGTGAGCCAGAGAGATCTCCCCGGGCCGGGGAATGGGGGAGCCGCCCCCGGCCATGCCGGTGGCCGAGATGCTGTGATGGGGGGAGCGGAAGGGCCGGCGGGTTACCATGGGGGCCTCACGGGAGGTGAGTCCCAGGACGGAGTGGACTTGGGTGGCCTCCAGGGCCTCCCGCTCGCTGAGTCGGGGCAGAATGGAGGGCAGCCGGCGGGCCAGCATGGATTTCCCCGAGCCGGGCGGGCCGATCATGGCCAGGTTGTGCCCTCCGGCCGCGGCGATCTCCAGGGCCCGCTTGGCCTGGTCCTGTCCTTTTACGTCGGCAAAGTCCAGCTCCGCACCTGTGGGATCGCCAGGGACCCAGCGGGGGGCGGGAACAAGGGCCTCCTCTCCCCGCAGATGGCGCACCAGCTGGCCCACGTCTTCCACCGGATAGACGGTGAGACCGCCGGCCAATGTGGCCTCGGCGGCCGAGTCGGCCGGGACATAGAGGTCGGTGATCCCGACACGGCGGGCGGCCAGGGCCATGGGGAGCATGCCGGTCACCGGGCGCAGCGCCCCGGCCAGGGAGAGCTCCCCCACAAAGGCGGCACCTGCCGGCAGGGGCGGAAGCTGTCCTCCGGCCGCCAGAATGCCCACCAGCATGGGCAGGTCGTAGACCGTACCCGCTTTCCGCCGGTCGGCAGGAGCCAGGTTGACCGTGATGCGGGAGACAGGAAAGGAAAACCCACAGTTTTTCGCGGCGGAGCGCACCCGGTTGCGGGCCTCCTTCACCGCCGCATCGGGCAGGCCCACTACATCAAAGGCAGGCAGGCCATTGGAGAGGTCGCACTCAGCCAGGACCTCATATCCATTGAGCCCCTGAAGACCCAGGGAGCGCACATGACAGAACATTTTGACTCCACCTTTTTCCAAAACAGTAACGGTATGAAAAAACCGTGCTTAGCAAATCATAGAAGAAATGTCCCCCGGGGATGGGGGCGGCGTGGAAAAACGCTGTCCACGATTCCCATTTGTTAAAAAGAAAAAACCCGCGTTTATCATATCGTATTTATATGCTTTTTTCAATTGAAACAGTGAGTTTAATTAGCTAATACGGGCATTATAATTTATAATCGTGATTTTTTAATGAAAAGCGTTTTTTCTGCGGGGAGGGCGATTTACAAACAGAATGGTTGGTGATAGAATAAGGACGCTGCTGAAAAGGAAAACACACAAGGAGGAATCGTTTCATGGCTCGTAAGCTGAAAACGATGGACGGCAATACAGCGGCCGCCCATGTATCCTACGCCTTTACCGAGGTTGCGGGTATCTACCCCATCACCCCCTCCAGCCCCATGGCCGACAATGTGGACCAGTGGGCCGCCGCGGGTCGTAAGAATATCTTCGGCACCACCGTCAAGGTGATCGAGATGGAGTCCGAGGCCGGTGCCGCCGGTACCGTTCATGGCTCTCTGGCCGCCGGTGCCCTGACCACCACCTATACGGCTTCCCAGGGTCTGCTGCTGATGATCCCCAACATGTACAAGATCGCCGGCGAGCTGCTGCCCTGTGTGTTCCACGTGTCTGCCCGTACTGTGGCCAGCCACGCGCTGAACATCTTCGGTGACCACTCCGACGTCATGGCCTGCCGCCAGACCGGCTTTGCCATGCTGGCCGAGGGCAATGTGCAGGAGGTCATGGACCTGGCTGCTGTGGCCCATCTGGCTGCCATCAAGTCCCGTGTTCCCTTTATCAACTTCTTCGACGGCTTCCGTACCTCCCACGAGATCCAGAAGGTCGCCATCTGGGATTATGACGATCTCAAAGAGATGGTGGACATGGATGCTGTGGAGGCGTTCCGCAAGCGCGCTCTGAACCCCGAGCACCCTGTCATGCGCGGTTCTCACGAGAACGGCGACGTGTTCTTCCAGCATCGCGAGGCCAGCAACAAGTACTACGACGCCGTTCCCGGCATTGTCGAGGAGTACATGGGCAAGGTCAACGAGAAGCTGGGCACCAACTATCAGCTCTTCAACTACTACGGCGCTGCCGACGCTGACCGCGTCATCATCGCTATGGGCTCCATCTGCGACGTGGCCGAGGAAGTCATCGACTACCTGAACGCCCACGGCGAGAAGGTGGGTCTGGTGAAGGTCCGCCTGTACCGTCCCTTCCGGGCCGACAAGCTGCTCTCTGCCATCCCCGCCACCGCCAAGAAGATCGCCGTTCTGGACCGGACCAAGGAGCCCGGCGCTCAGGGCGAGCCCATGTACCTGGATGTGGTCACCGCTCTGGCCAACGCCGGTATCACCGACAAGACCGTCATCGGCGGCCGTTACGGCCTGGGCTCCAAGGACACTCCCCCCAGCAGCGTGTTCGCTGTCTATGAGGAGCTGGAGAAGGCCGAGCCCAAGCGTCAGTTCACCATCGGCATCGTGGACGATGTGACCAACCTGTCCCTGGCCGAGCACGACTGCCCCAACACCGCTGCTGAGGGCACCATCGAGTGCAAGTTCTGGGGTCTGGGCGGCGACGGTACCGTCGGCGCCAACAAGAACTCCATTAAAATCATCGGCGACCACACCGACAAGTACGTCCAGGCCTACTTCCAGTATGACTCCAAGAAGACCGGCGGCGTGACGGTGTCCCACCTGCGTTTCGGCGACAAGGCCATCCGCAGCCCCTACTATATCAATAAGGCCGACTTCGTGGCCTGCCACAACCCCTCCTATATCATCAAGGGCTATCCCATGGTCCGCGATGTGAAGGACGGCGGTACCTTCCTCATCAACTGCCAGTGGAGCGCTGAGGAGCTGGACAAGCATATGCCCGCCGTGGCCAAGCGCTACATCGCTGCGCATAACGTCCAGGTCTACACCATCGACGCCATCGACCTGGCCGCCAAGATCGGCATGGGCAAGCGTACCAACACCATCCTGCAGTCCGCCTTCTTCGCCCTAGCCAAGGTAATGCCTGAGGCCGAGGCTATCCAGTATATGAAGGACGCTGCCACCCACTCCTACCTGAAGAAGGGCCAGGACGTGGTGGATATGAACCACAAGGCCATCGAGGCCGGCGCCACCGCTTTCAAGAAGTTCGACGTGCCCGCCTCCTGGGCTACTGCCGAGGACTGCGGCTGCACCGCCGAGCTGAGCGGCCGTCCCGCCACCGTGAAGATGGTGAAGGACCTGCTCACCCCCATCAACAAGATGGAGGGCGACTCCCTGCCCGTCTCCGCCTTTGAGGCCCATGTGGACGGCACCTTCGAGCAGGGCGCTTCCGCCTACGAGAAGCGCGGCGTGGCCGTCAATGTTCCCACCTGGGATCAGAACAAGTGTATCCAGTGTAACCAGTGTGCCTATGTCTGCCCCCATGCCACCATCCGTCCCTACGCCCTGACTGAGGAGGAGGCCGCCAAGGCTCCCGCCGCCACCAAGGCTGTGGAGATCAAGGCCGGCAAGGGCAAGGGCACCTACAAGTTCGCTCTGGCTGTCTCTCCCCTGGACTGCATGGGCTGCGGCGTGTGCGCCAAGGTCTGCCCCGTGCAGGCCCTGACCATGGTGCCCCAGGAGCAGGAGGCCGAGCAGCAGAAGGTCTTCGACTACATGGTGGCCGAGGTTGCCTCCAAGGCTGACATGGAGGGTACCTCCAACATCAAGGAGAGCCAGTTCAAGCAGCCCCTGCTGGAGTTCTCCGGCTCCTGCGCTGGCTGTGCCGAGACCGCCTATGCCCGTCTGGTGACCCAGGTCTGCGGCGAGCGGATGTATATCTCCAACGCCACCGGCTGTTCCTCCATCTGGGGCGGCCCCGCTGCGACCTCTCCCTACACCGTCAACAAGTGCGGCCAGGGTCCCGCCTGGGCCAACTCCCTGTTTGAGGACAACGCCGAGCACGGTCTGGGCATGTACCTGGGCCAGAAGGCCATCCGCGAGCGTCTGATCGCCAAGGTCCGCGAGCTGGAGGAGGTCACCACCATCGACACCAAGCGTGCCGCGTGCCACGAGTACCTGGCCACTCTGGAGGATGGCGTGGCCAACCAGGCTGCTACCGCCAAGCTGGTGGAGGAGCTGGAGAAGGATCCCGGCTGCCACTACTGCCAGGAGATCCTGGCCGAGAAGGAGTACCTCTCCAAGAAGGCCGTCTGGATCTTCGGCGGCGACGGCTGGGCTTACGACATCGGCTACGGCGGCCTGGACCACGTCCTGGCTTCCGGCGAGGATGTCAACGTCTTCGTCTTCGACACCGAGGTGTACTCCAACACCGGCGGTCAGGCTTCCAAGGCTTCCAACATCGGCCAGGTGGCTCAGTTTGCCGCTGCCGGTAAGCGTGTGGCCAAGAAGAGCCTGTCTGAGATCGCCATGCAGTACGGCTACGTCTATGTGGCTCAGGTGGCCATGGGCGCCAACCCCGCTCAGACCCTGAAGGCCATCAACGAGGCTGTCAACTACCACGGTCCCTCTCTGATCATCGGCTATGCTCCCTGTGAGATGCACTCCATCAAGGGCGGCATGACCAACTGCCAGAGCGAGATGAAGAAGGCTGTGGAGTGCGGCTACTGGAACCTGTTCCGGTTCAACCCCGCCGCCAAGGCCGAGGGCAAGAACCCCTTCACTCTGGACTCCAAGGCCCCTGCCGGCGGCTATCAGGAGTTCCTGATGAACGAGGCCCGCTACTCCTCCCTGACCCGCTCCTTCCCCGAGGAGGCCAAGGAGCTCTTCGCTCAGAACGAGGAGGCCGCCAAGGCTCGTTACGAGCACCTGGTGCGTCTGACCGAGCTGTACAAGTAAGCAGAACCCAAGAGGCCCCTGGACACACTGTGTCTGGGGGCCTTTTCATAGGCGGCCTCCTCCCCCGCCGGTGGCGGGGCGGCACGCCGTACAAGCATTTTGCTGGAGGCAAAATCTTGGCGCAGGGGCAATTTACTTGCCCCGAGCAAGTCAAATTGCTCTCTGGGAGCCCGGCAGAGCATGGCTCTGCCGGGAACTGGCCGCCAAGGCTCGTTACGAGCACCTGGTGCGTCTGACCGAGCTGTACAAGTAATCCAGATCTGCAAGATCCCCGGACACCATGTGTCCGGGGATCTTTTTATCCTTTTTGAAAATAATTAGTTGACCGGTCAACGGGATTGACAACCCATATCCAATCGTATATTCTAATAGAACAGCTATTTTTTGAGAGAAAAGAGAGAAGAAAGGAATATGTCTATGCCGGAAGAAAAGCAGCGGCACAGCCGCTACGAGCGGGACCTGACCGAGGGGCATGTGGTAAAACAGCTCATCCTGTTTGCCCTGCCTTTTTTGGCCTCCAACCTGATCCAGTCCCTGTACAGCGTGGCAGATATGCTCATTGTGGGTAATTTTGCGGGCAATATCAGCATGTCGGGCGTCAACATCGGCAGTCAGATCACCTTTATCCTGACCAACATCGTGGTGGGACTCTGTACCGGCGGAACCATCCTCATCGCCCAGGCCATGGGGCGCAGGGACCGCAAGGCCATTGAAGAGGTGACGGCCACCCTGATGACCACCCTGCTGATCGCGGGCGTCATCATCACGGCGCTGATGATCTTTCTGCGGGTACCCATCCTTCGGCTGATCCAGACGCCGAAGGAGGCTTTTGACGAGGCAAACCGCTATCTGGTGGTGACCTGCGCAGGCATCCTCTTCATTTTTGCCTACAATGTGCTCAGCGCGGTGCAGCGGGGCATGGGAGACTCCAAGCGCCCCTTCTACTTTGTGCTCATCGCCTGTGTGACCAATATCGTGCTGGACTATGTGCTGGTGGCCATCTTCCATATGGGAGCGCTGGGCGCCGCCATCGCCACGGTGTTCTCCCAGGGGCTGAGTGTGGTGCTCTGTATGGTGACTCTGGCCCGGGACAACTTTGTCTTTGACTTCAAACCCAAATCCCTCCGGGTGGACCGGCACTATGTGGGTCGGATCTTCCGCCTGGGCCTGCCCTCTGCGGTGCAGAACGGAGTGACCAGCTTCTCCTTCCTGATCATCACGGTACTCACCAACTACATCGGCGGAGTCAACGCCTCGGCAGCTGTGGGTGTGGTGTCCAAGTTCAACGGCTTTGCCATCATGCCTGCCGTGGCGCTGGCGGCCTCCATCTCCACCATCTGTGCACAGAACATCGGCGCCGACCGCTGGGACCGGGCGGTCAAGACCTGCTGGATCGGCACCGGAATTGCCGCCGTCATCAGCGTGCTCATCTTCCTGGTGACCCGGATCTTCCCGGCCGAGATCATCGCCCTCTTCAACCGGGATCCGGAACTGGTGGGGTACGGCGTGGTCTACATGAACACCTTCTGCTTTGATTATCTGTTCGTGCCCTTCTGCTTCTGCATCAACGGCCTGTTCATTGCCAGCGGGCACACCACCTTCTCCCTGACCAACAACCTCATGTCCTCTCTGATCCTGCGTATCCCGGCGTGCATCCTGTTCTCGCTGGTGCTGGACTGGGGCATGATGGGCGTGGGCGTGGGCGCCCCGGTGGCCTCCGCCGGCTCCCTGTGTGTGATCATCGGCTACTATCTCTCCGGAAAGTGGAAAGAGAATCGAGCCGGCCAATAAATAAAATGCACCCCCGGCCATCCGTTCGGATGGCCGGGGGTGCTGTTCTGTTGGGAGCGATTCAGAAGAGCAAGGCGCAGTAGAGCGCCTCGTCCCGGGGGGTAAAGACGTTGAAGATCACCTGCCGGATTTGCGGAAGATGGTCCAGCTCCTCCCGAACGGTGGCCACAGCCAGCGCGGCGGCCTCTTCCCCGGGAAAGCCATATACCCCGGTGGCGATGCAGCAGAAGGCCACCTGCTCGATCTGGTTTTTGGCCGCCAGGGACAGGCAGGAGCGGTAGCAGTTCTCCAGCGCGGTCCGGTCTGCCGGGGTGACCTCCCCCTCTACCCGGGGGCCCACGGTGTGGATCACATATTGGGCGGGCAGGTTGTAGGCCGGGGTGAGCTTGGCCTTTCCGGGCGGCTCGGGGTGGCCCTGTGCCTCCATCCGGGCGTGGCAGGCCAGGCGGAGCTGAATGCCTGCGGCCGAGTGGATCACATTGTCAATGCAGTTGTGCAGGGGACGAAAGCAGCCCAGCAGGGCGGGATTGGCCGCATTGACCACGGCCTGGCATCGCAGGGCGGTGATGTCTCCACGCCAGAGAGAAATGCGGCGGTCCAGGGGGACCGGCGGGAGCGTATCTGCGTCGGTGAGCACGCGGCGGGAGAGGTCATCCTGGAGAATCTGGTCCTGCAAAACCAGCAGCTCCGGGGCAATGGGCTTTGGCGGGCGGGTGTTCATCAGCGCGCGCAGGAGTTTCCGCCGCTCCTCTGGCCCGGCGGGGAGAGACACGGTTTTCCCCTGTTCCTCCAGCAGGGCGGTGAGCAGCGCCCGGAGCGCAGCGTCGTAGGTCATGGGAAGGCCCCCTTCCAGATGGATTTTTCCCCAGTATAGCACAATTTGGGGGAGAAATGGCAGCCCCAAGGGGATCTTTCCTGCTGACAGGGGGGTCGGATGGTGCTATAATGACACCATCCGACCATATGTCCTGTGAAAGGGACAAACAGAAAGGAATTGTATGGATCAGACGATTTTACTGCCCAACGGCGTGCGCATCTGTACCGAAGCGGTGCCCGGCGTGCGCTCGGCGGCGCTGGGCATCTGGGTGGGCACCGGCTCTCGCCATGAGAAGGTGAGCGAGAACGGGGCGGCCCATTTTATTGAGCACATGGTATTCAAGGGGACCCAGCGGCGCACCGCCGCCGCCCTGGCCGAGGAGATGGACGCCATCGGCGGACAGGTCAACGCTTTCACCACTAAGGAGTGCACCTGCTTCCACGCCCGGGTACTGGACACCCACCTGCCCCTGGCCACCGATATCCTCTGTGATATGTTCTTCTCCTCCCGCTTTGCCGAGGAGGATGTGGAGACCGAGCGGGGGGTCATCCTGGAGGAGATCGGCATGTATGAGGATAACCCCGAGGACCTGTGTGCCGAGCGGCTGGCCCTGGAGGTCTACCGGGGCTCCTCCCTGGCCCGGCCCATCCTGGGCCGGAAGGCCACCCTCAGCAAAATGACGGGCGAGTGGCTGCGGACCTATATGCGGGAGCACTACCGTCCGGACCGGATCGTGGTCTCCCTGGCGGGAAGCTTCCGGAGTCAGGATGTGGAGGAACTCAAGGAGCGCTTCTCGGCGCTGGAGCCGGGCAAATCCCCCGCCTCCCGGCCGGGAGCCTACCAGGCGGCCTTCACCCTCAAGAAAAAAGCCATCGAGCAGAACCACCTGACCCTGGCCTTCCCGGGCCTCCCCTACGGCGATGACCGGCGCTTTGCCCTTCAGCTCCTCTCCACCACTCTGGGAGGCGGAATGTCCTCCCGGCTGTGGCAGGAGGTGCGGGAGAAGCGGGGACTGTGCTACTCGGTCTACTCCTACACGGCGGGCCACGCCGAGACCGGCCTCTTCGCCATCTATACCGCCCTGGGCCGGGAGATGGAGGAGGAGGCCCTGCGCACCATCTGCGCCGCAGTGCGGGACTATGCCGAGCACGGGATCTCGGAGGAGGAGCTCTCCCGGGCCCGGGAGCAGGCCAAAGCCAATATTCTCATGGGACTGGAGTCCACCCAGGCCCGTATGAGCCATATGGGACGGGGGGAGCTGCTCTACGGCCGGGTGCTCACCCCGGACGAGATCATCGGGGGCTATGACGCAGTGGAGCGGGAACAGATCCGCGCCCTGGCCCAGGAGCTCTTTGACTTCCAGCAGGTCTCCCTGTCCGCCGTGGGGCGTGTGGGGAGTGAGGAGATGTACCGCAGTATCATCCACTGACGCGGAAGGGGCCGCGTCCAATCCAAATAAGGAGGAGCAAGCGATGGGTATCTGTGATGTGTTGATCCGTGGAGCGACGGTGTTCGGCGTGGGAAAGGGCCTGGACATCGCCATTTCTCAGGGCCGGATTCAGGCCGTGGGCGAAGGGCTGCCCGATACGGGGGCCATGGAGGTGGAGGCGGCCGGTAAGCTGGTCATTCCCAGCTTTGTGGAGTCCCACACCCACCTGGACAAGGCTCTGACCGCCGTGGAGGAGGACACCCCCAATCTGGAGGAGGCCTATGGGATCTTTGCCCGCTATCTGGCACGCATTCCCGAGGGGGGCATGGTGGAGGACATCAAGGCCCGCTCCCGCCGGGTGCTGGACTGGGAGCTGGCCTCCGGCACCGGCACAGTCAAGACCCATGTACTGGTCTGTCCCGAGTGGGGCATGGCCTCCCTTCAGGCCCTGGAGGAGCTGAAGGAGGAGTACCGGGGCAGACTGGACCTGCTGGGCATCGTGCAGTACCGGGAGGAGTATGACGCCGAGTTCCGGGCGGCCGCCCGGGCGGGCCGGGTGGATTTCCTGGCTGGCTATCCCCTCTTTACCCCTGACCCCATGGGGGAGATCGACCGGCTCTTTGCCCTGGCCGACGAGTACAACCTTCCCCTGGACCTCCACATCGACGAGCATGACCGGCCCAACATCGACTGTTTCCTCCGGGTACTTCAGCGCGCCCGGGAGTATCACATGGCCGGCCGGGTGACCTGCGGCCATGTGACGGCCCTGAGCGCGGTGGACGACGACCTGGCACGCCGGGCCATCGGGGCGTGCGCCGAGGCCGGCGTCCATGTGATCACCCTCCCCTCCTGCAACATGTACCTGATGGGCCGCAAGGACCATCAGCCCATCCGCCGGGGTGTGACCCGGGTGGACGAGCTGCTGCGGGCGGGCGTCAACGTGGCGGTGGCCTCGGACAACGTGCGGGACCCATACCGTCCCTTTGGAAACGGCGATCTGCTGGAGGAGGCCCTCTTTGCGGCCCAGGTGCTCCAGTACGGCACGGGGGAACAGCTGGAAAAGGTCATGGAAATGGTGACCTTTGGTCCGGCCCGCAACGCCCTGCTCCAGGACTACGGGCTCTCCCAGGGGTGCCGGGCCGACCTGGTGGTGTTGGACGCGCCCACCGCGAAGGAGGCCATCATCAGCCACTCCAGACGGCTCTATGTGTTCAAAGAGGGACGCCTGGTGGCGAAAGACGGCCAGATCCTCTCCTGACAGAAAAAAGCTTCCCTTCCGGCCATTCGGCCGGAAGGGAAGCTTTTTGTTCAGATGGGACGCTGCTTGCGCAGCAGGCGGATGTCCTCGCCGTAGAAGGGCAGGACCCGGTATTCCCCCTCCAGACGGGAGGCAGTCTGACCGGAGTAGCGGCGGCGCACCTCGTCCATGGACAGGTTGGAGGAGATCACGGTCCGCCGTCCCGCCGTGAGGCGGGTATTGACCAAGGTATAGAGGGCGGACTGGACAAAGGGCGTGGTCATCTCACTGCCCAGGTCGTCCAGAATGAGCAGGTCGCAGTGGAGGTAGCGCCGGGTCTCATCCCGGGCATCCCGGATATCCAGCTCATCCCGGGAGAACTTTTGCTCCTCAAACCGGGCAAAAATGTTCACCGCCGTGTCGTACACCACAGAGTACCCCTTCTCGGCCACCGCCCGGGCGATGCAGGCCGAGAGAAAGGTCTTGCCCAGACCGGGGGCGCCGGTGAGGAAGAGGTTGCGGTAGACGAATTTGGGGAAGCGGCTGGCATAGTTGTAGCACACGTCCCGGATGAACTCCATCCGCTCCCGGGGAGACTCCAGCTCACCGGGCCAGGGACGGTCGCTGTAATAGTCCAGGGAGAAGGTGTCAAAGGACTGCTCCCCCAGGTCCAGGAGCTTGGAGAGCTCCCGGATCTGCTCCTGGGCGCAGAGCTTTTTCAGACAGGAGCACATATTGGCCCCCACCCAGCCGGTATCCCCGCAGGTGGGGCAGGCGGGACGGGCGTCCAGGGCGTCGGCGGGATAGCCGTTTTCCAGAAGCAGCTGGGTCCGGCGCTCCTGAAGGGCCTGGTTTTTGCGCTTGACCTCCCCAATGGCGGGGGCGGGGTCATCCCCGCTGCGCAGGGAGGCGGCGATGATGTCCACAATGGTGCGGCGCAGCTGCTGGTCGATCTGGGCCACCTGGGGGAGCTTTTGATAGATCTCAGCCCGGCGGCGGTCCTGCATCTCCTCCCGGAGCCGCCGCTCCTCGGAGAGCCGCTGGGTGGCCCGGCGGAGCACATTGGAGTCGTATGCCATGACTTAACCTCCCTTGGGATCGTCGCTCTGCTGGCGCAGGTATTCTCGCATCCGCTCCAGGTCCTCCCGCACCCGGCGGTCGGCCTCGCCGGGGGGCGTGGGCATGGGCTGGGGCGCGGAGGAGACCCGGGGCCGGTCGGAATCTCCGGCCTGGACCTGGGCCACGGTGTGCAGCCCCTTCTGGTGCCAGCTCTTCAGGATGGAGTTGAGATAGGGCCAGTTCATATTGCCCTTTTGCAGGACGGTGCGCTCATAGGCCAGGCGGATGGCCCCGTCCTCAAAGCCCATGTCCAGCCAGGCGGCGATGTATTTGCGCTCGGCCTCCACCGGCGCGCGGCCTGTGATGCCCAGCAGGGGCAGCACGGCGGCGGTGCGGGTGCGCAGGGTGGCCTGCTTGCGCAGATAGGCGTCGGCCGCCTCAAAGGTGTCCACCCCCAGACGCCGCCAGACAAAGCCCTCCTTGCGGATCTGGGAGAGGCGGGGCTTGCGGCCCGGACCGTATTTGTGCTCCATCTCCTCCACACAGTAGTTGACCAGCAGAAGGATGACCTCCGCCGGGAGGGAGAGGAAGTCGTAGAGGGTATAGAGCATCTTCAGATCAGAGGTGGAGAGGATCTTGCCCAGGCGGCGCTGGACCTCGCCCACCAGCCCGGGGAAGGGGGAGGAGCCGTCCTCCAGCTCCCGGGTGAGGTCGGCGGCGGTATACTCGGGGGGCTCCTCGGGCTCCTGGGGGGCGGCCGGCGGGGAGACCTTCTCACTCCGGTCGGCCAGACCCAGCTTCACCAGGGCCTCAAAGGCCTCCTCCACCCGGTCGGGGGCCCAGTGGAGCAGGTGGGCGGCTCGGCGGGGATCAAACTCACCCGCCCGCCGCAGCAGATGGAGATAGAGCAGCGCGGCGTCTCCGTTTCCCGCGGAGCACAGACGGTCGGCGCAGTCAGCCGAGAGCGACAGGATGGCGCCGGGATAGAGCAGTTTTCCAGCCATGGAGCCTCCCCCCTTTCCAGTACAGAATTACACATTATCATACCACAAAATCCACCGGGGGGAAAGGCGGGGGTGGGAGAAATCTTTTCCTTCCGCACGGTCGGAGGGCCTGCGGGCCGGAAAATTCACAATATCAGGCTTTTTAGTTGGGGCGGCGTGTGTTATACTATTGACAAGTCTGAACACCCGAGTTATCGGGTTGACATAATTATAACGAGAGAACAGGCGGGAGGACACAGCTATGAGGAACCACATCACAGTCACCATTGCGGGACAGGAGTATACCATCGTGGCCGCCGAGGAGGAAAACTATGTCCGCCGGGTGGCCGGTCATGTGGACAATAAAGTACAGGAAGTGCTCTCCAGCGGCCGGGCTTCCCTGGTGGAGAGCGTGGTGCTGGCGGCACTGAACATTGCCGATGAATACTATAAAGAGCAGGAGGCGTCGGAGAATCTGCGCCGCCAGCTCAAGGAGTACCTGGAGGAGGGCACCAAGCTGAAAATGGAGCTCTCCGAGGCCAAGCGGGAGATCTTCAAGCTCCAGAACCGGAAATAAGACGCCGGGCAGGATGCGGGGCGGTCTCCGGCCGCCCCGTGTTCTGCCTTTATCCATCCCAGATACCACAAAGGAGGACGTATGCTGGAATTGCTCTCACCCGCCGGCTCCATGGAGGCCGTCCATGCTGCCGTACAGAACGGCGCCGACGCCATCTACATGGGATACGGCGATTTCAACGCCCGCCGCAACGCGAAGAACTTCACCCGGGAGGAGTTTGCGGCGGCGGTTTCTTACTGCCATCTCCGGGGCTGTAAGGTCTATCTGACCCTCAACACCCTGCTGGGAGACCGGGAACTGCCCGCGGCCGCCGAGTGTGCCGCCGACGCCAGCGACATCGGCGTGGACGCCATCCTGGTCCAGGACCTGGGGGTGCTGCGCATGGTGCGTCAGGCCGCCCCCGATGTGCCTATCCACGCCTCCACCCAGATGACGGTGCACAACCTGGACGGCGTGAAAAAGATGGCGGATTTCGGCATGACCCGGGCGGTGCTCTCCCGGGAGCTGTCCCGGGACGCCATCGCCTACATCTGTGAGCACTCCCCCATCGAGATCGAGGTCTTTGGCCACGGCGCCCTGTGCATGTGCTACTCGGGACAGTGCTTTATGTCCTCAGTCATCGGCGGGCGCAGCGGCAACCGGGGCCTGTGCGCCCAGCCCTGCCGCATGCGCTATGGCTGGAACGGGAAGGCCGACGGCAACCCCCTCTCCCTCAAGGACATGTCCCTGGCCGGACACCTGCGGGAGCTGCGGAAGATGGGCGTGGCCTGTCTGAAGCTGGAGGGGCGGATGAAGCGGCCCGAGTATGTGGCCGTCATCACCCGGGTCTATGCCTCCGCCATCCGCGAGGGGCGGGAGCCCACCGCCGAGGAGGTGCGGCAGCTGACCGAGGCTTTCTCCCGCCAGGGCTTTACCGAGGGCTTCTATCAGGGCAAGACCGGACCGGATATGTTCGGCATCCGGGAGGAGCAGAAGGAACCCCGGGAGCTCTTTGCCCTGGCCCGGCAGACCTATGAGGACGGGGAGAGCCAGCGGGTGCCCATCACCTTCTACTCCCTGATCCGAAAGGGTGAGCCGGCCCAGGTGGGCGTGAAGGACGACCGGGAGAATGTAGTCACGGTGGAGGGCCCCGTCCCCGAGGCGGCCCGCACCAAGCCCCTCACCCCGGAGGGGGTGGAGAAGCAGCTCTCCCGCACCGGAGGTACACCCTACCGCTGTGAGGAGGTGCGCTCGGTGGTGGACGAGGGACTCTCCCTGCCGGCCGCCGCCCTCAACGCCCTGCGGCGGGAGGCACTGGAGGAGCTCTCTGCCCGGCGCATGGCGCCCCCTGTCCGGCGGAGAGGGACTTTCCAGCCCGGTGTGCGCTATGAGAACCGGCGGGAGGAGCCCCTCCTCACCGTATCGGTGAGCCGGGCCGAGCAGGTGACGGGCGCCCTTCTGGCCCTCTCCCCCGCCCTCATCTATGTGCCGCTGGAGGAGCTGGCCGCCCATCCGGAACTGGCCGGGCGGGGCAATCTGGCCGTCACTCTCCCCCGCATCGCCTGGGACCGGGAGTGGAAGACCATGACCGAGCAGCTCCGCCGGGTGCGGGATATGGGCGTGGAGGATGCCCTGGTGGGCAATCTGGGCATGCTGGATGTGGCAAAGGAGATGGGCTTCGGCCTGCGGGGCGACTTCGGCCTGGAGATCTTCAACTCCCAGGCCCTCAAAGAGCTGCGCCATATGGGGCTCAAGTCGGCCGCCGTGTCCTTTGAGCTCAAGCTGGCCCAGATCCGGGATCTCTCCAAGGCAGTGGACACCGAGATCATCACCTATGGCCGCCTGCCCCTGATGATTATGGAAAACTGCATCATCCGCAACCGCACCGGCGGCGTGTGCCGCCACGCCTGCGAGGGGGAGGAAAACCTCCTCACTGACCGCAAGGGAGCTCGTTTCCCGGTGGTGCGGGCCTACGGCTGCCGCAACGAGATCCTCAACTCCAAAACCCTTTTCCTGGGGAATAAACAAAACGACGTCCGCCGCTGCGGGGCGTGGGCCCAGCGGCTCATGTTCACGGTGGAATCCCCCGCCGAGTGCGTCCGTGCGGTGGAGCGCTACCTGGGGCGGAGCGACTGGGAACCCAGGGAGTATACCCGGGGCCTCTACTACCGGGACGTGGAGTAAGCGTCCCCACCCTATGACAGGAGAACGATACGCATGAATCTGAAAATCAAAGCCGTGTCCCCCAAGATCGGGACCGATATTCCCTTTCCCTTTTACGCCAGCGCGGGCGCGGCCGGGATGGACCTGTGCGCCTGCATGGATGAGCCGGTGACCATTGCGCCCCGGCAGATCGTGTCCCTCCCCACCGGCATCGCCATTGCCCTGCCCTCGGCGGACTATGTGGCCCTGGTGTTTGCCCGGTCGGGTCTGGGCATCAAGCACGGGGTGGCCCTGGCCAACGGAGTCGGGGTCATCGACAGCGACTACCGGGGGGAGATCCGGGTGGGACTGGTGAACCAGTCGGACGTCCCCTATACCATCCAGCCCGGCGACCGGGTGGCCCAGCTGGCCGTGATGCCGGTGGTGCAGGCCCAGCTGGAGCGGGTGGAGACGCTGGATGAGACCGAGCGGGGAGCCGGCGGCTTCGGCTCCACCGGAAAGTAAAGGAGTTTACAAAAGATGAACATCATTCTGGCTTCCCAGTCCCCCCGGCGCAAAGAGCTGCTCTCCCGGATGGGGCTGAGCGGATTCAAGACCATGTCCCCCGACATCGACGAAAATCTGGGCGGCGGACTCTCTCCGTCGGAGCTGGTCAGCCGCCTCTCCGCCCTCAAAGCCCAGGCGGTGGCCGAGCGGGCGGGCGGAGATACCCTGATCATTGCGGCCGATACTGTGGTGGCGGTGGACGGCGCCGTCCTGGGCAAGCCCTCTGACGCGCTGGAGGCCTTCAAAATGCTCTCCACCCTCTCGGGCTGCCGCCATCAGGTCTACACCGGCGTCACGGTGCTGCGGGGGGAGGAGCGGTACACCGAGTATGAGGTGACCGATGTCTCCTTCCGGGAGCTGTCCGAGCGGGAGATCGAGGACTATATCCGCACCGGGGAGCCCATGGATAAGGCCGGCGCCTACGGCATCCAGGGCTATGGCGCCCTCTTTATCCAGGGCATCCAGGGAGACTATTACAATGTCATGGGCCTGCCGGTGTGCCGCCTGGGCGGTATGCTGGAGCGGCTGGGGGTCCACTGTATGGCCCTGGCCGCTGAGCGGGATGGCTAAGAGAGGAACGGTGCGGCGATGAAAGATTTTCTGCGCAACAACGGTGTGCTCATACTGATCATTGCCGTGCTGCTCACGCTCATCGTGGCGGTGACCTCCGCGCTGATGGGCGGGGTGGCCGATCCGCTGTCCAATCTGGTGGGGATCGTGACCACGCCGGTGCGCAACGGCGTCAACGCGGTGGCCAACTGGACCGAGGGGCAGTACCAACGCCTGTTCCTCCAGGATCAGATGCAGGCCGAATATGAGCAGCTCAAGCGGGACTATGCCAAGCTGGAAGAGCAGCTCCGGGAGGCTGAGAGCGACGCGGAGGAAAATGAGCGCCTGCGCAACCTGCTGGGCCTGCGGGAGAAGCGGCGGGACTTTGAGTTTGAGTCGGCCACGGTGACCTCCCACGGCTCCTCCAACTGGGATTCCACCCTCATTCTCAGCAAGGGAAGCTCTGTTGGTGTGGAGGCCGGAGACTGTGTGGTGGATGAATACGGCAACCTGGTGGGTATCATTGATGAAGTGGGAGTCAACTGGTCCCAGGTGATGACGGTGGTGGACTCCGACCTGGAGATGGGCGGCCTCATCGCCCGCACCGACAGCGCCGGTATCCTGGAGGGACAGTTCGATCTGATGGGAGAGGGCAAGCTCAAGCTCTCCTACCTGCCGGAGAACAGCGAGTTCATGGCGGGCGATCAGGTCCTCACCTCCGGTCTGAGCGGCATCTATCCCTCCGGCCTGGTGGTGGGCCACGTGGAAGAGGTCCTCACCGATGCCTCGGGCATGACCCGCTATGCGGTCATCGTACCGGAGACCGATCTCAATTCGCTGGAGCAGGTCTTTGTCATCAAGAGCTTTGATATTATTGAGTAAGGGGGGAGCCATTTGACCCGCCATGATTTTCTGGTGAAATGGGGCGTGTATGCCCTGGCCCTCCTGCCCATCTGGTTTTTTGAGGGGTATTTCCTCACCCGCCTGCCGGTGACGGCGGTGCAGCCCATGCTTCTGCCCCTGGCCGTGGTGGCGGTGGCCGTACTGGAGGGCTGTGTCGGCGGGGTCGGGTTTGGCCTGGGCGTGGGTCTGCTGTGCGCCTGCTTCTATCCAGGAATGGAGGAGTGGATGCCCCTGGGCCTGGCCCTGGTCGGCCTGGGCGCTGGCCTGCTGGCCCAGTATGTACTGCGCCAGAACCTGTGGGGCTGCCTGGTGTGCGCCCTGCTGGCCCTGGCCTTTGTGGACGGCGTGCGCATTCTGCTGCGCCTGGCCTGGGGGGAATATGCACTGGGGCCCATGCTCCGTCTGACCGGGATGGAGATCGGCTGTTCCCTCCCCTTTGTGATCCCGGTGTACGCGGTCTTTTTATGGGTATATCGCCGGGTCCCCAAACGGACCCACTTCTGAGCCGCGTTTGTCCCTGCGTTTTATTTGGAGTTCCCGTAACAGAAAGGTTGCCCTATGGACAAAAAACAATTTCAACGGCGTGTATATGTGGTGTCGGGTGTGTTGGGCCTGCTGTTTTTCCTGTTTGTGGGCGTGCTCTATCAGCTTCAGATCATCCAGGGCCCCTATTACCGGGCCCAGGCTACCAAGCGAAACGCCCAGACCGAGACGGTGGAGGCCGTCCGGGGCGAGATCCTGGACTGCAATGGCCGGGTGATGGTCTCCAACCGCTCCACCTACCAGGTGCGCCTCAACACCAGTGTGATGGGCACGGAGGAGGAGCGCAACGCCATTCTCACCGCCCTGCTTCAGATCTGCCGGGAGCAGGGTGTGACCTGGACGGACACCCTGCCGGTCACCGGCGCACCTCCCTTTGAGTACACGCTGGGTACTGCCACGGGGACCAACCGCCGGGCCTTCCTCAAGCTCATGGATATTCTGAGCGAGAACAACAGCAGCTGGGAGACCGCGTCAGCCTCCGGCGTGGCGCTGGGCGAGGAGTGGGAGGCCTACCGGAAGGCGGTGGATGCCGCCTCCCAGACCACCGAGACCGGGACCCAGGCGGCGGAGACCCCCGCCGCGCCGGAGGATACGGTTTCAGCCGCCCCTCTCATCGCCAAGATGAAGGATTACTTCGGCATCGATCCCACCATGCCCGATGAGGAGGCCAGGGACCTGATCGGCGTGCTCTATGAGCTCACCCTGCGCAGCAAAGGCGCGGCCACCAGCGAATATATTTTTGCCCAGGACGTGGATATCCGCTTTATCACCGCTGTCAAGGAACAGGGCCTCAAGGGCGTCAAGATCGAGCCCACCACCACCCGGGTCTATGAGACCTCCTACGCCGCCCATATCCTGGGGCGTGTGGGTCCCATTTTTGCGGAAGAGTGGAACGAGGAGGACTCCTATTACAAGAATAACGGCTATAAAATGGACGATATTGTGGGAAAAGAGGGCATGGAGAAGGCCTTCGAGTCCTATCTCCGGGGCGAGGAGGGCACCCAGATCGTGGAGCTCAACAGCGAGGGGAAGGTGGTCAGCGAGACCTGGAAGACCGACCCCGAGACCGGGGAGCCCATGGCCCCCAAACCGGGCAACAATGTGGTCACTACCATTGACCTGCGCCTTCAGGAGGCACTGGAGCAGTCTCTGGCTACCCGGGTGCCCGAACTCTCCGATAAGGTAGAGGGCGCGGCGGGCGTGGTCATCGACATGAAGGGCGGAGTGAAGGCCATCGCCTCCTACCCCACCTTTGACTTATCCCAGGCCACCAGCCTCTACAATGAGCTGCTCAAAGACCCCCTGCAGCCCCTGTATAACCGGGCCACTATGGGCCTTTATTCTCCGGGCTCCACCTTCAAGATGATTACCGGTGTGGCCGCCCTCCAGGAGGGGCTGACCACCCCCAATGAGGAGATTCTGGACACAGGTTATTTCCGCTATCCGGAGGGAGAAAAATACCCCTACGGAGACTACCATCCGAAATGCGGGATTTATCGCCAGCAGGGAGGCACCCATGGCTGGGAGGATATGGGGCATGCCCTGGAGGACTCCTGCAATATTTTCTTCTATACCCTGGCCGACCGGCTGGGGATCGACCTGCTGGACGAGTACGCCGCCATGTTCGGTCTGGGCCAGTCCACCGGCATCGAGGTGCCCGAGTATACCGGCTATGTGGCCGGACCGGAGACCAGTGAGCGTCTGAATCAGGAATGGTATGGCGGACTGCTCCTCTCGGCTGCCATCGGACAGGGCAATACCCTGTGTACCCCCCTCCAGCTGGCCAACTACATCGCCACGCTGGTCAACGGCGGAAACCACTATCCTGCCCATCTGCTCCAGACGGTCAAGAGCAGCGACTACTCCCAGGTGGTGCTGGAGAATGAGCCGGAGCCCCTGGACACCATCAACATCAGTGAGGAGAACCTGGAGGCGGTCAAGTACGGCATGTACCTGCTGGGCACTGAGGGCAGCGTATCCAAGTACTTTAAAGACTTGCCCGTAGAGGTGGGTGCCAAGACCGGTACCGCCCAGGTAGGCTCGGAGACCACCGAGGCCAACGCCGTCTTTGTGTGCTTTGCCCCCTATGATGACCCGGAGATCGCCATCGCCCTGGTGGCCGAGCACGGTGATTCGGGCGGCGGACTGGCAGCAGTGGCCGCCGATGTGCTCTCGGTCTACTTTGGACAGTCGGGAACCTCCCAGGCCGTCAATGGCGAGGGCGTGCTCATCCGCTGAGTGCAGTTCAACTTTGGAAGATTGGAAGGAATGCCCATGACGAACCCCTTTATCTTCGACCCCCGGGATCCGGAGAGTAAGTTTCCCTACGGCGCGGTCCCGGCGGGGACCCAGGTACGCTTTACCGTCCGCCCGCCCCGGGCGGGGGGATACTCCCGCGTGATCCTCACCGCCCGGTTTGAGAGCCGGGACAATGCCGTGGTGGAGCGCATCTTGCTCTGGCATGGGATCGAGGGCGCCCGGGATGTCTTCACCGGCACGCTGGAGACAGGGGAATACGTGGGGCTGGTCTGGTATACCCTGCGCCTGGAGGGATTGGACGGACGCAGTGCGGAGCTGGGCGAGTATCAGCTCACCGTCTATGACGACTCTGAGACAGTCCCCGGGTGGTTTGGAGAGGGGCTCACCTACCAGATCTTTCCCGACCGCTTCCGCCGGCGCGCCATTCCCGACCCGACCGGCATGGTGGGCGGACGAACCGTCCATCAGAGCTGGGAGGAGGAGCCGGTCTACCTTCCCGATGAGCACGGCGAGATCCGCAACCGGGACTTTTTCGGCGGGAGCCTCGCCGGAGTCCGGGAGAAGCTGACCTATCTGCGGCGTCTGGGGGTGGAGACCATCTACTTCTGCCCCATCTTTGAGGGGGTGGAAAACCACCGCTACGGCACTGGCGACTATGAGAAGATTGACCCCATGCTGGGGGACGAGGCCCAGTTCCGCCTCCTGTGTGAGGAGGCCCACCACCTGGGGATGCGCATTATGCTGGATGGTGTGTTCAACCACACGGGCTATATCAGCCGCTATTTCAACGGGGACGGCTCCTACCCCTCAGAGGTGCCCGGTGCGGCCCAGTCCACAGAGAGCCCCTATTATCCCTGGTATCATTTCACCCACTGGCCCGACCGGTATGACTCCTGGTGGGGGATCTACTCCCTCCCGGCGGTCAATGAGAGCGAGAGCACCTATCTCGACTATATCATCCGGGGGGAAAACAGCATCGTCAAGTGCTGGCTGCGGGCCGGGGCGGACGGCTGGCGGCTGGACGTGGCCGACGAGCTGCCCGACTCCTTTGTCCACGCCCTTCACACCGCTGCCCGCGAGGCCAAGAAGGACGCGGTGGTCATCGGCGAGGTGTGGGAGGACGGCTCCAACAAGATCGCCTACGGGGTGCGGCGCAAGCATATTCTGGGGGGACACTGCGACGGACTGATGAACTATCCCTTCCGCAACGCGGCCATCTCCTATCTGCTGGGCGGGGACGCCCGCTGGTTCCGGGAGACCATGGAGGGGTTACGGGCCAATTATCCGCCCACCGCCTACTATTCCGCCATGAATGCCCTGGGGACCCACGATACCCCCCGCATCCTCACTCTGCTGGGGGTGGGCTCCCCCTGCACAGAGTACCCCAAATCCTGGCGGGCCGACTTCCGCATGAGCGAAGAGGAGTATGCCCGGGGCAAGGCCCGGCTCAAGCTGGGCGCGGTGCTGCTCTACGCCTTCCCGGGCTCCCCCACCCTGTATTACGGGGATGAGGCCGGGATGGAGGGCTTTGAAGATCCCTTCAACCGCCGTACCTTCCCCTGGGGACGGGAGGACAGTGAGCTGGTGAGCTGGTTCACCGCTCTGGGCTGCATCCGCAGCTGGTCCCAGGCCCTGCGAAAGGGAGATATTTCCTATGTAGAGGCCGACGGACCGGTGCTGGCCTTCCGGCGTACCTGGGAGGAGGAGAGCGTGCTGGTGGCTCTGAACGCCGGAGCAGAACCGGCGTCCCTGCCTCTTTCCGGTCCTATGAAGGATCTGCTCACCGGAGAGGTCTTCCCCGCCCCCGGTGCCCGCACGATGGAGGCGGCCCTGCCCCCCTGTACGGCACGGTTGCTGGTTCCCCTGCGCCTGCATCTTGCCTGCCGGGCGAAGTAAACAATTGGAAAGATTATGAAAAAAGGAGCGCGGAATCGCCATGTACCGTCCCATCTGATGCCAACTGATCGGATACCGGAGGCGCCCTCCCATGGGAGGGCGTGCTTTGGCATGTGTAAAACATCCGGATCAGGAGGAATCGGTATTGGAACGGAACAGACGAAACCGGACGCTTCTTTTTTTGGCCTATGCCCTCCAGGGCATGGTATTTTATAACCCCATCGCCACCCTCTACCGCCTGCAAGCGGGGGTGACCCTCACCCAGATGCAGGTCATTGAGGGGATCTCCCTGCTGGTCATGCTGGGGCTGGAAGTGCCCTGGGGCCGCTGGGCTGACCGGGTCGGGCACCGGCGGTCCATGGTACTGTGCTTTGGCGTGCTGGCCCTCTCCAAGGTGGTATTCTGGCGGGCCGAGACGGTATGGGGCTTTTTGGCGGAACGGCTGCTGCTTTCCTTTGCCCAGGCCGGGCTGAGCGGCTGTGACACGGCCTATCTCTATGCCTGCTGCCGGGATCCGGAAGAGCACCGCCGGGCCTTTGCCCGCTGGCAGGGCGTGCAGGTGGCGGGATTGCTGCTGGCCTCCCTGGCCTGGCCCCTGCTGGGCGGGGATTACCGCCTCTCCGCGCTGCTGACCGTGGGGAGCTATACCCTGGCCCTAGGGGTCACCTTACTGCTGCGGGAGCCGGAGGGACAGCGGGCCGAGGAGCAGGCCCGGGAACCCCGCCCGCCCCTGGGCGAGATGCTGCGGGAGAGCCGGAGGATGCTGGCCTTTTTGCTGGGTGTGGCCCTCTTCGATCAGACGGCCCAGGCGGCAGTCACCTTTTTCAGCCAGCTCCAGTACGGGCGCTGTGGGATTGCAGAGGGGGCCTTTGGAGTCCTGGCGGCCCTGAGTGCCGGGGCCGGGCTGAGCGGCGCTCTGGCCCACCGGATGGTGGGGCCGGGCGGGCCGGAGCGGGTCTGCCGGCGGCTGATTACGGTGGGGGGCGCAGTCTGTCTGCTGCTGGCCGCCACCACCGCGCCGGCCGTCTCCGCCCTGGGTATCCCCCTGCTGGCTGCCCTGCGCTCCTGTGCAGCGCCCCTGGCCCTTGCGGTGCAGAATGAGCGGGTGAGCCCCGGTGGACGGGCTGCCCGGCTCTCCTGCAATGCCATGGTGCTGGAATGTACCGGGGTTTTGCTGGCCCCGGTCCTGGGCTGGACAGCCGAACAGTGGCTGCCCGGAGGTTTTCTGCTGGGGGCGGTCTTCTGCTGGGCGGGAAGCCTTCTGCTTTGGCAGGATGAAAGACGCCGTTGACTTGTATTTTTGGGGTATATTTGATATAATAAAGGGTAATTTTTACCGTCTTACCGGAAAGGAGGGCGAAGCCAATGAAATATCAGCAGTGGAAGCGCCCCGCCGGAGACGGAACGGGCCGGGCGGCCCTGGAGGAGGCGGGTATCCCGGCTCTTCCCGCCCTGGTCCTCTCGGCCCGTGGCATTGACACGCCCGAGAAGGCCAGGGAGTTTCTGGCGGGCGGACCAGAGCGCCTGGAGGACCCCCTCCTGCTCTGGGACATGGACCGGGCGGTGGAGCGCATCCGGCGCGCGGTAGAGCAGGGAGAGTTGGTGGCTGTCTACGGAGACTATGACGTGGATGGCATTACTTCCACCTGCCTCCTCACCAGTTTTCTGCGCAACTGGGGGGCGGATGTGGTGCCCTATATCCCCGACCGGATGGAGGAGGGCTATGGACTCAGCTGTGCAGCCGTGGACACCCTCCACGCCCAGGGAGTCACCCTGATCGTTACCGTGGACTGCGGGATCACCGCGGTGGAGGAGGCCCGCCACGCCGCGGAGCTGGGCATGGATCTGGTCATTACCGACCACCACGAGTGCAAGGAGGAACTGCCCGCCGCTCTCGCGGTGGTGGACCCCCGGCGAGGCGACTGCCCTTATCCCTTCAAGTCCCTGGCCGGCGTGGGGGTTGCCCTCAAGCTGGTGCTGGCCCTGGGAGAGATGGAGGAGCGGCCCACGCTCCTGCGGCAGTATGCCGACCTGGCCGCCATCGGCACGGTGGCCGATGTGATGCTCCTGACCGGAGAGAATCGCTCCATCGTACAGATGGGACTCTCCTCCCTCCGCCATACCCGCCGCCCCGGGCTGGCCGCCCTGCTGCGGGAGGCCGGACTGAGCGAAAAGCCCCTGACCTCCATGGCCATCGGATACACCCTGGCCCCCCGCATCAACGCCGCCGGGCGGATGGGATGCGCCCGGGTAGCAGCCGAGCTGCTCCTGACCGCCGACCCGGTGCGGGGCGAGGAGCTGGCCAAGGAGCTGTGCAGCCTCAACCGGGAGCGGCAGTCCATTGAGGCGGATATCTTTGCCCAGTGTGCCCGCCTGGCCGAGAGCGCGCCGCCGGAGGAGCGAAGCGCTCTGGTCCTGGCCGGAGAGGGGTGGCACCAGGGCGTGGTGGGCATTGTGGCCTCCCGCCTATCGGAGAAGTACTCCTGCCCCACCTTCATGATCTGCCTTCAGGACGGGCACGGAAAGGGCTCCTGCCGGTCTTTTGGAGGGTTCAACCTCTTTGCCGCGCTGGAGTCCTGTGCCGAGCTGCTGGAGGGCTTCGGCGGGCATGAGCTGGCCGCCGGCTTTACCATCCGGGAGGAGCAGATCCCGGCTTTCCGCCGCCGGATGAACGAGCTGGTGCGTCTGCGCACCGGCGGAGAGGAAATGGTCTCCGAGCTGGAGATTGACGCGGATATTCCAGACCCCTCGATCCTCACCCAGGAACAGGTGGAGGCACTGGACATCCTGGAGCCCTATGGCGCGGGAAATGAGAAGCCGGTCTTTTTCCTGGGGGGCTGTACGGTCTCCTCCCTCAATGAGGTGGGCGGCGGACGCCACCTCAAGCTCCGCCTCCTGGCGGGCGGAAAGCCCTTTGACGCTATCTTTTTTGCCGCCACCGCCGCCGAGGCGGGGGTGCGGCCCGGGGACCGGGTGGATATCGCCTTCTGTCCCCAGATCAACGAGTACCGGGGCTGGCGCTCGGTGCAGCTCCAGATCACGGATCTGCGTCCCGGGATGACCCGGGCCCAGAGTGAACAGGCCCTCTATGAGCGCTTTGCCCGGGGGGAAGATCTGAGCCCACAGGAGGCCGCCTTTCTCCTGCCCAGCCGGGAGGAGTTCGTCACCCTCTGGCGCTACCTGAAGGTCCGCTCCGGCGGCGCAGAGCTGGAGGAGACGCCCCGCCGTCTGACCCGGAACCTGTCCCGGGATTTCGGACGCCATGCCCCCCTGCCCCGCACCCTGGTGTGCCTGGAGGTCTTTGACGAGCGGGGGCTGATTTCCCTGGAACAACACGCCGGCTGCTTCCGGATCTCCCTCCAGAAGGTGGAGGGAAAGGTGGATCTGGAGCAGTCCGCCATTCTGCAACGGCTCCGACAGCTGATGAGCGGCTGAGGGCCGCCCATCTCAACGAAATGTGGTGATCGTATGGACCCTATTTTAGAGCGATATCAGGCGCTGGAGGATAAGATCAAAGCCTACAACCCCGGGGTGGATACCAAGCGGCTCTATGACGCCTTCTCCTATGCCGACAATGCCCACACGGGGCAGATGCGCAAGGATGGATCCCCCTATATCACCCATCCGCTGGCCGTGGCCGAGATCGCCGCGGAGCTGGAGCTGGATACCGACTCCATCATCGCATCTCTCCTCCACGACACGGTGGAGGACACCAACGCCACCTATGACGACGTGGCCAAGCGCTTCGGCAAGAGCGTGGCCGATCTGGTGGACGGTGTGACCAAGCTGACCCAGGTCAAGTATGTCTCCAAGGAAGAGGAGCAGATGGAGAATCTGCGCAAGATGCTCATGGCCATGGCCAAGGACATCCGGGTTATCCTCATCAAGATCTGCGACCGCCTGCACAACATGCGTACCATGCAGTACCAGTCCCCCAAGAAGCAGCGGGAAAAGGCCCTGGAGACCATGGAGATCTACGCCCCCATTGCCCACCGCTTGGGCATGCAGCGGGTCAAGTGGGAGCTGGAGGACACCTCCCTCCAGTACCTGGACCCGGTGGGCTACAAGGAGATCAGCGACGAGCTGGCCACCCGGGCCGCCGCCCACGAGGAGTTTATGGCCACCATCCAGCGGAAGATCGAGGAGCGGCTGGCCGAGGAGGGGATCAAGGCCACTGTCTACGGGCGCATCAAGCACGCCTACTCCATCTACCGCAAGATGTACGGGCAGAACAAGACCATGGATGAGATTTTTGATCTCTACGCCTTCCGGGTCATCGTGGACGACATTCCCTCCTGCTACAATGTGCTGGGCTGCATCCACGACATGTTCAAGCCGGTGCTGGGCCGCTTTAAGGACTATATCGGCACCCCCAAGCCCAACATGTACCAGTCCCTCCACACCACCGTCATCGGCCGGGAGGGCCTTCCCTTTGAGGTGCAGATCCGCACCTGGGAGATGCACCACACGGCGGAGTACGGCATCGCCGCCCACTGGAAGTACAAGCAGGGCATGGCCAACCAGAATCTGGGCAGCGAGTCGGCCTTCGAGTGGGTGCGCAAGCTCCTGGAGGCCCAGCAGACCACCGACGCGGAGGAATTCCTGCGCTCCATGCGGGTGGACCTCTTTGCCGATGAGGTCTTCGTCTTCACTCCCAACGGCGACATCATCAACCTGCCCGCCGGGGCCACCCCCATTGACTTTGCCTATTCCATCCACTCGGCGGTGGGCAACCATATGACAGGGGCCAAGGTCAATGGTCGCATGGTGCCCTTTGATACCCAGCTCCAGAACGGCCAGATCGTGGAGGTCATCACCTCCAAGTCGGCCCACGGCCCCAGCCGTGACTGGATGAAGCTGTGTAAATCCAACGAGGCCCGCAACAAGATCCGCCAGTGGTTCAAGAAAGAGCGCCGGGAGGAGAATATCGCCACCGGCCGGGCCTCCTTCGAGTCTGAGCTCAAGCACGCGGGGATCTCTCTGGCCTCTATTACCACCGAGGAGATGCTCCCCCACATCCTCAAGAAGGTGCGCTTCGGCTCTCTGGACGAACTCTATGCCGCCATCGGTTACGGCGGTATGAGCGCCCGGAAGGCGGTGGTGCGCATCAAGGACGAGATCAGCCGCCTCAACCGGGTGCAGGCCGAGCGCAGCGCCGCCCTCCAGGCGGAGCAGACCCCGGTCATCCTGCCCGGCCGGAGCACACCGCCCAAGCAGGAGCCCGCCGCGGCCAAGACCCCCAAGCGCTCCTCCAACGGCATCGTGGTGGAGGGACTGGACAACTGTCTGGTCAAGTTTGCCAAGTGCTGTACCCCTGTGCCCGGGGACCCGGTGGTGGGCTTTATCACCCGGGGCTTCGGCGTATCGGTCCACCGCTCCGACTGCCCCAACTGCGCCCCGGAGAAGCGAAAGCCCGAGGAGGCCGGGCGCTGGGTCAAGGTCTCCTGGGTGGAGGGAGATCAGACCACCTACCAGACCGCGCTGGACATCTCGGCCAAGGACCGGGACGGCCTGACCCTGGATGTGGCCATGGTCCTCTCCGCCGCCAAGGTGAAGGTGAACGGACTCAACGTCCACGCCACCCCCGACGGCTACGCCATTGCCTCCATTCTGCTGGAGGTCAAGAACCAGGACGAGCTGACCAGCGTCATCAACAAGCTGGGGCAGATCCAGGGGGTCTATCAGGTCAAGCGTACCACGGGCTGAGCCAGTCCGTTATACAATCATTATTCCAGGGAGTCCCGCCGTTGGAGGGGCTCCCTCCGCTGTGGAGGCGTGTTCAATGGAAAAGCGTTTTGTGCCCCTTCTGCTGGGGGCGGATATCAATGTGTACAGCATGGCCCGGGCCTTTCATGAGGCCTACGGCGTGCGTACCGTGGCCTATGGGATGTATCCCTCCGGCCCCTGCGTAGGCAGCGACATCATCGACTACCGGGTGTGCGCCAACAACGACGCCCCGGAGGTGGTGCTGGAGAATGTGAAGAAGGTGGCCGCCGAGTTCTCCGACCGGAAGGTCATCGTGCTGGGCTGCGGAGACAACTATCTGACCTCCATCGCCTGCAATCTGCCCCATTTCCCGGAAAATGTCATTGCGCCCTATATCGATCTGGCCACCATGGAGGTCCTGATCCACAAGGAGAAATTCTACGAGCTGTGCGATCAGCACGGCATCGACCACCCCGCCACCTTTGTCTACAAAAAGGGCATGGGACACGACTTCACCCTCCCCTTCTCCGGCCCCTTCGTGGTGAAGCCGGCCGAGTCGGCCACCTACTGGGACCATCCCTTTGACACCCAGAAGAAGGCCTATATCCTCCAGACCCGGGAGGAGGTAGACCGGGTGCTGGACGAGATCTATGAGCACGGCTATGAGGACTCCCTCATCATTCAGGACTTCATCCCCGGGGATGACAGCTTCATGCGGGTGGTCACCAACTACTCCGGCGAGGACGGCAAGGTCCGCCTCATGTGCGTGGGCCACGTGC
The DNA here is from genome assembly GCF_014288125.1 of Pseudoflavonifractor hominis. Classification (NCBI taxonomy): domain Bacteria; kingdom Bacillati; phylum Bacillota; class Clostridia; order Eubacteriales; family Oscillospiraceae; genus Pseudoflavonifractor; species Pseudoflavonifractor hominis. The sequence goes on along the minus strand of NZ_JACOPR010000002.1, from coordinate 333,493 downwards.
TCCTGGAGGAGCATACCCGCCACGGCATCGGCAACCACGCCGTCATCATCACCGAGCCCGAGCCCGAGCTGTGCGAGAAGCTCCGCTCCTTCCTGGAGGCCATCGGCTATACCGGCTTCTCCAACTTCGATGTGAAGTACGACCAGCGGGACGGCAAGTTCAAGGTCTTTGAGATCAATACCCGCCAGGGACGGAGCAACTACTACGTCACCGGCGCGGGCTACAACCTGGCCAAATATCTGGTGGAGGACCGCATCGAGCACAAGAGCTGCGAGCTGACCATCACGAAGAACCGCCATATGTGGCGGGTCATTCCCCGGAGTGTGGCCTACGACTACATTCCCAAGCGCTTCCACGGGGAGATGAAGGCCCTGGAAGAGCAAAACGCGGTGGTCAACCCCCTCTTTTACAAGGCCGACCGCAATCTGATCCACAAGCTGCGCATCATCCGGGATCAGTGGCGCTACAAGAAGCGCTATGCCAGCTCCATGGAGAAAGCCAACTGACCGACCGAGAGGAGGAGCCCATGGCAAACGACCGACCGAAGCTGGGTATCCTGGGCGGCATGGGCCCCCAGGCCACGCTGGAGCTGTGCCAGCGCATCGTGGACTATACCGACGCCGACCGGGACCAGGACCATATCCCCACGCTGATTTACAACGATACCTGGATCCCCGACCGTACCGGGGCCATTCTGGGCGGCGATGCCCAGCGGTGCTATGAGGCCCTCCTGTCCGGGGGCCGGGTGCTGGAGGGGGCGGGCTGCTCCATTCTGGCCATTCCCTGCAACACCTCCCACTACTTTGCCGCCCGGCTCCAGGAGGACCTGGGGGGCATGAAGCTGCTCCACATGGTCCGGGAATCGGCCGCGGTGCTGGCCCGGCGGGGATGCCGCCGGGTGGGCGTTCTGGCCACCGACGGCACGGTGCGCACCGGTGTCTATCAGCGGGAGCTCCAGGCGCTGGGGATCGAGTGTCCCCCGCTGCCGGAGGAGATCCAGCGCCGGGTCATGTCCATCATCTACGATGAGATCAAGCAGGGCCGGCGAGGCACACCGGAGGACTTTGTCCCCATTGACCGGGCCGTGCGGGAGGAACTGGGATGCGACGGTGCGGTGCTGGGCTGTACCGAGCTGTCGGTCTTCCGGACCTTCCACGGCCTGCCGGAATTCTACCTGGACGCCCTAGATGTGCTGGCCCGTCGGTGTGTGACCGCCTGCGGTTATCCACTGCGGGAGTGCTAAATGTGGAAAACCCCCGCCGTTCCAATTGGAACGGCGGGGGTTTTTGCTGTTTATTCCTCTTCGTTTTGGAAGAGCAGGCGGTACTTCCCGCTTCCCTCCACGGCGTAGACCGCGTCCAGGTCCTCATCGGCCATGGCGGGGTCAAAGTCCATACCGAACTTGACACAGGTGCCGCAGGAGGCGGACAGTGCCCGGGGCACCGGCATCATGGCGGCGCTGTCTCCCAGCGCCCGGAGTTTCTTCTGAAAGGTCAGGGCGCCGAAGTGGGTGTGAAAGGTGGCGATCTGTTCCATCTTACTTGGTAATGGTCAGCTCAAAGTCATCGCCCACGGCCCGGTGGCTCACCTGATAGCCGGCGTTGGAGGCGAAGCGGGTGATGTTCTGCACGGGAGTCATGCTGTCCACCAGCACCTTGAGGGGGGTGCCCTTCTGAAGGGCCTTCTTGGTCATCAAAACGGGTTCGGGGCAGGAGTAGCCCCGGGCATCCAGTTCATTCATGGTTCTATGCTCCTTTCCGAAATCAGGCTTTCTTGCGGTTGAGGTTGGCAGCGCCGATGGCGGCCACCACAATCAGACCCAGGATCACAGCGATCTGGCCATTGGCGGTGGGACCCTTGGCAGAAGAGGCCAGACCGAAGTTGTGGCAGAAGGCGGCGCCCACGACCATGCCCAGAACGGCCACGGAGGAGTCACTGTTGCCGCTGCCGGAGAGGATGAGCTGCCGCAGGGGGCAGCCGCCCAGCAGGACCGAGCCGAAGCCCACCAGGACCATGCCCAGCAGGTTCCACAGGCCGTCGTTATAGGCCACGGGCTGATCGGTAAACGAGAAGTTGACCGGATTGCCCAGGATCAGGTTGCCCACCAGGGCGGCCACAAAGATGGCGATGAAGCCCAGCAGCAGGTGGAAGTCCTGGAACAGGATGGCGTCGCGGATGCCGCCCACCATGCACAGGCGGGTCTTCTGGGCCAGAGCACCCACCACGAGGCCGGCGATCAGGGCCAGGGCGATGGGAGCGGCCTTGGAGCCGGGAGCCTCCGAGGAGAAGAAGATGAAGGCGGGACGGAGCACCAGCAGTACCAGCAGACCCAGGGAGATCAGGGGCATCACGAAGCCCTCGGCCTTGGGCTGGGGGGTGGATTTCTTCAGGGTGAAGCCGGCGCGCAGGAAGAAGGTGCCCACCAGAATGCCCAGAGCGAAGCCGATGAGGCCGAGCACCGCATTCAGGTCACCGCCGCCCAGGCGCAGGACCATACGCAGGGGGCAGCCCAGGAACATCAGGGCACCCACCATCACACAAAAACCGAGCACAAAGCGCAGGACTGGGGACGAACCGCCGCGGACGTTGAATTCCTTGCCCACCATGGCCATACCCATGGCGCCCAGAACCAGGCCGATGATCTCAGGCCGGATGTACTGAACTGTCTCTGCACGGTGGAGTCCCACAGCGCCGGCAATGTCCCGCAGGAAGCAGGCAATACAAAAGCCCATGTTGTAGGGATTTCCCTGCCAGGAGAGGATGGCGGCGATCAAGCCCACCACCGCGCCGGCCACGATAATAAGGCCGTGCTGTTTCAGCTTTGACATAAAAAGTTCCTCCTTTACCCTTGCACGCCACACAATGCGTACTTACTCGTTTATTATAGCCGCCCTTTCCGCAGAATGGAAATTGAAAACAACGATATAAATATGGTGGTAATATTGAGAAAATCAATAAAGAAGCATGTGGAATAATTACAATATAATTTATTTTATTTTTAAATAAAATATTTCCAAGTGCAAACGGAAGGTGTATACTGAGGGGGAACAGTATGGGGAGGAGCATCCTGTGAGATCCGCGCAAAAAAACGGACCCCGGCTGAGCCGGAGTCCGTCTTTCTATCGCGTAAAGCATAAAATCAATAGCCGGGACGCAGACGTACCAGCTTGTCCCCGCGCGCTTTCACCATACCGATGGCAGCGCCGGGCACGCCAAGGTCTTTCAGACGCTGGAGGAGCTCACTGGAGCGGGATTCGGGCACCGTGATGAGCAGGCCGCCTGCCGTCTGGGGATCGTACATGGCGTCGGACCGCTCCAGCGCCACACCGGGCTCCACCACCACATCGTCGGCCAGATAGCCCATGTTGTTGTAGGCGCCGCCCGGGATGATACCGTCTTTCGCCAGCTCCAGGGCCTTGGGGACGATGGGCACCGCATCGGCCCAGAGTTCAAAGCTCAGGCCGCATCCCTTGGCCATCTCCTGCACGTGGCCCAGCAGGCCGAAGCCGGTGATGTCGGTACAGGCGGTGGGATGCACGGGGAGCATGGCCTCCTGTCCCTTTTTGTTGAGGGTGGTCATGATCGCGAGCATCTCGTCATACTCCGCCTGGGTGAGAAGCCCAGCCTTGGCGGCGGTAGAGAGAATGCCGGTACCAAGGGGCTTGGTGAGGACAAGGATATCACCCTCTTTGGCCCCGTCATTGGTGAGAACCTCGTCCGGATGGGCAAATCCCATCACGCACAGCCCGTATTTGGGCTCCTTGTCCTCAATGCTGTGGCCGCCGACGATGACGGCACCCGCCTCCATCACCTTGTCATATCCGCCGGCCAGGATGCCCTGCACCACCTCCAGAGGCAGGCAGTTGGGGAAGGTGAGCAGATTCATGGCGATTTTCGGCGTGCCGCCCATGGCCCACACATCGGACAGGGCATTGGTGGCGGCCACCTGACCGAACTGGAAGGGATCGTCCACAATGGGAGGGAAGAAATCCACCGTGGCGATCATGGCCGTCTCATCGTTGACGCGGTAGACCGCCGCGTCGTCGCTGGAGTCAAACCCCACCATCAGATTCGGATCATAGATGCGGGGCAGATCGGCGAGCAGTTTTCCAAGGACACCCGGTCCTATTTTGGCCCCTCACCCACCGGCTGAGGTCATCTCGGTCAACTTGATCTTGCTTACATCCGACGACATATTCCGCACCCACTTTCTTGTGTTATGGCTCTCCGGGGGAGAGCGTGTTCTATTCTAACCCTGTTTCCTGCAAATAGCAACCACAACCCGAGAAGAAGAGAGAGGAACGATCATTATGCAACTCAAGCAACTGGAGGTCTTTGTGCAGGTGGCCCGCCTCAAAAGCTTTTCCAAGGCTGCCGACGCCCTCTACCTGACCCAGCCCACCATCAGCGCCCACATCAGCGCACTGGAGGGGGAATTGGGCAGTAAGCTGGTGGTCCGCTCCACCAAGGAGATCCAGCTTACCGCAACCGGCAATATCCTCTACGGCTATGCCAACCAGATCCTGGGCCTGTGCGAGCGGGCGGAGCAGGAGGTCAAGACGGCCTCCTCCGACATCCAGGGCGCCCTGTCCATTGCGGCCTCCACCGTGCCCTCCCAGTACCTGCTGCCCCGCATTCTGCCCCATCTGCGCAAGCGCTATCCCAAGGTCTTTTTCCAGGTGTTTCAGGGAGACAGCAGCCAGGTGGCCCAGCGCATCTTTGAAAACGGCGCGGAGATGGGAATCATCGGCTCACCGGTACAGAAGGCGGGATGCGTCTGTACGCCCTTCTTTTCCGAGCGCATGGTGATCGTTACGCCCAATACGCCGGAATTCCGGGAACTGGACGGGACCATTTCCGGACAGGTGCTGCGCGCCAGTCCCTTCCTAGTGCGGGAGCCCGGCTCGGGTACCCGCAAGCGCAGCGAGGAATTCCTGCGGGGCATTGGAATCGATCCCCGGGAGCTGACCCTGGCGGCCCAGCTTCAGAGCACGGAGAGTATTTTGCAGGGGGTCAAGAACGGCCTGGGTATCTCCATTGTGTCTGGGCTTGCGGCGGCGGACTATGTACAGATGGGCAGTATCCTGTCCTTTGACTATGACAGTCCTCTGCTGGACCGGCAGTTCTATCTGATCCATCACCGCACCCGGCCCCACTCCCCGGCCGCATCTATGCTGCTGCAGGAGCTCCCCCGGTATTTTCAGGGGGAGATTGAGGCGGGCAGCCTCAAAGCGGAACCGACACTGTAAAAAACGGCCCTGCCGCAGCTGCGGCAGGGCCGTTTCCGTTCGCTTCTCAGGGGCGAAATTTAGTTGAAATACTCGGTAATACCGGTCTCGCCGATGTCGTACTCGTTGGGGATATCGATCTTACCGGCCTTGATGTCTTCCACGGTCTGCTCGACCTGAGCCACCACATCCTCAGGCAGGGTGGCCTTGAAGTCCTCGTTCCACTGGAAGGAGATAATGCCCTCCTTCATGCCGAGATACTGGATCTCGCCGGAGGCCTCACCGTTCATGACGGACTCAAACGCAGCCACATAGGCGCCGGGGGCGTCCACCATCATGTTGCCGGCCACCTGCTCAGGAGCACCGGAAATGTAGTCGCCAAAGACGCCGAAGGCATACACACCCTCAGACTCAGACACGGCCTTGATGGCGCCGCTGTTGCCCTCGTCGGCATTGGGGAAGATCACGTCGGCGCCGCCCTGGATCTGGCTCTGGATGGTCTCATAGGCCTCGTTGGAGTTGGAGGCGCTCAGGACGGAGAACTTGACCACGTTGTTGGGGTCTACGCTCTTGGCGCCCAGGGCAAAGCCCACGCCGGGCTTGGTAAAGGAGGGGTAGTCGCCGCTGACGATGGTGCCCATGACGCCGCTCTGGGTGAGCAGGCCGGCCAGAACGCCGCAGACATAGCCGCCCTCCTCGGTGCTCATGCACATGGGGAACTGATTCTCACCGGTAACTGCACCGCCGTTGGTAATGAACCAGGTGTCGGGGTAGTCGGGAGCCACTTCGGAGAAGTACTCGGCAAACTGGCCGCCCTGGCCAAAGACGATCTTGTAGCCCTCAGCAGCCATATTTTCGGCCTCGGCCCGGGCGTCGTCAGCCGTGGTGACCGAGTCGATGATGGCCACCTGGCAGTCGTACTTCTCCTCAATGGCACGCACGCCGTCGGCGCCCTGCTGGCAGTAGCCGCCGTCGGTGGGAGAGCCGGAGAGCATGACGCCGACTTTCCAGGTAGAGGGGTCGTCAGAAGCAGCCTGGGTGGGTTCGGTCCCGCCGCCGCCACAGCCGGAGAGAGCCGCTGTGAGAAGAGAGCAGGACAGGAGCAGAGAAAGTGCCTTTTTCATGTGGGTATCCTCCTCAAAATGAATCAGTGCGCGGGGTCATCAGAAGAATTTTCCGATACCACTATCATAATCAAAAAGGATTCCGCCGTCAAGGGAAACGGCGGTAAAATGGGCCCGTTTGGTCATCCAAACGGGCCCATTTTGATGGTGTGATTTAGTTGAAATAGACCTCGGTTCCGGTCTCGCCGATCTCATACTCGTTGGGGATGTCGATCTTGCCGGCTTTGATGTCCTCGATGGTCTGCTCCGCAGCAGCCACCACATCCTCGGGCAGGGTGGCCTTCAGGTCCTCGTTCCACTCGAAGGAGATGACGCCTTCCTTCATGCCCAGGAACATAATGTCGCCGGTGGTCTCGCCGTTCATGATGGCATCAAACACGGCCACATAGGCGCCGGGGGCGTCGGGCAGGCTGTTGCCGATGACCTGGTTGGGGGCGCCGGAGATGTAGTCGCCGAACACGCCGAAGCCATAGACCTCGGGGTTCTCAGACACGGCCTTGATGGCACCGGAGGTACCCTCGTTGGCGTTGGGGAACAGGAAGTCGGCACCGCTCTGGATCTGGCTCAGCGCGGTCTCATAGGCCTCGTTGGTGTTGGTGGCGCTGAGGACGGCGGATTTGACCGTCACATCGGGGTTGACGCTCTTGGCGCCCAGAGCAAAGCCCACGCCGGGCTTGGTAAAGGAGGGCCAGTCACCGCCGGCGATCACGCCCACCGTATTGGTCTTGGTCATCATGCCCGCGATCACGCCGCAGACATAACCGCCTTCCTCCGTGCTCATGCACATGGGGAACTGATTTTCGCCCACCACGGAACCACCGTTGGTGACGAACCAGGTGTCAGGATAGTCGGGAGCCACTTCGGAGAAGTACTCGGCAAACTCACCGCCCTGACCAAAGATGACTTTGTAGCCCTCAGCGGCCATGTTCTCGGCCTCAGAGCGGGCCATGTCGGCCGTGGTGACCGAGTCGATGATCGCGACCTGGCTGTCATCCAGACCGTATTTTTCCTGAATGGCACGTACGCCGTCGGCGCCCTGCTGGCAGTAGCCGCCGTCGGTGGGAGGGCCGGAGAGCATGACGGCAATCTTGATGTCATCATACTCAGAGCCGCCGGAAGCACCGGAATCGCCTGTGGGAGCAGTGGACGGCTCGGCCGAAGAGCCGCCGCAGGCGGACATCCCCACCATGAGAGCGCCGGCGAGGAACAAGGGAATCAGCTTTTTCATTACATTATCCTCCTTTTGATTGGCATGACTGGGAGCATCCAGTCTATGCAGTGGGATACGCGCCCATGAGAGCGGGCTGATTCGCCGGTGTGACAGACACCGCCGGATATGCCTCCTGTATGCACCTCCAGACGGAAGATGCGGGCACAGGCTTGGAGAACCTCTGAGACCCTTCGGCATGGGGACAGAGTTGCGTCCGTCCAAGGTCATACCCCCGTGGGTGAAAGGAATGGCTCACCACAGTGATATCGTCAAGAATCACAAAAAGATTATATCATATGAAGACTACATGTGGTGAACTTGCCACTATTCTAAAGGAGGAATGAAAAAAAGTCAAGAGGAAATGGTCTATTTAAATAAAATAAAGGTGATTATTTAAAAGGTATTTGTCAAAATAGACAAAAATGAAATGAGGAGTTTACCTTATGGAACTTCAAAAAGGCGGCGTGCAGTTCATCTGCACGCCGCCTCTCGGTCAGGGTAAAATTTACTTTTTGCGGGAATAGGGGGTGTTCTCCAGGGGGAGGGTGGTACGGAACTGGCCGTCCATCTTATAATAGGCACCCTGCACCGCGGGAGGGGTGGGGATGGATGTGATCTCACCGATGCCAACTGCGCCATAGCCCAGTTCAGAGTCCTGGTTGGCCTCCACGATGATGGCCTCCACCGGGGGGGTCTTGTTGGCGCGGAAGAGTCCCAGGGTACCAAACTTGGCGGTGGGCTTGCCTTCCACCAGGGGGAAGTCCTCGGTCAGCGCATAGCCAAGGCTCATGACCACGCCGCCCTCGATCTGGCCCTCTACGCTCAGCGGGTTGATGGCCCGGCCCACGTCGTGAGCGGCCACGACCTTTTCAATGGTGCCGTCCTCATTGAGGCAGACCACCTGGGTGGCATAGCCGTATCCCACGTGGGAAACGGGGTTGGGCTTGTCGGCGCCCATTTTGTCGGTGGCGGCCAGGTACTCGCCATAGAACTCCCGGCCATTCAGATCGGCGAGGGAATTGCCGGCGTCCAGGACCTTCTTGAGCTCCAGACAGGCCCGGCGGCAGGCCTCACCAGTGATGAGGGTCTGACGGGAGCCGGAGGTGGTACCGGCATCCGGGGCATTGTTGGTCTCGGCCTGGGGATAGACCACTACGTCTTGATGCACGCCGAGCGTCTCGCAGGCGATCTGGGTGAGAACGGTGCCCAGGCCCTGTCCGATGCAGGAGGCACCGGCCCGCAGCCAGATTTTTCCGTCCTCCACCGTGATGCGGCAGCGGCCCCAGTCGGGGAGGCCCACGCCGACGCCGGCGTTCTTCATGGCGCAGGCAATGCCGGCTCTGGGGTGGTTCTCATAGACCTCTTTGACGGCCTCCAGAGTCTGCGCCAGGGCAGTGCCGGGGAAGGCGATCTGACCGTTGGGCAGGACCTGGCCCGGACGGATGGCGTTGCGGTAGCGGATCTCCCAGGGAGAGATACCCACTGCCTCTGCCAGCAGGTTCAGGTTACACTCGGTGGCAAAGCAGCTCTGGGTCACGCCGAAGCCGCGGAAGGCGCCGGCGGGCGGGTTGTTGGTGTAGACGGCGGTGCCGTCGATGTCGATAACCTGATAGTTATAGGGGCCGGCGGCGTGGGTGCACAGGCGCTGAAGCACGGGGCCGCCCAGGGACGCATAGGCGCCGGTATCGGTGACCACCACGGCCTTCATAGCGGTGAGGTAGCCGTTCTCATCACAGCCGGTGGTGAACTCCATCCAGGCAGCGTGGCGCTTGGGATGGATGAGGATGCTCTCATCCCGGGTCAGCTTGACCTTGACCGGGCGGTGGGTATGGTAGGCCAGCAGCAGGGCGTGGTGCTGTACGCTCACGTCCTCCTTGCCGCCGAAGCCGCCGCCCACCAAGGCGTTGATCACGTGGATCTGCTCCGGCTTCCAGCCCATCATGAGAGAGCACTCATGCTGGGTATCGTAGGTGCCCTGGTCGCTGGAGTAGATGAGGGCCTCCTGATTCTCGTCATCCACCATGGCCACGGCGCACTCGGGCTCCAGGAAGGCGTGCTCGGTGGGGGGCGTGTAGTAGGACCGGGTGACCACATGGGCCGACTTGGCCAGCACCTCGTCGGCGTTGCCGCGGACCAGATGCTCATGGGCCAGGATATTGCTGTTGCTGCTCTCGTGGACCAGCGGGGAGCCCTCTTTCAGGGCCTCCCGGGCGTCGAAAATGCCGGGCAGCACCTCGTATTCCACCTTGATCAGGGCCTTGGCCTGCTGGACCTGCTCCCAGGTCTCGGCGGCCACCAGGGCCACGGCATCGCCCAAGTAGTGGGTCACATGGCCCACGGGAACCAGAGCGTCCCAGTCCTGCTTCAGATGGCCAACCTTAAAGGAACCGGGGATATCCGCCGCCGTGAGGACGGCATGGACGCCGGGCACGGCCTTGGCCGCGCTGGTGTCGATGGAGAGTACCCGGGCCCGGGGATACTGGGCGCGCAGAGCGGAGCCCACCAGCATGCCGTCGATCTGGATGTCATTGGTATACTGGCCGTAGCCCAGGACCTTCTCGGCCACGTCCACCCGGTGGGCCCGCTGGCCCACGCCGGTGACCACCGGAGGCTTGAGATCTCTGCGGTCCTCCCGGATCAGGCGGGCGGCCAGCTCGATGGCGTCGATGATCTTCTTATAGCCGGTGCAGCGGCAGATGTTGTTGCGGATGGCAAAGGCGATCTCATCCCGGGTGGGATTGGGATTGCGGTCGATGAGGGACTTGCCGCACAGGACCATGCCGGGGATGCAGAAGCCGCACTGGACGGCCCCGGCCTCGCCGAAAGCATAGACATAGACCTCACGCTCCCGCTCGCTCAGTCCTTCGACCGTGAGGATTTCCTTCCCTTCAAATTTGGAGACCTTCTGGACGCAGGCCTTGATGGGGGCGCCATCCACCAGAATGGTACAGGCGCCGCAGGCGCCCTGGTCGCAGCCGTCTTTGACGGAGGTGAGTTTCAGGTCCTCGCGCAGGACATCGATAAGTTTGCGGTCCTGCTCGACGGTTACGGTCTTGCCGTTGACGTTCAGAGTGAACATCTTAAGTTGCCTCCTTTAAATCCTTTGAGATGGTTCTTACCGTGCGGGAGTGGGGTGTAGATGCGGATCGAACGTATCCGGCGGGGGCGATACAGCCCATCTGCATTTTGCACATTCCAATCTCAAAATAAGCTTATTTTCCTTCTTGTTTATAGCTTAGCACTAATTTTTTGGAAAGGCAATATTGGGCTTGTAGGTAAAATAAACAAAATTCAAAAATAGTTTTAGTTAAAATAAAAAATTTTTAGGATACCACTTGACTTATCAGTATAATATGGTATTATGGTTGCGGAAAGCGGAAGAAATTCCGCGAGGTAATCTCTCAAATTTTTACGGAGGCGAATGAAGTAAAATGGAGATGGAACAGATTAAGTGGGTACCCAACCGGATGCCCAAGAGCGACGACAAGTGGCTGGAAGTCATGTCCCTGGAGAACGTGGCCAAGGCCCGCGCGTTTCACAGCAGCTTCCCTCAGTATTCCGTGACACCTCTGGCCAACCTGAAGCGAATGGCCACCTACATGGGCCTGGGCGGCATCTATGTTAAGGATGAGTCCTATCGCTTTGGCCTGAACGCCTTTAAGGTGCTGGGCGGCTCCTTTGCCATGGCCCGGTACATCGCGCAGAAGACCGGCAAGGACGTGTCCGAGATGACCTATGACTACCTGACTAGCGAGCAGCTGCGCAAGGAGTTTGGTCAGGCCACCTTCTTCACCGCCACCGACGGCAACCATGGCCGCGGCGTGGCGTGGGCTGCCAACAAGCTGGGTCAGAAGGCTGTTGTCCATATGCCCAAGGGCAGCTCCATTGCTCGTTACAATAACATTGCCAAGGAAGGCGCCAAGGTCACTATCGAGGACGTGAACTACGACGACTGCGTGCGCATGGCTGCGGCTGAGGCCGACGAGTGCGAGAACGGCGTCATCGTGCAGGACACCGCCTGGGAGGGCTACGAGGACATCCCCTCCTGGATCATGCAGGGCTACGGCACCATGGCTTCTGAGGCGGCCGAGCAGCTGCGTCAGATCGGTGTGAACCGTCCCACTCACGTGTTCGTGCAGGCGGGCGTGGGTTCTCTGGCCGGCGCGGTGCAGGGCTTCTTCCAGAACCTCTTCCCCAATGATCCTCCCAAGGTGGTCATCATGGAGACTTCCGCGGCCGACTGCCTGTTCCGCGGCGCTCTGGTGGGCGACGGCAATCCCCGCATCGTCACCGGCGATCTGAAGACCATCATGGCCGGCCTGGCCTGCGGTGAGCCCAACATCATCGGCTGGGACATCCTGCGCAACCACTCCAGCGTCTTTACCTCCTGCCCCGACTGGGTCAGCGCCAAGGGCATGCGTATGCTGGGCGTTCCCTGCGACGGCGACCCCGTGGTCATCTCCGGCGAGTCCGGCGCCGTGGGCATGGGCTGCCTGGATGCCATCATGAACAACCCCGATTACAAGGACCTCAAGGATTATCTGGGCCTGGACCGCTTCAGCCAGGTGCTGATGATCTCCACCGAGGGCAACACCGATCCTCAGAAGTTCCGCCGCATCATCTGGGACGGCGAATATCCCACCACCAGCACGCCGCTGGCTGAGTACGAAGGTTATCGACTGAACAAGTAAGACTGGTTCCTGCGATACAAGCGAACAGACGTCTCTCAGCAAACGGCGGCCCCGTGGCCGCGGGGCCGCCGGATTGCTTACCCATTGTTTACAAAAAAAGTCATATATGTAATTTGGAGGATTAGTCATGGATTTTGAAAAGATCAAGGCCGCAGCCGAGAGCTACCGCGCTGACATGAGCCGCTTCCTGCGGGACATGATTTCCCATCCCAGCGAGAGCTGCGAGGAGAAGGAAGTCGTCATGTGCATCAAGGCCGAGATGGAAAAGCTGGGCTACGATAAGGTCGAGATCGACGGCCTGGGCAACGTGATCGGCTGGATGGGCGAGGGCGACAAGATCATCGCTTTTGACTCCCACATCGACACCGTGGGTATCGGCAACATCAACAACTGGGAAGCCGACCCCTACAAGGGCTACGAGGATGACGCCGTGATCTTCGGCCGCGGCGGTTCCGACCAGGAGGGCGGCATGGCTTCCGCCACTTACGGCGCCAAGATCATGAAGGATCTGGGCCTGATTCCTCCCGGATACAAGATCATGGTGGTTGGCACCGTTCAGGAAGAGGACTGCGACGGCATGTGCTGGCAGTACATCGTCAACAAGTTCTTCCCCGCCAACGGCATCAAGAAGGAGCAGGTCGAGTTTGTGGTCTCCACTGAGCCCACCGACGGCGGCATCTACCGCGGTCACCGCGGCCGTATGGAGATCCGCGTGGACGTGAAGGGCGTTTCCTGCCACGGCTCCGCTCCCGAGCGAGGCGACAACGCCATCTACAAGATGGCCGACATTCTTCAGGATGTCCGCGCCCTCAACGAGAATGACGATGCCGACTCCACCGAGATCAAGGGCCTCGTGAAGATGCTCAACCCCAAGTACAACCCCGAGCACTATGAGGATGCCCGCTTCCTGGGCCGCGGCACCTGCACCACCTCCCAGATCTTCTACACCTCTCCCAGCCGCTGCGCTGTGGCTGACTCCTGCGCCATCTCCATCGACCGCCGCATGACCGCCGGCGAGACCTGGGATTCCTGCCTGGAGGAGATCCGTCAGCTGCCCAGCGTGAAGAAGTACGGCGATGATGTGAAGGTCTCCATGTACATGTACGACCGTCCCGCGTGGACCGGCGAGGTCTATGAGACCGAGTGCTACTTCCCCACCTGGATCAACAAGGAGACTGCCGCCCACGTGCAGGCTCTGGTGGACGCTCACCACGGCCTGTTCGGCGACAAGCGTCTGGGCCACACCGACGCCGATCCCAAGCGCGATGCCATGCATCTGCGCGAGGGCCGTCCTCTGACCGACAAGTGGACCTTCTCCACCAACGGCGTGGCCATCCAGGGCCGTTACGGCATCCCCTGCGTCGGCTTCGGCCCCGGTGCTGAGAGCCAGGCTCATGCCCCCAACGAGATCACCTGGAAGGACGATCTGGTCCGCTGCGCCGCCCTGTACTCCGCCGTGCCCGGCCTGTACAAGGAGGAGAACAAGACCGACGACGTGACCCAGTTCCGCGCCACCCTGACCGACAACGACATTAAGTAAGTTTTTCCTGTGCATACAGGCGGAGGACCGCCGGAAGGTCCGGCGGCCCCCTCCTCCCTGTTCCATCTGAATCTGTGACGACCCGATTCGCCTCCGGTCCATACAGAACTGAACTGAAAACTCAAATATAAAGGAGAACAAGATTATGGATGCCAAACTGCAGGCTTATATTGACAAGCTCAACAAGCTCAACTTCAAGGAGATGTACGAGGGTGACTTCTTCCTGACCTGGGACAAGACCGACGACGAGATCGAGGCTGTCTTCACCGTGGCCGACGCCCTGCGCTACATGCGTGAGAACAACATTTCCACCAAGATCTTTGAGAGCGGCCTGGGCATCTCCCTGTTCCGCGACAACTCCACCCGTACCCGTTTCTCCTTCGCCTCCGCCTGTAACCTGCTGGGCCTCGAGGTGCAGGATCTGGACGAGGGCAAGAGCCAGATCGCCCATGGCGAGACCGTCCGTGAGACTGCCAACATGATCTCCTTCATGGCCGACGTCATCGGTATCCGTGACGACATGTACATCGGCAAGGGCCACACCTATCAGAAGGAAGTGGTCGAGGCCGTGACCCAGGGCAACAAGGACGGCGTCCTGGAGCAGAAGCCCACTCTGGTCAACCTCCAGTGCGACATCGATCACCCCACTCAGGCCATGGCCGACATGCTGCACATCATCCATGAGTTCGGCGGCGTGGAGAACCTGAAGGGCAAGAAGATCGCCATGACCTGGGCTTACAGCCCCTCCTACGGCAAGCCCCTCTCCGTGCCCCAGGGCATCATCGGCCTGATGAGCCGCTTCGGCATGGACGTTGTCCTGGCCCATCCCGAGGGATATGAGGTCATGCCCGAGGTCGAGGAGGTCGCCAAGGCCAACGCTGCCAAGAGCGGCGGTACCTTCACCAAGACCCACTCCATGGCCGAGGCCTTCAAGGATGCCGACATCGTGTATCCCAAGAGCTGGGCTCCCTTTGCCGCCATGGAGAAGCGCACCAACCTGTACGCCGAGGGCGACAGCGAGGGCATCAAGGCTCTGGAGAAGGAGCTGCTGGCTCAGAACGCCAACCACAAGGATTGGTGCTGCACCGAGGAGCTCATGAAGACCACCAAGAACGGCAAGGCTCTGTACATGCACTGCCTGCCTGCCGACATCAACGACGTCTCCTGCAAGGACGGCGAGGTCGAGGCTTCCGTGTTCGACCGCTATCGTGACCCCCTGTACAAGGAAGCTTCCTTCAAGCCCTACATCATCGCCGCCATGATCTTCCTGGCCAAGGTGAAGGATCCCCAGGCCACTCTGAAGGCTCTGGAGGAGCGCGGCATGGCCCGTTGGTTCCAGAAGTAAGTCTTTTTTGGAGATACCTCACGGTTTTTCTCAGTAGTATGGCGCGACCGGTTTCGCCTCCGGCCCTCACGCCTGCTATATAACCCCTTTGCGCAAGGCAAGGCCCGCTTGACGAATCATGGTTTGTCGGGCGGGCCAAACCAATTTCTGGGTGCTGCGCGGCGGGAAAGAGAAAAGAAATTAGAAGAGTTTACATTTTTGTCTGAAATACCATTTGACATCTGAAGACTTTGGCTTTATGATAGCCTTATCAAATTAGACTGCGTATTTTAATAATACGGAAAAATGAGGTGCGACTAATGGGTAAAAAAATCGTCATCGCCCTGGGCGGCAACGCGCTGGGCAATAACCTTCCCGAGCAGATGATCGCGGTGCAGCAGACCGCCAAGGCCATTGCCGACCTGATCGAGGAGGGCCATGAAGTCATTATTGCCCACGGCAACGGTCCCCAGGTGGGCATGATCCAGAACGCCATGACCGAGCTGACCCGCTCCAACCCCGAGAAGTACATCCCCTGCCCCCTGTCCGTGTGCGTGGCCATGAGCCAGGGCTACATCGGATACGATCTGCAGAACGCCCTGCGGCAGGAGCTGCTGGACCGGGGCATCAACAAGCCCTGCGCCACCGTGCTGACCCAGGTCATCGTGGACAAGAACGATCCCGCCTTCGAGAATCCCACCAAGCCCATCGGCGCTTTCATGACCAAGGAAGAGGCTGAGAAGCTGGCTGCCGAGCGCGGCTATGTGGTGAAGGAGGACGCTGGCCGCGGCTACCGCCGTGTGGTGGCCTCTCCCAAGCCCCAGGCCATTGCCGAGATCGATACCGTCAAGGCCCTGGTGGACGCCGGCCATGTGGTCGTTGCCTGCGGCGGCGGCGGCATCCCCGTGTTCCACGGTGAGGGCAACCGTCTGGACGGCGCTGCCGCTGTGGTGGACAAGGACTTCGCCTCCTGCGTGCTGGCTCAGCAGCTGGACGCCGACTGCCTGATCATCCTCACCGCCGTGGAGAAGGTGGCCATCCATTTCGGCAAGCCCGATGTGAAGTGGCTGGACGAGCTGACCCCCGCTGAGGCTGAGAAGTACATCGCTGACGGCGAGTTTGCTCCCGGCTCCATGCTGCCCAAGGTGCAGGCTGCTCTGCAGTTTGCCCAGTCCAAGCCCGGCCGTACTGCCCTCATCACTCTGCTGGAGAAGGCCAAGGACGGCGTTGCCGGCAAGACCGGTACCAGCATCCACTGCTGATTTTCCGTATTTACCGGGCCGGGGCGTAACACGCCCCGGCCCTTCCGTAGTTTTATCCGGGAGAGAAACTCCCGCATCTGAATGGAGGTTTTCCCATGAACAAGACCATTACCGCTGCCGCCGCCCCTACCGCGACCGGCCCCTACTGCCACGCCAAGCAGGCGGGCAACATGCTCTTCATCTCCGGCCAGCTGGGCGTGGATAAGGCCACCGGCACCCTGGGCAAGGATGTATCCGAGCAGGCCACTCTGGCCCTGAAGAGCATGGGTGCGATTCTGGAGGAGGCCGGCATGAGCTATGCTGATGTGGTGAAGACCACGGTCTTCCTGGCCGACATCAACGATTTTGCTACCATCAACGCCATCTACTCCGGCGTGTTCCACACCGATCCCCCCGCCCGCTCCTGCTATCAGGTGGCGAATCTGCCCAAGGGTGCCCTCTTTGAGATCGAGGCCATTGCGGTAAAGTAAGCGGTATCCTTGACGTTTTACAATGGATCCCATTCCCGTCTCGGGAATGGGATCTTTTTTTATGCGCTGATCTGGTACTACCATTGTGATTATCCACAAAATGGAAGGTTAGAATTTTTGACAATGAGCAATGGTTTTTTCTTGCGGGGAATTGTGCAATGTGTTATAGTGATATAGTCATCTGATGATTATGGGGATACATCGGATGAAAAAGTAAATAGAAAGAGGAGGAGAGGCTGAGACCCAGCACGAAAGAAACGGGAAATGAAGGAGGAGAGGCTGAGACCCCCCACGCCGATTTTAAAAATCCCCGACGCGGTGCCACCGCGTCTAAAAAATAAATGAGGTGTTATTATGCAGCAGCATACCCGACAGACGTCCCCCTCGACCCTGTTTCAGCTAAACGGGATTCCACCCATGGACAAGGCGATACCACTGGGCTTTCAGCATGTAGTGGTCGCGATCGTGAGTACCGTTTCCCCCGCACTTCTGGTGGCCAATACGGCCAATATGGCGGCAGATCAGAAAATCATGCTGGTTCAGGTATCCCTATTGATGACCGCTGTGGCGATTCTGCTCCAGTTGTTTCCCATTGTCCGGGGATTTGGTTCCGGCCTGCCCCTGGTGATGGGTATCAGTTTCATTCTTCCCACACTGATGATTGAGCGCTTTACCTTTGCAGAAATGATGGGGGCGCAGATCATAGGCGGAATCGCGGGAGCCCTGTTTGCTGTTTTCCTGAAACCGATCCGTAAGCTCTTCCCCACCATTGTGACAGGCACGGTGGTCATGACCATTGGTATGTCCATGTATCCCATTGCAATGCGGAACATGGCCGGTGGCTATACGGATAATTTTGGAACAGCGCCCGCCTGGATCGTCACCCTGTTCACCCTGTTGGTAGTCGTCATCTGTGATAACTGGGGCAAGGGAATCATCCGTCTGGGAGCCGTTCTCTGGGGACTGATTGCCGGCTATATTTTAGCTGTTATTTTGACGGAAATTGGTGTAGCGCCGCTGGTTAACTTTTCTGCCATTGGAGAGGCCGGATGGTTCTCCCTCCCGCGGCCGATGCAATTTGGAGTCAGCTTTAATACCACTGCCTGCATTTCCATGGCGATTCTCTTTGTGGCAAACTCGCTCCAGACCATCGGGGACATGAGCTCTCTGACCGTGGGCGGCTTTGACCGGATGCCCACCGACCGGGAGCTCTCGGGCGGAATCCTGGCTCAGAGTGTCGGGGCCATTGTGGGTGCTCTTTTTGGCGGGATGCCCACCTGCTCGTACAGTGAATGTGTGGGTATCGTAACGGTGACCAAAGTAGTGAACCGGGTTGTGTTTGCCATTGCGGCCTTTGCACTGCTGCTCTGCGGCCTGGTGCCTAAATTTGCCTCTGTACTGACCACAGTTCCGGAATGCGTGCTGGGCGGCGCGGTCATTTCGGTGTTTGCGGTAATTACCATGACCGGCGTACGGATGGTGACCGGGAGCGGCCGCTTCACCAACCGAAAGGCTACCATCGTGGGGCTTTCGGTAGCGGTCAGCATCGGAATCACCCAGGTAGACGGATGTATGTCCGGCCTGCCCGAGGTGTTTGATACCGTGTTTGGATCCTTTGCACCGGTCGGCGCGGCACTGATTGCCATCCCGCTGAATTTGCTCCTTCCCAAAAACCAGGAAGATCTGGATGACGAGCAGGAACAGCGCGAGCGAGAGGAAAAGCAGATGGAGGCGCTAAAGAGTAAGGAAGTCTCCGCCAAATAAAAAGGACCATTCGAGCCGTTACATTTGGGTTTGTTTCATGGTATAGTACGGCGCGCTGAAAATAGTATTATGATCTGATGTATGAATCGCGTTACCTCTCCCGTACATTGGATACAGAAGAAGAGGAATTAGGAGGTAACCAAGTATGAGTAAAGCACAAGGTGTCTCAAAACCGGTGGCGGCAGCAGATCCACTGTTCCAGTGGAAGGCAAAAGCATCCCTCCCCAAAATACTGCCCATGGGCATGCAGCATGTGGTGGCAGCTGTGGTCAGCACGGTGGGACCGGCCCTGATGGTGTCCAAGAACTGCGGACTGGATGATGCCACCACCACCCTGCTGGTGCAGATGGCCCTTCTGATGACCGCGTTTTCCACCATTTTGATGCTCTTCCCCGTTACCAAATACATCGGCTCCGGCCTGCCGGTCATTATGGGCGTAGGGTTTACCATCCCCACGCTGATGAGCAAGACCTTTACCCTGCCGGAGATCCTGGGGGCCCAGATCATTGCAGGCGTGGTGGCGATTCTCTTTGGACTGTGCATCAAGCCCATCCGGAAGCTCTTCCCGCCTCTGGTGACGGGTACCGTTATTCTGGCGGTGGGCATGAACCTCTATCCCGTGGCCATTAAATACATGGCGGGCGGCGCAGGTACCCCGGATTTCAGCTCCCCCAAGAACTGGGGCGTGGCCATTTTTACCTTTGCACTGGTGCTGGCCTTCCAAAATTTTGGAAAGGGCTTTCTGAAGCTGGGCGCCGTGCTGTGGGGCCTGGTGGGAGGTTATCTTCTTGCCCTGCTCCTGGGAATGGTGGACTTTAGCAGCGTGGGCGGCGCCGGATGGTTTGCCGTGGCAACGCCGGTAAAATCCTTTGGCCTGGAGTTTAACGGCTCCGCGATCCTGGCCATGGCCATCCTCTACATTGCTAACTCCCTCCAGACCATTGGAGATATCAGTTCGACTACCATGGGCGGTATGGAGCGCATGCCCACTGATCAGGAGCTTCAGGGAGGTATCATCTCCCAGGGTGTCACCTCGGTGATCGGCGCTCTGTTTGGAGGACTGAGCACCTGTTCTTACAGCCAGAACGTGGGCATCGTGACCATGAATAAGGTCATTAACCGCAGTGTGTTTGCCTTTGCAGCGGTCGTGCTGGGTGTGGCCGGACTGGTGCCCAAGTTCTCGGCGGTGCTCACTACCATTCCCAATGCCGTTCTGGGCGGCGCCACTATCTCGGTGTTCTCCATCATTGCCATGACCGGCGTCAACATGATCGTCTCTGCCGGCCCCTTCACCATGCGCAACCGCACCATTGTGGGACTGGCGGCGGCCCTGGGGATCGGTGTGACCATGGCCCCTGGCTGCCTGGAGCTCTTCCCCATGTGGGTGCAGAATGTGTTTGGCTCCTTTGCACCTGTGGGGGCCGCGGTGGTGGCTGTGATCCTCAACCTGATCCTGCCGAAGGACCCTGACCCTGAGACAAAGTGATTTTATCTTGAGTTTGGACAAAATCCGTCAATATATCGCTCTGGTTGGATTGACCAGGGCGATATATTGTTTTTTTGCACAAAAAGATTGGGGATAATTTGATGATCTGCCGGACATATTTTTCTTGAAAATGAAAAAGAATGGGGGTATCATTTTATTAAAGAAAATATTTTATGAAAACTAAAAAAAATTAATGAGGTGATTTGGGTGAAGCAGACTTCCCGTGAGGGGCGGGCG
Source organism: Pseudoflavonifractor hominis (assembly GCF_014288125.1). Lineage (NCBI taxonomy): Bacteria > Bacillati > Bacillota > Clostridia > Eubacteriales > Oscillospiraceae > Pseudoflavonifractor > Pseudoflavonifractor hominis. The sequence goes on along the minus strand of NZ_JACOPR010000002.1, from coordinate 313,157 downwards.
TCCGTATTCCAATATGAGGGCATACCTGCTCCAGGTCAATTGGTCCCTCTGGGACTTCAGCATGTGGTGGCCGCGGTAGTAGGAATCGTGACCCCGGCCATTCTGGTGGCCAATACCTGCAACATTACCGGATCGGACCGAACACTGTTGATCCAGGTCTCTCTGCTGGTGACGGCGCTGGCGACCCTGATCCAGCTTTTCCCCATTTTTGGGCGCATCGGCGCGCGCCTTCCGGTGGTTATGGGCATCAGCTTTGCCTATGTCCCCACACTGCTGGCCATTGGCGGGCAATTTGATCTGCCCACCATTTTGGGTGCGGAAATCTTTGGCGGTATCATTGCCATCCTGTTTGGCATTTTTGTCAAGCAGATCCGGGTCTTTTTCCCGTCGCTGGTGACCGGTACGGTCATCTTTACCATTGGCCTTTCCCTGTACCCCACGGCCATCAAGTATATGGCCGGCGGCGCAGGCACCGAGGGCTTTGGTTCCATGAAGAATTGGCTGGTGGCCATTGTGACCTTCCTGGTGGTGGTCATCCTCAACAACTTCTCCAAGGGTGTGCTCAAGCTGGGCGCCATTCTCTGGGGCATGATCGTCGGCTATGTGCTGGCCTTCTTCCTGGGCATGGTGAGCTTTGACGCGGTGAGCGAGGCGGGCTTCTTCCAGGTTCCCATGCCTCTGCACTTTGATATTTCCTTTAATGTGAGCGCCATTATCTCCCTGGGTATCGTGTATGTGGTCAACGCGGTGCAGACCATCGGAGATCTCTCCTCCACCACCATGGGTGGTATGGACCGTATGCCCACCGACAAGGAGCTTCAGGGCGGCATCATTGCCCAGGGTATCGTCAGCATCGTAGGCGCGCTGTTCGGCGGCCTGCCTGCGGCCACTTACAGCCAGAACGTGGGTATTGTGACGGTCAACCGGGTCATCAACCGGGCCGTGTTTGCCTTTGCCGCCATTATTCTGACGATTGCGGGTTTTGTTCCCAAGTTCTCCTCTCTGCTTACCACCATTCCCCAGAGCGTCATCGGCGGCGCGACGGTGTCTGTATTTGCTATGATCACCATGACCGGTATGCGCATGATCACCTCTGAGAACTTCACCATGCGCAGCAGCACGGTAGTCGGTCTGTCTGTGGCACTGGGCGTGGGCATCACGCAGGTGCAGGACTGCCTCCAGGGCTTCCCCCAGTGGGTCACCACCGTATTCGGCAGCAGCCCCGTGGTAGTCACCGCCATCATGGCCATCATCCTCAACCTGGCGCTTCCCAAGGATGCTCCGGTGCAGGAGAGCAAGAGCGTATAATTGTCTGCATGAAAAAAGGCGCGCACCTGTTTTATCAGGTGCGCGCCTTTCTGATCTGTTACTTTACAGAGCTGGGAAGAGAATCGTCTTCCCGGATCCAGTCCTCCACGTGGACCACGGAGTAGTCCTCTTTCGTGCGGCGGATCACTACCCGGTCGATCCCGGCGTTGATGATGAGGCGCCGGCACATGGAGCAGGAGGTGGCATCGGAGAGCAGCTCTCCCGTCTTGGCGTCCCGGCCGGCCAGATAGAGCGTGGCGCCGATGGACTGGCTGCGGGCGGCAGAGATGATGGCATTGGCCTCCGCGTGGACCGAGCGGCACAGCTCATACCGCTCGCCCGAGGGGATATTCATGGCCTCCCGGGTGCAGTAGCCCAGATCCCCGCAGTTGCGCCGTCCACGGGGGGCGCCGTTGTACCCGGTGGAGACAATCTCATCATTTTTGACGATGATGGCGCCGTAACAGCGGCGTAAACAGGTGGAGCGCTCCAGTACAGTCTCCGCAATGTCCAGGTAATAGTTTTCTTTGTCAATACGTGCCATGATAATTCCCTCCCGAGGGACCTATTTTTTTTAGTATAGCGGTTTTGTCCGCCCCACGCAAGCACAATTCACATATTGTTTACGTTTGATTTCTTGACGATTGGGGGGTCAGGCAGTATCATTAGAACAGAAAATAATTCGGGGACGCATCTGCGTCCCCATACTTCACAGCAAAGGAGACGACCGCACATATGAACTGGCTTCGGAGATTCATGTATGGGCGATATGGCGGCGATCAACTCTCCTGGTTTCTTCTGGCGGTCTATGTGCTCCTGGTAGTTCTGTCCGGACTGCCCCATCTGGAGCTCTTGTCCTGGCTGGCGCTTGCGGTGCTGTTCTGGTCCTTTTACCGCATCTTCTCCCGGCAGTATGCCAAGCGCCGGGCGGAAAACGCCCGCTTTCTTACCCTGGCTGGACCGGCCATCCGTTGGTGTAAAATGCGCCGGACCATCTCGCGGGATAAGGAACACCGCTATTTCAAGTGCCCCAATTGCGGACAATATCTGCGGGTCCCCAGAGGAAAAGGAAAGATCACGGTCAATTGCCGCAACTGCGGCGTGAGCTTTGAGGAAAAAAGCTGAGTGAACGCTGCAAGGCGCGTCCCCGATCGGGGACGCGCCTTGTCTTATGTCCGGGATTACAGCAGGCCCAGCAGATGCTGCATGCCCAGGCTCACACCCGTGATACCGGCCCAGCAGCACACACCCATAAAGATGGGCTTGCCGCCGGTGCGCACCAACTTGACGATATTGGTGTTCAGACCGATGGCGGCCATGGCCAGGATGATGAAGAACTTGGACAGCTCCTTGAAGGGCTGGAAGAAGGCGGAGGGCACACCGCAGGAGGTGGAGAGAGTCGTAATGACCGAGGCCAGCACAAAGAAGAGGATGAAGAAGGGGAAAATCTTCTTCAGATCAAAGGTGCCGCTGGAGGTGTTGCTGCCCCGCTTGACCTGCCAGGTCCGCCAGAAGGCGAGGGCCAGTGTGATGGGGATGATGGCCAGGGTGCGGGTGAGCTTGACGATGGTGGCGTACTCCAGCACCGCGCCGTTGGTGCCGTGGAGGGTATCCCAGGTGGATGCGGCAGCGGTGACCGAGGAGGTGTCGTTGATGGCGGTCCCCGCAAAAAGGCCGAAGCCCTCGTTGCTCAGGCCAATGGCCCCGCCAAAGGTGGGAAAGAGCAGGGCGGCCAGTACGTTGAAGAGGAAGATTACCGAGATGGCCTGGGCGATCTCCTCATCGTTGGCTCCGATGACCGGAGCGGTGGCCGCGATGGCGGAGCCGCCGCAGATGGAGGAGCCCACCCCAACCAGGGTGGAAATGTTGGCGGGCATCTTCAGCAGCTTATAGAGCACAAAGGAGATGATGAGGGAGGTGGCGATGGTGGAGCAGATGATGGGCAGGGATTTTGCCCCTACCTTGGCGATCTCCGAGAGATTGAGGCCAAAGCCCAGCAGGATGACCGCATATTGCAGGATCTTTTTGGAGGTGTAGGCGATGCCCGGCTGGAACCAGGTCTTATCGGTCAGCAGCAGAGTGATGATCATGCCGCAGAGAATGGCGAAGACCGGTCCGCCAATGACCGGAAAAAGCTTGCCCAGCCACCAGGAGGGCAGCGCGATAACCAGACAGAGCAGCAGGCCAGGTCCTTTCTGTTTGACAAAGTTCATATCAGAACGCCCCTTTGTTTTCGTTTTCCCCTTGATTATAGTACGGCCTGACGATAAAATAAAATGATGATTTTTTATCTTTCCATAATTTTCTGTAATGGGTGATTGTATGCTGGATCCCAAACTCCATACCTTCCTGGTCCTGTGCGAGACCATGCACTATACCCGGGCGGCCCAGCGGCTGTGCGTGACCCAGCCGGCGGTCACCCATCAGATCCGCGCGCTGGAGGAGCACTATGGCTGCCGGCTCTTCTCCTATGAGGGAAAGACCCTGCGCCTCACGGAGGCGGGCGTGCGCCTGCGGGAGATGGCCCGTTCCCTGGCCTACAACAGCCGGAAGATGGAGCAGGCCATGGCCGTTCCAGCCCCCCGGGTCCTGCGGGTGGGTGCCACCAAGACCATCGGAGAGTTTGTCATTGCCCCGCTCATCAGCCGCTTTCTGCGCCGCCATCCGGAAGGGACGGTCTCCCTGACGGTGGAGAATACCCGCGCTCTGCTGCGGGCACTGGAGGAGGGGCGGCTGGACTTCGCGCTGGTGGAGGGCTTTTTTGACCGGGAGCGGTATGCCGTGCGTCTCTACCGGAGGGAGTCTTTTTTCGGCGTGTGTGCGCCCGAGCATCCCCTGGCGGGTCGGACGGTCCCCTTAGCGGAGGTCCTGGGCGAGCGCCTCCTGGTCCGGGAGGCGGGGTCGGGTACTCGGGCCATTTTGGAGGCCGCCCTGCGGCAGAACCACTGTACCCTGCGCAGCTTTTCCGGCGTGGTGGAGATCAGCGACTTTTCCACCATCAAGGCCCTTGTGGTGGAAAACCTGGGGGTCTCCTTCCTCTATGCCCCGGTGGTGGAGCGGGAGCTGGCCGCCGGCAAGCTGGCCCGCTTTGATCTGGCCGGGCAGGCCCTGAGCGGGGCCTTCCACTTTGTCTGGCTGCGGGACAATCTCTTTGCCGGGGAGTGGGAGGACTGGATGGCGTAAGGCCCCAGAGCAGTTGTCTTTTTTCTCCCGTTCATGTATACTGGTGTGACCTTTTGTGATGCACCGAGCAAAGGAGCGTTTGTATGCTGTTATCCGCAGAATCCATTACGAAGACCTATGGGACCCGGGTCCTGCTGGACCGGGTGTCCTTCTATCTGGAGCCCGGGGAGCGTGTGGGCGTCATCGGCGTCAACGGCGCGGGCAAGTCCACCCTGCTGCGCATTCTGGCCGGGGCGGAGGAGCCTGAGACCGGCTGTGTCACCCGCTTCCCCAATGTGCGCCTGGAGTATCTCCCCCAGAATCCGGAATTTGCCCCGGGGACCACGGTGCTGGAGCAGGTGCTGCTGGGCCTCTCCACCGATGCCCGTGCCCTGGCGGAGTACGAGGCCAAGACCATCCTGACCCGGTTGGGGATCACCCGCTTTGAGCAGCGGGTGGAGGAGCTCTCGGGCGGGCAGCGCAAGCGGGTGGCCCTGGCGGCCGCTCTGGCCCGGCCCTGTGACGTGCTCATCCTGGACGAGCCCACCAACCACCTGGACAGCGAAATGGTCACTTGGCTGGAGGAGTGGCTCCAGCGCTTTGCCGGCGGGCTGGTGATGATCACCCATGACCGCTACTTCCTGGAGCGGGTCACCAACCGCATGGCCGAGGTGGACGGGGGAAAGCTCTACTTCTACGAGGGCAGCTATGAGGACTTCCTCCGCCGGAAGGCGGAGCGAGAGGAGTCGGCCCGGGCCAGTGAGCGCAAGCGGCAGTCCATCCTCCGGCGGGAGTACCAGTGGGTCATGCAGGGCCCCACCGCCCGGGGCACCAAGAGCCGGGAGCGTCTGGAGCGCTACGAGGCCCTGAAAAATCAGAGCGGCCCCACCGAGCGGGCCGGGCTGGAGCTCTCCTCGGTGGCCAGCCGCCTGGGGAAAAAGACGGTGGAGCTCCGGGGGGTCTCCAAGTCCTTTGAGGGGCGGCAGGTGCTGCGGGACTTTGACTGCATGCTCCTGCGGGATGACCGGATCGGCATCGTGGGGGTCAACGGCAGCGGCAAGTCCACTCTGCTCAATCTGATCGCCGGGCGCCTCTCGCCTGACCAGGGGGAAGTCATCGTGGGTGAGACGGTAAAGATTGGCTACTTTTCCCAGGAAAACCCGCCCATGGACGGCGAGACCCGGGTCATCGACTATGTGAAGGAGATCGGGGAGCGCATTGAGACGGTGGACGGCGTCATCACGGCCAGCCAGTTGCTGGAGCAGTTCCTCTTCCCCGCCGATGTCCAGTGGAGCCCCATCGATAAGCTCTCCGGCGGGGAGAAGCGGCGGCTCTTCCTCCTCTCTATCCTGGCCTCCGCTCCCAATATCCTGCTGCTGGACGAGCCCACCAACGACCTGGACATCGAGACCCTCACCATTCTGGAGGACTATCTGGAGACCTTCCCGGGGGCGGTGGTGGCGGTCTCCCACGACCGCTATTTCCTGGACAAGGTGGCCCGCCGCATCTTCGTGGTGGAGGGGGACGGCCGGGTCACCCCCTATGCCGGAGGCTACACCGACTATCTGGCGGCCCTGGCCGAGCGGCGCCGGGCGGAGAAGAAGGCCGAGAAACCGGCCCCCAAAAAGGAAGAGTCCCGGCCCTCCGCGCCCAAGAAGCTGAAGTTCAGCTACAAGGAGCAGCGGGAGTACGAGACCATCGATGCAGACATCGCAGCGCTGGAGGAGCAGCTGGCCGACAATCAGGCCCAGCAGAGCGCATGCGGCAGCGACTATGTGGCCCTGCAGCGGCTCCAGGAGGAGCAGAGTCAGCTGGAGAGCGCGCTGGAGGAAAAGATGGAGCGCTGGGTCTATCTCAACGATCTGGCCGAGCGCATCGCCGCCCAGTAGGGCACAAAAAACGCGGGCAGCCTGAAGAGGCTGCCCGCATTTTTATTACAGTTGGAGCGATTTATCCGGCATTTTGGGCTTCCAGTCCCCGGATGCGCTTCATTTCCCGGGAGACCAGACATACCGTGGTGAGAAAAGCCATCGTGTCGGCCACCGGTCCGGCAAAGAGAATGCCGTCGATCCCGCCCATCAGGATGGGCAGAAGGAGCAGCAGCGGAATCAGGAAAAGGACCTGCCGGGTCATGGAGAGGACCAGGCCCTTGACCGGCTTTCCAATGGCCGAGAAGAAGTTGGAGGAGAGCATCTGTACCCCGTTGACCAGCACCATAAAGAGGAAAATACGCATAAACCGGACGGCAAACTCAAAATAGAGCGCGTTGCCGCTGCCAAAGATAGAGATGATCTGACGGGGACAGAACTGGAAGAGAAGGAAGCCGACCAGGGAGACCACCAGATTGCATCCGATGGCCAGGCGATAGATTCCACGGACCCGGTCGTACTGCTTGGCGCCGTAGTTGAATCCAATGATGGGCTGGGAGCCCTGGGAGATCCCGATGACGACAGCCAGCAGGATGGCGTTGGTCTTCATCACGATGCCGCAGGCGGCCAGGGGGATGTCGGTGCCATAGATCGAGCTGGCGCCGTAGTGGGTCAGAGAGTTGTTGATGACGATCTGTACAAAGGTGATTGCCACCTGGTTGAGGCTGCTGCTCATGCCGAGAGAAGCGGTCTGAAGGCTCTCACTCAGGCTCAGGCGCAGGTGTTCCCGCCGCAGGTTAATGTGCTGGAAGCGGAAGGCATAGCGCACAGCCAACAGGAAGGAGAAGAACTGACCAATGACCGTGGCCAGGGCGGCGCCGGCCACCCCCTGGTGAAACACGAAAATGAAGATAGGGTCCAGGATCGTGTTGATAACCGCGCCCACCAGCATACAGGTCATGGAGTATTTGGGACTGCCGTCGGCCCGGGCCAGGTTGCTCATGGCATTGGTCACGATGAGCAGGGGCATGCCCAGAGCCGTGATCCGGGTATACTCGATGGCATAGGGCATGACATCGGGCGTGGCACCGAAGGCCAGGAGAAGCGGGTGCAGAAAGAGCTCTACCAGCAGCGCATAGAGGATGCCCAGGACCGCCATCATGGCGATGGCGTTGCCCACCACCCGGGCGGCCTGCTCCGGCTCCCCTGCGCCCAGGGAGAGAGAAAAGCGGGAGGCACTTCCGATGCCGATGAGCAGGGCGATGGCCAGACAGATGGTGGTCAGGGGATAGGCCACATTGGTGGCCGCATTGCCCAGATAGCCCACACCCTGCCCAATGAAGATCTGGTCCACAATGTTGTACAGAGAGCTGACCAGCATGGCGATGACGCTGGGGACGGCGAAGCTGCGCAGCAGTTTGGGCAGCGGCTCATACCCCAGTGGATTACTGAGATGATTCTCCATATTCCTCTTCCTTTCCGATCAGACTGATGGGGGCCAGGGCATAGTCGGCCCCGGCGAGGGAGACGGACCGCTCCCCCACACGCTGGAGGAGGGTCAGAAAGATCTCCCGCTCCTCCGGGGAAAAGGGCTCCATGACCTGCTCCTGCCACTGGCGTACCAGAGAGAGGATCTGGGGGCGGGCATCCAGGGCCCGCTGGGTGGGAAAGAGCCGGCAGGTGCGCTTGTCTTCCGGGTTGGACTCCCTCCGGAGAAAGCCGGCCTTTTCCAACGCGGAAAGAGCCCGGGTCACATTGCTGGGGTGGACATAAAAAAAGTGCATGAATTGATCTTGTGTGACCCCCGGCATCTCGCAGATTTTCACGACGTACATATGCTGGCTGCTGTTTAACCCCAGCGGAGCCAGCGAGCGGTCCAGGTACATCTTGGTGTGCCGGTCGGAAATTGAGAGCCATTTGATCAGTTTCATCCCGGTTCACCCCCCTTCTCCCTGTTTTGGCAGGCTTATTATAGCAAAAACTATTTGCTTGCGCAAGCAAATAGTAGGCAAAAAAACCTCCCACGCAGTTGCGTGGGAGGTTGCAGGATAGAGTCTGCAAAGGGAATTGGAGAGAATCAGCCCTCCAGGCCAGCCAGTCCGCTCTCAAAGGCGGCCACAGCCTCATCGGCGTTCTCGGCGATTACAAAGAGGAAATAGCCGTCCTTCACCACCGTGCGGGCGTCCTGCACCTTGGGGAGGTTCTGGGAGAGATACCAGGAGAAGGTGTCCTCCTGCTGCTGGCGATAGGCCTCCAGATCCGCCCTGGCCTGCTCCTCCTTACCCTCGGCCAACTTGCCGATGATGATGGTGTCGGGGGAGGTGATCATGGGGAAGAAGCCGGCCGCCTCCGTGAAGCTGTCGCTGTGGATGCCATAGGTGTCCAGGCTCTCGGCGTCCACGGCCATGCCGTAGCCAACTCCGCCGGCATCGGCCACTTCATAGGCCAGCTTGACCAGGGGGGAGTTGTTGGGGGTGGTGATGCTCACACCGGCCTCGGTCTCCTCCAGCGTGATGCCGTCCAGACCGTCCAGCACGGTGGTGGGGACAAAGGTCACACCGTCCACGACCTGCGCCACGGCATCCTCCACCAGGTTGTCGTCCACGGTAATGGAGCCGTCCTGGAAGGAGACCTCCACCCGGTGCTTGCTGAAATAGAAGGAGCTGGAGTTCTCCTCGGCGAACCAGGAGGCGGAGCCGTGATCGGCCTCAGCCACCAGCCGGAGCGGAAGCCCCTGGGCCTCGGGAAGCGCGGAGGTGTCCAGCGCGGTACCGTTGACCGTGATGGAGGTCGCATAGCCTGCGGCCAGGGCGGGAGTGAGAAGGCTGCCAGTCAGGGCGGCGGCCAGAGCAAATGTGCCGAGCTGTTTCATACCGTTATATCTCCTTTGTGTCCTCCGGCAGAGGGGCCGGAAAAGTTGGTCGCAAGGTTAGACGGGGGCGGGACAAAAAAGTTCCCTGTTCGCTGCAAAAATATGTTAAAATAATTTTATCAGGTTTTGAAAGCAGGGGGCCAGTCCCCCCAGTCAAAAGAAGGAGATTGTGATGCGGGAAATCTATCCGATTCTATGGTATTTTTTTGTGTACGCCTTTCTGGGGTGGTGCAGTGAGGTGTGCTATGCGGCCCTGCGAACCGGGAAATTTGTCAACCGCGGATTTCTCAACGGCCCCCTCTGCCCGATCTACGGCTTTGGCGTGGTGTTGGTGACCTCCCTGCTGGCCCCGGTGCGGGAGCGCTTTTTGCTGCTCTTCCTCTGCTCGGTGGTGCTGTGCAGCGCGCTGGAGTGGGTGACCGGGTTTGTGCTGGAAAAGCTCTTTCATCAAAAGTGGTGGGATTACTCCGACCAACCCTTTAATCTCAACGGCTATATCTGCCCCCTTTTCTCTCTGCTGTGGGGCTTTGCCTGCCTGATCATCATGGATATGATCCACCCGGCGGTGATGGGGATGGCGCGGCACATCCCCCGTCCGGTGGGGCTGGTGCTTCTGGTGCTGTTCCTTGTGCTGACGGCGGTGGATCTGTCCGCCACGGTGGCCTCCATGATTGGCCTGAACAAGCGTCTGCGTCAGCTGGAGGAGATGGCGGCCCGGATCAAGGCGGCCTCCAACGAGCTGGGCGAGAACCTGGCGGACGCCACCCTTTCCCTCTCCGAGCGGGGAGCCGACCTGAAAGAGGACCTGAATGACCTGCGGGATGACCTGGCTGAGCGGGGTGCCGATCTTCGGGAGGACCTCACGGAGCGTCTGGCGGCCCGGGAGGCGGAGCAGACCGCCCGGCGTATCGCCCGGGAGGCCGCTCTCAAACGGCGGGAGGCCGCGCTGGCCGAGCTCAAGGCCGCCAACGAGGAACTGCTCTCCACCTATGGCTTTGGCCAGCGGCGTCTGCTGCGGGCCTTCCCCCATATGACCTCCACCCGGTATGCCGCCGCTCTGGAGGAGCTGCGCAGACGGGCCCGCGGCATGCGGAAAAAGGACGAAGAGGATACATAGGAGAAATATACGTACTTATAAAATGTGCCCGGTCCCGCAGACGAGGGGCCGGGCGCATTTGCTGTGTCATTTTGTGAGATCAACGCTCCATCAGGCGGCAGAGAAGAGCGGCAGCCTCGCCCCGGGTAGCATTCCGGGTCCCGGACCAGGGACCGCTCACCAGACCCAGGCCCTGGGCCAGGGCGGCATAGCCCAGATCGGCGGCAGGGATGGCGGCGCGGTCAGGATAGGAGCAGGTAAAGATCCCCTCCAGACGGGCCACGGGACCGTATCCGGCGCCGTCCAGCAGACAGCGGATGAGGTCGGCGCGGGTGAGGATAGCTTCCTCGGAACGCTGATCCCGGGTGAGGAATCCCAGCTCGTAGGCGGCGGAATAGGCGGTGTCCCGCTCTTCCGGGGTGGCATTTGCCGGGTCCAGGGGACGATAGCGGAGACTGAACAGGAGACAGACCAGATCCCACTGGGTCAGAGTCTGGGACGGGTGGAAGGAACCGCCCTCGTACCCCACTCGGTACGGGGCCAGACGCTCAATGCTGGCGCGGGCCCAGTGGCCATCCAGATCGTCATAGGTGAGGGTGTCGCTCGAACTGGTGTAGTCGAAGCGGATGAGCTCGCCGGTCCCGGCATGGACACCCTGATAGGCCTCCTCCTGGTCCATGGTATAGCCCAGGCGCAGGGTGTAGTAGGAGGTCCACCCCATCTGGGACAGGCGCAGGGCGGCGGGGTCAGACGGATCCAGCGTCTGGGGCACCAGCAGATAGCCCAGGGTCACCGGATAGGTCTCCGCCCAGATGGCCAGGGCCTCCTCCATCGTGCAGAGATCCTCGGGAAGCGGGAAGGTGACCCCCTCGTCATAGCAGAAGGACAGGCCGCACACCGAGCCGTCCTCTCCGTCGATCTCCAGGGAGTAGAAGTGTTCCGGGAAGAAGTATCCATTTTCCTGACGGGCAAACTGGAAGGAGTAGACAGCTTGTGCCTCCTCCCCGGCCTCCTCCGGCTGGTAGAGGGCCAGATGGTCGGCCTGCTCCCCGCAGAACTCGGCCAGGAAGGCCTCGGCCCGGCGGAGGGCCTGTTCCTGAGAGAGGGCGGGGCTGGGCTCTTCCGCCCAGGGGCGGGAGGAGAAGAGAGACTGCACCGCGCCGGTACGGGCGTCGACCACAAAGGTGCGGGAGTAGACGCCCGCGTCGGCAGAGCGGCTGTACCGGAGGACACAGCGGACCGCGGGCTTTTCCGGGTTCTCCGGTGCTTCCTCCAGGGAAAAGACGGCGGAGACCAGCTCATAGCGATCCAGACCATAGGCGGGAACAGAGCGCAGCTTCTGGTCCAGCGCGTCGGAGGAGAGAACCCCCTCCAGCTTGCGGATGCCCTCCTGTTCGGCCTCGGAGAGCCCCTTGTCCGGAGCGGCCTCCGGGGCGGCGGCATCGCCGTTGCTGCCGCCGCCGGCGGTAGACATATCCCGCTCCAGCTCCGTGAGATCGGTGAGCCGGCCGGTCTGGGCGTCTACGTAGAAGCGGTGGCTGGACTCGGGCAGGTAGACCAGTGTAGCGGCGGAGTCCTCTTCCTCGAGGCGCACATATTCCAGACGCAGTTCCAGGGTATCATGGAGGGCCTGGCTTGCTTTGTCCAGATCGGTCCGGGAGACGGGAGAGGGCACATTGCCCAGGAAGAGGGTCTCAGGCACATCCCGGTAGAAGCGCGTGACCGTACTGTCCTCCGCCCGGACGGTCAGAGAGTAGTGCAGCGGAGAAGGCAGGTCGTGGAGGAGGACCGAGCCGGAAAAGCGGTAGGAATCGCTGTCCAACCGGTCCGGGGCGGCCGGGTCCTCCAGCGTGACTGACTCCGACGTGGGGTCCAGCACCCGGTCCAGGAAGGCCTGGGCGGAGGCACGGGCCTCTGCCGGATTTCCGGCGGGAAAGGCGGGCAGGGAATTCTGAGAGAGGGGCTCTGCTTCCGGGGTGTCCAGCCGGTACTCCACAATGGTGCCGTCCTCCAGGGCGCTGACGGCGAGAGAGCCCTCCTCCCCCTCCCAGTAGAGGGACCAGAGGGTGGCGAGGGCCTGTTCCTGCCGTTCCCCGTGGAAGGATGTGTAGCATTCCGTGTCCAGATCCAGTGTGGACTTGACGGCCTGGGTCACCCGGGCCAGCTGGGCGTCGGCAGAGTCCTCCGCCGCCAGCGCGGGCAGGGCAGCTCCGGTCAGCAGTGCGGCACAGAGCAGCAGAGAGAGCAGCTTTTTCATAAGTACCTCCTTTTTCCGTTGTCTGCCGTTTTTGCAGGGGTTTTCACCTCCATGCTATCATAGAGATAGACAAAAAGAAACCCAAAGAGTTCCAAATTATGAAAAAGTCCCGGACGACAGGTCCGGGACTTTAGGCGGTGGTATGCTATTTTGCCACGGGGGCGAACTGGGCCCGGGCCAGCCGGGCCAGCTCCGCGGGCGGGAGCTCCACCTGCGCGCCGATCTTCCCGGCGCTCACCACCATGGTCTCCAGGTTTTGGGCGCTCGCATCCAGCACGGTGCGAAACTGCTTTTTCATCCCCAGGGGAGAGCAGCCGCCGTGCACATAGCCCGTAAGCGGGAGAAGCTCCGCCTGCCGGAGCATGGCGATGGACTTCTCCCCCACCGCCTTGGCCGCGGCCTTGAGGTCCAGCTCCCGGAGGACGGGGACCACAAAGACATAGTGGGCGCCGGAGGGGGCGCAGGTCACCAGGGTCTTGAATACCTGTTCGGGGGCGCGGCCGATGAGCCCAGCCACGGTGACGCCGTCCACCGCGCCGTCAGGAGAGGCGTAGTGGTGCGGGGTATAGGGCACCTTCTTCTGGTCCAGAAGGCGCATGACATTGGTCTTTTCTTCTGCCATGATGGATCGCTTCCTTGCTTTTTCGTTGGAATAGAGGTATGCTGGAACTGCTTTTTACCATACCACAAGCAAGGAGACGTTTCAAATGGATTTTCAGCATATGATCCCCTGTCTGAAGGAGACCGCCCATGCCATCCTGGGGGTGGACAGCCCCACCGGGTTCACCGCCCGGGCGGTAGAGACCGCCGAGCAGATGGCCCGGGCCATGGGATATGAGACCCGCCGGAGCAAGAAGGGAAACCTCACCATCCTGGTGGAGGGCCGGGACCAGACCCGTACCGTCGGGATCTGCGCCCATGTGGACACCCTGGGCCTGATGGTGCGCGCCATTACCCCCGCCGGAGAGCTGATGTTCACCAAGGTGGGGGGCGCGGTGCTTCCCTCTCTCCACGGGGAGTACTGCAAGATCTACACCCGGGACGGGCGGATCTACACCGGCACCATTCTCTCCCTCTCCCCGGCGGCCCACGTCTTTGACGACGCCCGCACCCGGCCCCAGGACGAGCAGAATATGTACGTCCGGGTGGATGAGAAGGTGCACTCTGCCGAGGATGTGCGCGCCCTGGGCATCGAGGTGGGGGACTATATCTGCTACGATCCCAAGACGGTCTTTACCGACAGCGGCTTCCTCAAATCCCGCTTCATCGACGACAAGGGGAGCGTGTCCATCCTGCTCACCCTGCTGCGCTGGATGAAGGAGAGCGGCAAGCGCCCCCGCTGCAATGTGGAGGTGACCTTTACCGTCTATGAGGAGCTGGGCCACGGCGGGGCCACCTTCTCCCTCGATCTGGAGGAGCTGCTGGCCGTGGATATGGGCTGCGTGGGGGCCGACCTGAACTGCGACGAGTACCATGTCTCCATCTGCGCCGCCGACAGCTCCGGTCCCTTTGATTACGGGATGGTGAGCCGCCTGGTCTCTTTGGCCAAAGAGAACGGCATTCCTGCCGTGCTGGACGTCTACCCCCACTACTCCTCCGATGTGGCGGTGGCCTGGAAGTCCGGCCTGGATGCCCCTGCCGCCCTGATCGGTCCCGGAGTGCAGGCCTCCCACGGCATGGAGCGCACTCATCTGGAGGCCATGCTGGGAACCATGGCCCTGGTGGAGCGCTACCTGGACTGCCAGTAACGGCCCGCACCCCTATACCCGGCGCACGCCCTGGGAGATGTTGGCCAGAGCCGCCCCCGCCTCCATATCGCAGGTGCGGCTACGTGCCAGGTCGCCCAGGGAGACCATGCCCACCACCCGGCGGTCCTCCACCACCGGCAGCCGCCGCACCTGGGCCGCTGCCATGACCGATGCGGCCTCCCGCACGTCGGCATTGGGACTGACCCAGGCGCAGGAGCGGGTCATGATGTCCCCCACCGGCAGGCGCTCCGGATTCTCGCCGGGGGCCAGGCACCGGAGGACCAGGTCCCGGTCGGTCACCATGCCCTTGAGCCGTCCGTCGTTCTGACACACCGGCAGGGCCCCCAGATCATACCGGGAGAGCAGCCGGGCCGCCAGGGCCGCGCTCTCCACGGGGGTGATGGAGACCACATGGGGATTCATCAAATCACGTACCAACATAAAACCGCCGCCTTTTCTGGTGTTTGATACCTGAGTATCGCCAGAACAGGCGGCGGTTATGCGTTTGTCACTTCTTTTTTTGCAGGGCTAAATTGCGCCGCAGGACGGCCGGGCCCCGCCAGGCAAAGGCCCGTTCTCCGTAGGCCTCCCGGAACTGCCGGTTGGTGAGGCCTTCCACCGCCTCGCTGGTGAGAGAATCGAGCCGATCCTCCCGGAAAGGGGCGAGCGGGGTCTCCACGGCTCCGGCGTTGTGGGGGCAGACCAGCTGGCATACATCGCATCCCCAGATGAGCGGGTGGGCGGCCACCAGGGCTTCCTGTTCCGGCGGAAGCTCTCCCTTTTTCTGGGTGAGGTGGGAGAGGCAGCGCTCCGGATCAAAGGAATCTCCCCGCAGCGCGCCGCCGGGACAGGCAGAGAGGCATTTGCCGCACGCCATACACCCCCCGCTGGGCAAAGCGGGCGGGAGGGCAAGGTCCAGATCGGTGAGGATGGTGCCCAGGAAGATCCAGCTGCCGTAGGGGGGCAGGATCACCAGGCCGTGCCGCCCGATTATGCCCAGCCCAGCCAGGCGGGCGGCCTCCCGCTCCGGGAGGGGGGAGTTGTCCGCACCGGGCACAAAACGATACGATTCGTATTTTTCCTCCAGCATATGACAAATTGTGGTCAGTGCCTCGGTAATCACCAGGTGGTAATCCCGCCCCCGGGCGTAGAGGGAGAGATTGCCCGGCGTCCGCCCGGCGTAGTACGGGAAGGCGGCCACCAGAACGCTTTGAGCGCCGGGACACAGGTTTTCTGCCCGGTCCCGCGCCTCCCGGCTCATGGCGGGGAGCAGCCGCTCATAGGCCACATGGCCCCAGCCCGCCGCACCGGCCGCCGCAAAGGCGGCGCTCAGCTCAGCCCCGGTCATAGCGGTCCAGCACCTGCTGGGCCAGCAGGCCGTCCGGGACGCAGGGTTCCGGACCGTTGCGCCGCTTTTGCAGGTGCTCGCAGCCCTTTCCGGCCAGGACCACCACCGCCGGAGTATGGCAGTTCAGGATGGCCCGGGAGATGGCCTCCTCCCGGTCGGGGATGACCTCCCCTACCTTGCCGAAGGGGGTGAGATAGCGCTGGATGTCGGCGCAGATGTCGGTGACCTCCTCGGGGCCGGGATCGTCCTCGGTAAGGAGGATGCGGTCGGCCAGGGCTCCGGCGGCCGTCCCCATGCCCTCCCGGCGGTCGATGCCTTTGCCGCCGGTGCAGCCGAAGAGGACGGTGAGCTCCCGCCCCGGATACTCGGTCCGGGCGGAGCGGAGGAGGTACTCCAGACTCATGCCGTTGTGGGCATAGTCCACGATGACCGAGACCTGCCCGTCTGCCGAGACATAGTGCTCCATCCGGCCGGGCACGGCGGCCTGGCGGAGGCCCTGCTCCACCGCCTCCATGGGGATGTCGTAGGCCTCGGCCACCGCCACGGCGGCCAGAGCGTTCTCCACATTGAAAAGGCCGGGCATGCCCAGGGTGAGCTCCCCCTCATACCGGGGGGTGCGCACATGGAAGCGGATGGTGTGGCCCACCTTGCGCACGTCGCTGGCATAGACGTCGGCGTCAGCGGAGTGCTGGGAGAAGGTCACCACCCGCTGACAGACCGAGGCGGCCTCCCGCACGTCCGCGGCGTGGTCACAGTCCAGGTTTATGCAGGCGGTACGGGCCTGCCGGAAGATGAGGAGCTTGGAGGCAAAATAGTCCGCCCAATCGGGGTGCTCCACCGGGGAGATGTGGTCCTCGCCGATGTTGAGGAACACCGCGCAGGCCAGATCCACCCCGATGACCCGGCCGTATTTGAGGGCCTGGCTGGAGAACTCCATGGTCACATACTCACTCCCGGCGGTCACCGCGTTGAGGAGGTGCCGCTGGAGATCCAGAGGCTCCGGAGTGGTGAGCTTGGCGGGACGGCGCTCCAGCCCGTCGTCGGTGACGATGGTGGAGAGGATGGCACTCTCCCGCAGGCCCTGACCGGTTCGCCAGGCGTCCACAATGGATTTGATATAGTAGGCCGTGGTGGTCTTGCCCTTGGTACCGGTAATCCCGGTGATGGTAAGGCGGCCGGAGGGATGGCCGTGGGAGTGGTCGGCCAGCAGGCCCATGGCGGTGCGGATGTCCCGGACCAGAATGCAGGGGACGTCTCCCCCCTCCTCATAGGGGCGCTCGCTCACATAGGCAAAGGCCCCGCGCTGTATGGCGTCGGCCAGATATTGTCCCTTAAAAGCCGCGCCCTTGCAGAGAAAGAGAGTGCCTGGAATCACTTTCTGGGAGTCGCAGGAGACCAGTTCCACCGTGCGCTCCAGAACGGTGGGAAGAGGCGCGTCGCCGGCCAGCAGGCCGTGCTGAAGAAGAAGCTGATAGTAATCGCCCAGCGGAAGGCGGGGTCGTTGCATATCGGTCACCACCCGTGTAGATTCGGTATCTGTATATCTTAGCATACCCACCGGCAAAAGAAAAGGCGAAGCCGTCCCGGCTCCGCCTGTTGTATCAGTCGATTTTGTAGCCCACGCCCCACACCGTCTTGATGAAGCGGGGATTGCGGGAGGGCTCCCCCATCTTCTCCCGGAGGCGGCGGATGTGGACCATGACCGTGTTGTTCCGGTCCAGATACTTCTCCTTCCAGACCGACTCAAAGAGCTTTTCCGCTGAGATGACCTGTCCCCGGTTCTCGCAGAGCATCCAGAGGATGTCAAACTCGATGGGGGTGAGCACCAGAGGCTGGTCGTAGAGCCAGCACTCATGGGTGGAGCGGTTGATGACCAGACCGTTGAAGTCGATGACCTCCCCGGCGCTCTTGTCGGTCTCGTTGTAACGGGTATAGCGCCGGAGCTGGGCCTTGACCCGGGCGATGAGCTCCAGGGGGTTAAAGGGCTTGGTGATGTAGTCGTCCGCGCCGATGGTCAGCCCGGTGATCTTGTCCGAGTCCTCCACCTTGGCCGTGAGCATGAGCACGGGGAAATGGTGTTCCTTGCGGATCTCGCTGCAAAGGGTAAAGCCGGAGATATCGGGGAGCATCACGTCCAGAATAGCCAGATCCAGGGGGACGGAGCGCACCACCTCCAGCGCGGCGGTGCCGCTGCCGCATTTGTGGATGGTAAAGCCCTCGCTCTGGAGATAGACCTCCACCAGATCGGCAATCTCCGGCTCGTCGTCCACCACCAGAATATGGGTTTCCATGGGCACTCCCCCTTCTCAGAAATCGTATCGACATTATACCCGTCTGCCGGGACACAAGTCAAGAAGTGGGGGGAAACGTAAGAAAAAGTTAATGGTAGAGCAGAGCCAGACCCAAAAGAAACACCACCAGTCCGGGCAGGATCCGTTCTGCCTGCCGGGGTGTGCGGAGCAGGCCCAAAAGCAGCATGACCGCCCCCACCGGCAGCAGCGCCAGGGGAAGCAGTGCAAAAAAGAGGACCGCAAAGGGCAGGCCTACCGCCACAAGGACCAGACCGATCAGGGCCAGAAGAAAGAGGGCCGCCGTACATAGTGTGAGTGTCAACATCGCTATCGCTCCTTTCTCAGGTTGGGTCCAGTATACCGCGCAAGCCTGAAAGGGCGGTAAAGAAAGGATTAAAAAAGTCTAAAACCGGAACATGCGTGTCAGAGTCCGGTTTAATGGACTGTAGG
This sequence comes from Pseudoflavonifractor hominis, assembly GCF_014288125.1. Taxonomy (NCBI): domain Bacteria; kingdom Bacillati; phylum Bacillota; class Clostridia; order Eubacteriales; family Oscillospiraceae; genus Pseudoflavonifractor; species Pseudoflavonifractor hominis. The sequence goes on along the minus strand of NZ_JACOPR010000002.1, from coordinate 294,757 downwards.
AGGCGTATGCTAAAGACAACTTCTCAGAACAGAAAGGGGCGTCTCCTGATGTATTACGAATTTCGATGGGTCTGCGGACATGTGGAGGTATATGACCATGCCGGGCGATTCTGCTTCTCGGCGGACAGTGAACAGGAGGCGCGGGAGGAGCTGTCTGACGCGGCGTAATGGGCGGCAGCCCTGCCGCTTGCGGGAGAAGAAAAAAAGGCCTATAATGGACCCCGCCGGGCCAACCGGCAGACAACAGAACGACCGAGTTAATATGGGGCGGAAGGAGCGATATGCGATGAAGCTGATGGTGTTGGAACCTCTGGGGATTGAGCAGGAAAAGCTGCTGGACATGGTAGAGAAAGCGGTGGACGGCCGGATGGAGGTCGTGGCCTATGATACCCGTGTGGAGGACGTGCCCACCCTGATCGAGCGGTCCAGAGAGGCCGACGCGGTGATCCTGTCCAATTTTCCATACCGCAGGGAGGTCATGGAGCACTGCCCCAACCTGAAATACATTAATGTGGCCTTTACCGGTGTGGACCATGTGGATCTCGCCTATTGCCGGGAGCGGGGGATCACCGTGTCCAACTGTGCCGGCTATTCGACGGCGGCCGTGGCGGACCTGGTGTTCGGTATGGTGATCGCGCTGGGCCGGAACCTGGGCACCTGTGACGAGGTGGTCCGCCGGGGCGGGACCAAGAACGGACTGGTGGGCTTTGAGCTGGAGGGAAAGAAGTTCGGCGTGGTCGGCCTGGGTGCCATCGGCAGCCGGGTGGCCGCCATCGCAAACGCCTTTGGCTGTGAGGTATACGGCTACAACCGCTCCCCCAAGACACTGCCGGGGGTCAAGCAGGTGGATCTGGATACCCTGCTGTCCGAGTGCGACATCGTCTCCCTCCACGTCCCGGCTACAGAGGAGACAAAAGGACTGATGGACGCCGAGCGCATCGGGCGGATGAAATCCAACGCGCTGCTGATCAATACCGCCCGGGGAAGCGTGGTGGACTCCCAGGCCCTGGCCGACGCCCTGAACGAGGGACGCATTGCCGGCGCGGGCATCGATGTGTTTGAGATGGAGCCGCCGGTACCCGAGGATCATCCCCTCCTGCGCGCCAAACATGTGCTGGCCACGCCCCATGTAGCCTTTGCCACCGGGCAGTCTATGGAGAAGCGGGCCGCCCTGGTCTGTGAAAACCTGCGGGCCTGGCTGGCCGGCAGCCCCATTCATGTGGTCTGCTGAGAAAATCAAATGGACCGGCGCGGCTCAGAGGGCCACGCCGGTCCATGTCAAATCATGGGCTTGGATGGGGAACAGATACGATCAGGCGCGCTTGGAGGAGGCCAGTGCCTTGCCGTTTCGGTCGGTCATGGTATCCAGAGAGGTCTGGATGGAGTGGGCGGCATAGCCGGAGGAACGGCTGAACTGCCCCCAGGCCAGCCAGCTGCCAAAGACCCAGACGAGCAGCTCTTTGAGCAGCTCACCCAGGCCATAGCGGGCGGACCAGAGCTCCAGCAGCTGTGCGGGGGCGGAGAGACCCTGCGCCGCATAGGCACAGTGCCCCAGTCCCAGGAGCAGGGTGGCGGCCAGGGAGAAGAGGGCGGCGGTCACCAGCGGGGCGTGGCGGTCCATCCGCCCATGCAGAAGCTTATACCCCTGGAAAGCGCACAGCGGCGGGATGGCATAGGCCAGCAGAAAGACCCGGTCCAGGAGCACAATGGTGAATATGGACGGAATCAGTCCGACCAGAGTGCCGAGAAGAGCGCCGATCAAGCCGAGAGCACGGCTCCCGGAGGCGCGTACCGGACGGAGCGTCTTTTCCGCCTTGCGCAGACAGGAGCGATGGACGGGACCAAAGCCAAAGTCCTGTACTTTGGCCAGGGCGTCGCAGCCCGTTTTCTGGCAGAGGGGACAGGTATCGGGGACTGGGATGCGGTCCGCCTGGAGGGCCTTGGCCATGTGCTCTACGGCCCCGGCAAAATCAGGACTTTCGTTCTGCTCCCGGGTAGGCTTGTAGGTAAGGCTGTATGTGCCGGAAGAGACCACGCCGATGGTCCAGCCCTGGCCCAGAGTCTCCCGCAGAGATTTTAGTCGATCGGTGGATAAAATGCCGTTGATCCGAAAGAAAAAGCACACGGCGCCCCGGCCGTGGGAGGCCAGTGCGGCCTCAAAGGGATACCGGCGGCAGGCGCCGTAGATCCGGTTGTCCCGGAGCAGATAACCGCCCTCCCGCGCAAAGGCGGAAAAGGCGGCGGTAAGTGAACTGGTTGCAGCAGACATGACAGATTCGCTCCCTTGCATTTGAGTAAAAATCATTGTATCATAAACAGAGGTAAAAAACACTAGACGCCCCCGTATGATTTTTGACAAGAGAGGTCGGAGAACATGTATTTTGACACTCATGCCCATTATGACAGCGATGCGTTTGACGCCGACCGTCATCAGGTCCTGGAGGGCCTTGCAGAGCGGGGGGTAGAGCTGGTGGTCAATCCGGGCTGTGATCTGGAGACATCCCGCTTTGCGGTGGAGTTGGCGGAGCGCTATCCCTTCCTCTACGCCGCGGTGGGATACCACCCGGAAAATCTGGAGGGGGTCTCCCTGGCGGATCTGGATGCCATCCGCACCCTGGCGGCCCATCCCCGGGTGAAGGCCATCGGCGAGATCGGACTGGACTACTACTGGGTGAAGGACCCGGAGGGACGGGCCAAGGAGCGGGAGTTCTATGACGCGCAACTCTCCCTGGCGGAGGAGCTGGACCTCCCCGCCATCGTACACGACCGGGACGCCCACCAGGACTGCCTGGATATTGCCCGGGCCCATCCCAATGCCCGGGGTGTGTTCCACTGCTATGCGGGCAGTGTGGAGGAGGCCAAGATTCTGGTCCGGATGGGGTGGATGCTCTCCTTCACCGGGAACATCACCTTTAAAAAGGCCCGGCGTGCGCTGGAGGTGCTGGAGTGGCTGCCTCTGGAGCACATCATGCTGGAGACCGACGCGCCCTATATGACGCCGGAGCCCTTCCGGGGGCGGCGGTGCGACTCGGGCTACCTCTACCGCATGGCGGAGACCGTGGCCCAGATCAAGGGCTTGAGCACCGAAGAAGTGGCCCGCATCACGACGGAAAACGGAAGACGCTTTTTCCGCCTCGAGGCATAAGAGGCACCATGACGGCCCCAGGGGCCGGATCGAAGGGAGTTAATCTGTATGATGACCATATCTTATGAATATGAAGGCGCGCTCTACGTCAACCTCACCAACCGTTGCGACTGCACCTGTGTCTTCTGCCTGCGCCACAACGGGCACAAGGGGAGCATCTACGCCGATGACCTGTGGCTGGAGCACGAGCCCACCCGGGAGGAGGCTCTGGATGACCTGCGGAAACGGGATCTCCCCTCCTATCGGGAGCTGGTGTTCTGCGGCTTTGGAGAGCCCATGTTCCGCACCGATGATATCCTGTGGCTGGTGGACCGGCTGAAGGAGGAGGTCCCCGGACTTCCCCCGGTGCGCATCAACACGAACGGACACGCCAACCTGATCCAGGGCCGGGATGTGACGGCGGATCTGGCGGGGCGGATCGACACGGTATCCATCTCTCTCAACGGCTCCACGGCGGAGGAGTACTGCGCCGTGACCCAGCCCAAGGATGGAGTGCGGGGCTGGGAGGCCATGCTGGACTTCACCCGCCGGGCTACGGCGTATGTGCCCCATGTGGTCATGACCATTGTGGATAAGGACAAGACGCCGGAGGAGATCCAGCGCTGCCGCACGCTGGCCGAGAGTCTGGGCGCCCGGCTCCGGGTCAGAGCGTACATCCCTGAGTAAGGGTATACCGCCATATTTTGGCGTTTTAAAGTGGGAAAAGCACTACCTTTTTCGGGGGAAAGCTGATATAATAATAGTTGTATCATGCCACGCGTGTGTGTGAATGGAACGAATCATACGTACATACAAGAGAAGAAAGAGGATATGTCAGCCGCACGCTTTGTCCCAAAGTAAGGGAGGAACGTCACATGAAACAGCCAGCCGCCGTACCGAAACGGATGTCTGTCTCGGTCTCTATGCTGGGCGGTTTCGGTATAGAGGTAGATGGAAATCTCCTGACCGATGAGATCAATCGCTCGCAGAAACCTTGGAATGTCCTTTGCTATCTGATCATACACCGGGATCGGAATGTATCCCAGTCGGAGCTGATCGAACTGTTCTGGCCGGAAGAGAACAGCTCCAATCCCGTCAATGCGCTGAAAACCCTGCTCTACCGGGTTCGTGCCATGCTCGAGCCCCTGTTTCCCGGCGATATGCCCCCGATCCTGTCCCAGCGCGGCTCTTACTCCTGGAACCGGGAGATCGAGTGCGTGGTGGACGCCGACCGCTTTGAAGAACTGTGCCTGCGCGCCCAGGAGAAAGACTGGAGCGATGAGGAGCGGATGGCCTGTTACCGGGAGGCTGCCGAACTGTACAAAGGGGATTTCCTGCCCAAGCAGGAAAACCATATGTGGGTGATCCCTCTGTCCACCCACTACCACGCTCTTTTTGTCCGGGCGGTGAAGGAGTATGCCGCCCTTCTGGAAAAGCACGAGCAGTTTGAAGAGATGACCGCCCTGTGCAGCCGCGCCAGCGAGCTGGATCCCCTGGACGAGGGGCTTCACATCCTAGTGGTGCGCTCTCTGGTGAAGCAGGGACGGGATGCCGCCGCGCTGGAGCGCTATGAGATGGCCACCGATCTGCTCTACCGGAGTTTGGGCGTCACGCCCTCGGCCGAGCTGCGGGATCTCTATACCGCCATTATGGACACGGAAAAGAGCCTGGAGACCGATCTGGCGGTCATTCAGCAGAGCCTGAAGGAGACAGCCATCCGTCCCGGTGCCTTTGTGTGCGAATACGGCTTCTTCCGGGAGGCCTACCGTCTGGAGGCCCGCCGGGCTGCCCGCAACGGGACCTGCGTCCATCTGGCGCTTCTGACGGTCTCTCTGCCTGGAGGCGGAATGCCGGAACTGGGGGCGCTCAACAACACGATGGATCAGCTTCTTGCCATCCTCACCAACGGCCTGCGGCGGGGGGACGTGGTCTCCCGGTACAGCGGGGCACAGTATGTCGTGATGCTGCCCGCGGCCAATTTTGAGGATTCCACCATGGTTATGGAGCGGATCGTCGCTGCCTTCTACCGGCAGCACCGGCGCAGCTTCCTCAAGATCTCCTACCGCATCCGGGAGCTGGAGATGGCGTGAGCGAAAAAGGAGCCGGGTTTTCCATGAAACAACGCAAACTCTGGGCGGTACTCTGTTTTGCCGCCGCCGCTGTGCTGCTGGTGCTGGCCGGCGCTGCTGTGTGGAAAAGCAGCCGGCCGGCCCCACTGCCCACGCCGCGGTATACGGCACAGTCCCAGCTCACGCCGGAGGTCCTCCCCTCCCCCTCTGCCACGCCCATGCCCTGGCCGGAGGCGGATGACGGGGGACTCCCTCAGGATAAAGTATTTGTCAGCGAAAAGCGCAAGGCCTATGTGAGCGGCAGTATGCGCCTGGTGATTCCAAAGCTTGATGTGGACGTCCCGGTCCTGGACGGTGTGGACGAACAGACCCTTCTCCAGGGGGAGGGCCTGTATGATTATGCCCAGATGCCGGATGAGGTTGGGGGCAATGTGTCCATTGCGGGTCATCGGAACTGGGTGCGCAACGGCCAGATCACGGACGACGTTCCCTTTTACTACCTGCACACCATCGGGCCGGGCGACTGCCTCTATCTGGTGGATGAGACGCACATCTACCAGTATGTCTGGGATCAGACCAAGATCATTGAGCCGGATGACTGGAGCGTTATTTACTGCCAGGGCTTTTCCTGCCTGACCCTGACCACCTGTACGCCCATTGGCGTGGCGGACCACCGCTATGTGGTGCGCGCCCGGCAGGTGGATATCCTGCCCTATGACGAAGACTACGATTTCCCCGCCTGGCTGGACATCGGCACGGCGGACCCTTCCCCTATTCCAACTGAGGAGGTAACACCTTGAATCTACCCATCAAAAAGCGCGTTGGTGCCGCAGTTCTCGCCCTGGTGTTGACGGCGGGCGTTGCCGGCACGGTATTTCAGACCTGGGCGGAGGCTTCCAACATTCCGTCCAAGACCGTTATGCAGAGCGGCGTCACCGTCCTCTCCAACGCGAAAGCCGCCGTGGATACGTCCAATCTGAGCGAGGGATTTATCCAGGTCAAGTACACAGGCGGAAAAAATGTCCGCATCAAAGTGCAGATCACCAAGAGCGGCGGCACGACCTATACCTATAACCTGAACAATACCGGCAGCTATGAGACCTTTCCTCTGACCGAGGGAGACGGAAGCTACACCGTCAAGGTGTTTGAGAACACCTCCGGCACGAAGTATGCCCAGGCGTACAGCACCAGCGTCTCTCTGAAGCTGCGCAACCAGTTTCTGCCCTTCCTCTACCCCAATCAGTATGTGAACTTTACGGAAAAGAGCACCACGGTGGCCAAGGGTAAAGAGATCGTGCAGAATGCCGGTGCCACCGATGATCTGGCCAAGGTAAGCGCGATCTTCAACTGGGTGACCAGCAACTTCAGCTACGACTATGATCTGGCGGCCAATCCGCCCACGGGCTATCTGCCCGATGTGGATAAGGTGCTGGCTGCGCGCAAGGGTATCTGCTTTGACTATGCGGCGGTCATGGCCACCATGCTCCGCTCTCAGGATATCCCCTGCAAGCTGGTCGTGGGCTATGCGGGCAAGATCTACCACGCCTGGATCGATGTCTATGTGGAGGGCGTGGGCTGGATCAAGAATGCCATCTACTTTGACGGCAAGAGCTGGACCATGATGGACCCCACCTTTGTCTCCACCGGCAAGGGGAGCGCCTCCATCATGAAGTACGTGACCACCCCCAGCAATTATTCCCAGAAATACGCCTATTAAAGGAGCGGAAAGGGAGCGAAAAGAATGAAAAAGACGGCAAAGCCCCAGGTGCTTGGCCCGGATGAGCTCTCTGTATTCTGTTATGAGCTCTCTCTGATGGTCCAGGCCGGCATCGGCTCGGAGGAGAGTGTGGGTATCCTGGCCCAGGACGCCCGATCCCCCCGTGAGAAGGAACTGCTGGAGCGGATGCACGCCGTTCTGCTGGAAGGACGTGCGCTCTCCGCGGCGCTGGAGGAGACCGGAGTATTCCCCCACTATATGCTGCGCATGGTGGAGATCGGGCAGGCCTCCGGCCGGCTGGACCAGGTGCTCTCGGCCCTCTCCGCGTACTACCGCCGGGAGGCGGATACTCAGCAGTCCCTCCGGCGGGCCATCGCCTATCCGGCGGCCATGGCGGTGCTCATCGCGGTGGTTTTTCTGGCCCTGGTATCCCGGGTACTGCCCGTGTTCCAGCAGGTATTCAGCCAGCTGGGTGTGAGTCTGTCCCCCGTTGCCCGGGGTCTGATGACCTTTGGCGCGGTGAGTAAATATGTGGCTGCCGCCTTTGCGGTGGTGCTGGTGGCTGCTGCGGTGTGGGTGCTCTGGATGTTCCGCACCGCCAAGGGGCAGGCTGCCCTGAGCAGTCTGCTCTCCGGTACCGCACCCTATCGGGCGGTAGACCGCAGCCGCTTTGCCTCTGCCATGGCGCTGATGCTCTCCAGTGGTCTCCCGCTGGATGAGGCCATGGACCGCTCCTGTGACCTGTTGGACGGAACGGGGATTGCCCCCGCCCTGAAGGATTGCCGGGACCGGATGGCGGCAGGGACTGCCTTTGCTGACGCGGTGGAGAGCTGCGGGCTCTTTACCGGTCTTCAGGCGGGACTTCTGAGCGCCGGTTTCCGGGCCGGTGTGTCCGAGCAGGCCATGGAAGAGCTCTCCCGCCGCTGTCAGGCTGACGCCGATGAGCGGCTCTCGCTGCTCCTCAGCCGCTTTGAGTATGGCCTGGTCATCATCCTCTGTCTGGCGGTGGGACTGGTGCTCCTGTCCGTGATGCTGCCCCTGCTGGGTGTGCTCTCCGCCATCGGCGGTTGATAAAGACCGTTTTTGGGAGGTGTTTTTTTGTTCCAGTCCAGACATACCCTGCGCCGGGCCCTGCCCCTGGTGCTGTTGGTCGTTGTACTGCCTGTATTTCTCTTTGCTGCGGCGGGAGGACTGGGCGGAAAGGCAGACCAGGAGGGCCTGGTCATGACAGAACGTGCGGTCCGGCGTGCGGCAGTCCAGTGCTATGCGCTGGAGGGAAGCTATCCGGCCAGTCTGGCCGATCTGGAGGAGCGCTACGGCGTATCCATTGATGAGAGCCGGATCTTTGTGGACTATCAGTACATCGCCTCCAACCTGATGCCCGACATCACGGTTTTGCCCGCGGCAGGGCAGGGGGATCCCGTTCTGGAATGAGCGGGCGGCCCATTTTGGAAGGAGCGTGACCAGTTATGAAACTCTCAAGTGAAGGGCGCGGACTGCGTTCCGCTCTGGTCGTGGTGTTGTGTGCCCTCTTTTTTATCCTGGCCATGGGGATCACCCTGCTGGGCAGCGGAGTCTATCGGGACGTGGTAGCGGTCTCCGACGGGAATGAGACGGAGCGCACGGCACTGTCCTATCTGATCAATCAGGTTCGCCGGTCCTGGAGTGTGGGGGTAGGCTCCTTTGAGTATCTGCCCGCCCTGGAGCTGACCGATTCCGGCGAGAGCGACTACCATACGGTCCTGTATGTCTATGACGGACAGCTGCGGGAGCTCTACGCCGAGAAGGACAGCGGCATGAAGGCCGAGGACGGCGTAGCCATTCTGCCTCTGGATCGTATGGAGCTGACGCTGGAGGGAGATCTTCTCACCATCACCGTGACGGCGGAGGATGGCGAGGTCTGTTCCGCCAGCGTCACGTCCCGGATGGGCGTGAACACGGTACCCGGCGGGGAGGTGTTGGGATGAGTTACGGACCGAAAAAAGCCAACCTCTTTCTCATCGAGCTGGTGTGCAATCTCCTGATCTTCGCCCTGTGCGCGGCGGTCTGCGTGGGTCTTCTGGTCCATGCCCGCCGTATCAGCCAGGAGAGCACGCGTCTCACCCAGGCGGTCTATCTCGCCCAATCCATCGCCGAGGAGTGGAAGGCCACCGGGGAGGAGCCCGCGCAGCGCAGGGAAGAGGACAATGGATTTAGTGCCCAGTGCGCGGTGCGTGGGAACGAGTTGGATATCGCCATCTATCAAGACGATATCCAGGTTTATGAGCTGGAAGGGGTGACCTACCTTGGATAGACGGCAGGAATCTCCCTTTGGAGTGGGGATCATCACCATCATTACGGTGCTGCTGGTGCTCACTCTGTCTATTTTTGCGGCACTGACTTTGACGACCGCCAAGGCGGACCTGGCCCTCTCGGAGATCAATGCAGAGACGGTGCAGTCCTACTATGCCGCCGACCGGGAGGCAGCCCAGCGGTATGCCGCCTTTGCCTCCGGGAATGAGACCGAGCTGGACGAGTGGATCCCCATGGAGGGGAATCAGTCTCTTCACATCACGCTGGGACGCATCCCGTCGGGCGCGATGGAGGGCGGCGTTACCATTGAACACTGGGAAGTGGTGGCCAGCGGGCCCGACGAGAGTGAGATCCAAGACCAGTGGAACCTGTGGGATGGCGGCCTGGGCGAGTGAACCGGCCCCGCCCGCTGAAAGAAGGAAACAGCATGACCATTCTGGAGATCCTGGAGGGGGCCGTGGCCCGCTCTGCCTCAGATATTCTCATCATTGCCGGTATGCCGGCAGCCTATAAGATCCATGGCCTGATCCGGCGAGAGGGGGAACGCCTCCTCCCCCCTGACATTCAGGCCCTGGTGGAAGAGCTCTACCACCTGGCGGGAGAGCGGGATATGAAGCGCCTGCTGGAGGTGGGGGACGATGATTTCTCCTTTGCCGTGCGGGGCCTTTCCCGCTTCCGGGTCAACGCCCTCAAGCAGCGCGGCTCCCTGGGACTGGTGATCCGGGTGGTCTCCTTTGCGCTGCCTGACCGGGAGGCCATGGGAATCCCGGACAATGTGATGGCCTTTTCCCGCTACACCCGGGGTATGGTGCTCTTCACTGGCCCGGCGGGCAGCGGCAAGACCACCACACTGGCCTGTCTGGTGGACGCAGTCAACTCCACCCGCAACAGCCACATTATCACCATTGAAGACCCCATTGAATACCTCCACCACCACAAGGAGAGCGTGGTGACCCAGCGGGAGCTGTCCACCGACACGGCATCCTACGATGCCGCGCTGCGGGCCGCCCTGCGGGAGGCCCCAGATATCATCCTTCTGGGCGAGATGCGGGACGCCGACACCATCCGGGCGGCGGTCACCGCCGCCGAGACCGGCCATCTGGTCATCTCCACGCTGCACACGGTGGGGGCGTCCAGTACGATTGACCGGATCGTGGATTCCTTCCCGCCGGAGCAGCAGCAGCAGATCCGCACCCAGCTGTCCATGGTGCTGGAAGGCGTGGTCTCACAGCAGCTGGTGCCCACCGTGGATGGGGGGCTGACCCCGGCCTTTGAGGTGATGGTGGTCAACAGCGCCATCCGCAATATGATCCGGGAGTCCAAGGCCCATCAGATCGACAATGTGATCTCCCAGGGTGCGGCGGAGGGCATGGTCTCCATGGACCAGAGCCTGCTGCGCCTGGTGCAGAATGGACGCATCAGCCAAGAGGAGGCCCTGCGCCACAGCATCAACAGCGAATGGATGCAAAAACGGCTTGCCGCAGTACGGTGAGGAGGAGAAGCTATGCCGGCAAATATGAACCACTATGACGCAGCCATCCGGATCTGTGTGGATCAGGTGACGGACGGGCGTATCTGCGGCCGGGTCGTGAGCCGCCGCCTGCTGCGTCCCTTTTCCTTTTCCGATATCGGCGGACTTCTGCTCCAGCTGGAGGAAGTGCTTGATACACAGAATTTTCCTCAGGCCTTTGAGCGCACCCGTACCTTCTGCCCCGGACGGGGAGAGGGGTGCAGCGATCTGGTCGCCAAAGATCTGAACAGCGGCATGTCCCGGGAAGAGGTGGAGGCCGCCCGGGGCGAAGCAGCCACCTTTCAGCTGTATGTCATCACCCGGCGGAATACCACCTGGCAGGGATTTCTGGACTGGCTGGATGGGACGCCGCGGCAGGAGTATGCCAGCGTACTGGAGCTCATCAAATGTGTGGATGAACGGTTGAGCGGAAAAGCGTAATAGAGAGCAGCCCGCCGGGCCCGGTTTTTCCGGGTGCCCGGCGGGATTTTTGCAGCCAGAAAAGAAAAAGTGTGCGACCAAGTCCCCGATAAGGCGTCATAATCTGACAAATGTCGCGGTTGACGGTCGTGGAATTGGGGGAAATGTGTGGAAAAATGGCAGTTCCGTGGGAAAATTGCGAACGATTTTTCTTTCCGTGCCGTAGGAAATACAATATAATTGCATTGGAAGTGATCTGATATAAGGAGGGGAAGGCGCAAGATGAGGGAATTGTACGTCGGGCAGCGCACTGAGGAGGGTGAGGACGGTCAAAAGTACTGCTTCGACTATTACATCTTGGTGGACCAAATGTGTGTGAGTGATGGGTTCGCCTGTGAAAGCTACGGCGTAAAGATCGCGGCTGCGGATGGAAGTGAGGGAGCACAGCTCCCCCATGTCACCGTAAGCGTTTCCCGCATTGATGAATTAATGGAACTCCTGCTGCGCAACACGGTAACTCCTTCCACCCTGCGAGATGTGGTCCTGGATTGGCTCGCATAAGCATGGATACCGGAGGCCGGATCGATGATCCGGCCTCCGGTATTTTTATGGAAACAGGGTGTGCAAAGGGAAAGAAGCAAGGTTGACAGTTGATGGGAAAACGGGGTAAAATGTCAACATATGTGTGGGCGTTGTGCCCAAAAGAGGCAAGGAGGAAACGGATGTGAAAGAGAGAGAGACCTTTGCGTCCCGGCTGGGCTTTGTGCTCATCTCAGCCGGGTGCGCCATTGGCCTGGGAAATGTGTGGCGCTTCCCCTATATTGTGGGACAGTATGGCGGCGCAGCCTTTGTGCTGATCTACCTGGCCTTCCTGGTGGTGATGGGTCTGCCCATCATGGCCATGGAGTTTGCGGTGGGGCGAGCCAGCCGGAAGAGTGTGATCGTCTCCTTCCAGCAGCTGGAGCCCAAGGGCAGCAAGTGGCACTGGTACGGCTGGTTCGGTATGGCGGGCAACTACCTGCTCATGATGTTCTATACCACCATTGCCGGCTGGCTTCTGCTGTACTTCTGCAAGATGGTGCTGGGTCGCTTTGAGGGTCTGGATACCGCCGGTGTGGCGGATGCCTATGGACAGATGGTGGCCACCCCTGGTATCCAGCTGCTCTTTATGGCCATTGTGGTGGTGCTGGGCATGCTGGTGTGCAGCCGGGGACTGCAAAATGGCGTGGAGAAGATCAACAAGGCCATGATGCTCTGCCTGCTGGCGCTCTTGGTGGTGCTGGCGGTGCGCGCCGTCACCCTTCCCGGGGCGATAGAGGGCCTGAAGTTCTATCTGGTGCCCAATTTCCACAACCTGATGTACGACGGCGAGGGGAACTTCCGCCTGTTCCGTGCCATCTATGACGCTATGGGTCAGGCCTTCTTTACCCTGAGCCTGGGCATCGGCGCCATGGCCATCTTCGGCAGCTACATCGGCAAGGAGCGCCGCCTGTTCGGCGAGGCCATCAGCGTGGGTATCCTGGATACCTGTGTGGCCTTCATCTCGGGTCTGATCATCTTCCCCTCGGCCTTTGCCTTCGGGGTGCAGCCCGACGCGGGCCCCAATCTGATCTTTGTCACCCTACCCAATGTCTTTAACGCCATGCCCGGCGGCCGGCTGTGGGGCGCCATGTTCTTTGTGTTCCTCTTCTTTGCGGCCCTCTCCACCGTGACGGCGGTCTTTGAGAACATTCTGGCCTGCTGGATGGACAAGTGGGCCATTTCCCGGCGCAAGGCGGTGCTGGCCAACCTGGTGCTCATCTTCCTGCTGAGCCTGCCCTGCCTGCTGGGAAACAACCTGTGGAGCGGCGTGAAGGTGCTGGGCATGGGAATCATGGACCTGGAGGATTTCCTGGTCAGCAACAACCTGCTGCCTCTGGGCTCGGTGGTCTATCTGCTCTTCTGCTGTGTCTCCGACAAATACGGCTGGGGCTATGAGAACTTCCTGAAGGAGGCCAACCAGGGTGAGGGCGCCCGCTTCCCCGGAAAGCTGCGCGTTTACTTTACCTTTGTCCTTCCCGTGATCGTGCTCATCATCTTCTTCATGGGCTACTGGGATAAGTTTGCCCCCAAGGGCTGATTGCCTGTATCCCCGGAAATAGGGATTGACAGAAGGTTTCGTTAGTCCTACAATAAAACACGCAAGGGAGCTCCCGCGAGGGGGCTGAGAGGAGGGGCGAGTCCCTCGACCTTACCTGATGTGGGTAATGCCAACGTAGGGACGCGGCACAGACTTCGTGCGGTTCTCCTTCGTACGGAGGAGCATAGAGAAACGCTTGAGGCGGGATGTCCCAGTTGGGACATCCCGCCTTTTTTGGTCTGCCCCACAGAAATCCAAACGAAAAAAGGAGAGGCAAGCAGATGAGACGAGTTTTGACTATCGCGGGCAGTGATTCCAGCGGCGGCGCCGGGATCCAGGCCGACCTGAAGACCATGACCTGCCTGGGGGTGTATGGCATGAGCGCAATCACCGCCCTGACGGCCCAGAATACCACCGGCGTGCGGGAGGTATTGGAGGCGACCCCGGCTTTTGTGGGCGCACAGCTGGACTGCGTGTTTGAGGATATCCGGCCCGATGCGGTAAAGATCGGCATGGTCTCCAACGCTGACATCATCCGCGTCATTGCCGCCAAGCTGCGGGAATACCGGGCGGAGCGTATTGTGGTGGACCCGGTGATGGTGGCCACCAGCGGCAGCGCTCTCATGCAGGACACCGCCCTCACCGCGCTGATGGAGGAGCTCTTCCCCCTGGCGGCGGTGATCACGCCCAATCTCCCCGAGACCCAGCGGCTGTGCGGCTTTGCGGTGGAGAGCGAAGCAGACATGCTCCGCGCCGCCCGCACCATTGGAGAGCGGATCCCCGGGGGCGTACTGGTCAAGGGCGGCCATCGGAGCGATACGGCGGATGACCTCCTCTGGTGGAAGGGCGAGGCCATCTGGTTCCGCTCCCCCCGGGTAGACAATCCCAACAACCACGGCTCGGGCTGCACCCTCTCCTCCGCCATCGCCTCCTTCCTGGCCCTGGGGGAGGAGCTGCCCGAGGCAGTGCGGAAGGGCAAGGCCTATATTACCGCGGCCATGGAGGCCCAGCTGGATCTGGGCCAGGGCAGCGGCCCGCTCAAGCACAACTACGCCATTGCAGAAGGAGGAAGCGTACGATGAACGCAAGCATTGCCATTCAGGTCCTGCCCAAGGTGATGGAGCAGGAGGAGACCCGGCGGATCGTGGACGAGGTCATCGCCTATCTGGCCTCCACGGGGCTGCACTATGTGGTGGGGCCCTTCGAGACCACGCTGGAGGGCGATCTGGAGGAGCTTCTGGACATCGTCAAACAGTGCTGCCGTATCTGCGTGGAGGCCGGCGCCCCCGGCGTGATGAGCTATGTGAAGATCAGCTATAAGCCCGACGGCGTGTGGACCATCGACGACAAGACGGGCAAATATCAGAATCGTTGAGGAGGCTGCCGAAATGAAAGTGACTGCGGATACTCATACCATGACCCGTGCCAACAGCCTTTCCGTGCGCCGGATGGTACTGGCTGCCATGCTGGCGGGCCTGGGCTTTGTACTCTCCACCTTTGTCTACTTCCCCTCCATGGCGCCCTTCCAGCACTTCTGCAACATCCTGGGCGCGGTGTTCCTGGGGCCCTGGTACGGCTTTGCGGCGGCCCTCCTCACGGGACTGCTGCGGATGCTTACCGGGCGGACCATCCAGGCGGTGGTGGGCGCCGTGTTCGGCGCGTTCCTCTCGGGGCTGCTCTATCAGAAGACCCAGAAACTGTGGATGGGCTATGTGGGTGAGGTCATCGGCACCGGCTTTATCAGCGCCATGGTGGCCTATCCCCTGATGAAGCAGTTCTACGGATTGGACGCCCAGTCCCCCTTCTTCTACATCCCGGCTTACCTGCCCTCCTCCGCTGTGGGCGGCCTGATGGGCTGCGCCGTTATCCTGCTCCTTAAGCGTTCCGGTGCACTGGATCGGATGCTGGAGCAGCTCAAGCGCTGAGGTGAAGCATGGAGAGAACGGAACTTGCCTCCTGCCTGGGGGCGGTGCGGGAGCGTACCCCCTTGGTCCAGTGCATTACCAATTTTGTGACCGTCAACGACTGCGCCAATATCCTGCTGGCCGCCGGCGGCTCTCCCACCATGGCCCATGACATCCGTGAGGTGGAGGAGGCCGTGGCGGGGGTCCAGGCCCTGGTCCTGAACCTGGGCGCCATCGGGGATGTGGAGGCCATGCTCCTGGCCGGAAAGCGGGCCAACCAGCTGGGCATCCCGGTGGTACTGGACCCGGTGGCGGCGGGGGTCACCTCCCTGCGGCGGGAGGCCTGCCGCCGCCTCCTCGCCGAGCTGCGCTTCACCGTGATCCGGGGCAATGCCTCCGAGATCCGCGCCCTGGCCCTGGGCGCAGAGGGCGGGAGCGGCGTGGATGTGTCGGCCGGCGACGCGGTCACCGAGGAGAATCTCTCCCGGGGCGTGGAGCTGTGCCGCCGTCTGGCGGAGTCTACGGGGGCGGTGACCGCCCTCTCGGGCCAGGTGGACATCCTGTCCGACGGAACACAGACCGTTCTGATCCGGGGCGGCGTGCCCACCATGAGCCGGGTGACGGGGAGCGGGTGTATGCTCACCGCCCTGCTGGGGGCCTTCTGCGGGGCCAACCCGGAGCGCCCGCTGGCGGCAGCGGCTGCCGCCGTGGCTGCCATGGATCTGGCGGGAGAGCGGGCCGAGGCCCGCCGCCTCCAAAACGGCACCGGAAACGCCACCTTCCGCACCGATCTGATCGACGCGGTGTTTAATCTGACCGAGGACGAACTGAGAGAAGGAGTACGCTATGAAATTTACCAGGGATGAGATCCGCAGCGCCATGCTGCTCTATGCCGTGACCGACCGGAGCTGGCTGGGGGAGCGCACCCTCCCCGAGGTGACCGAGGAGGTGCTGCGCAGCGGCGCCACTTTCCTTCAGGTCCGGGAGAAGGGGATGGACCACGACGCCTTTCTAGCTGAGGCCGAGATCCTCAAAGAGCAGGCCGGGCGCTATCACGTGCCCTTTGTGGTCAACGACTCCATTGAAGTGGCCCTGGAGTGCGATGCCGACGGCGTCCATGTGGGCCAGAGCGACATCGTAGGCAAGGATGTGCGCGCCATGATCGGCCCGGATAAGATCCTGGGTATCTCGGCCAACACGGTGGAGACCGCCGTGGCCGCCCAGCAGGCGGGGGCCGACTACATCGGCGTGGGCGCGGTCTTCGGCACCACCACCAAGAAGGACGCCAAGAGCCTGACAGTGGAGGCGCTGCGGGCCATCTGCGACGCGGTGGACATCCCCGTGGTGGCCATCGGCGGCATCAGCGCGGACAACCTCCTCCAGCTCCAGGGGAGCGGGGTGGATGGCGTGGCCGTGGTCTCCGCTATCTTTGCCCAGCCCGATCCTGGCGCGGCCACCGCCCATCTGCGCACCCTGGCCGAGGAGCTGGTGGCGACCCATGGATAAGGGCTTTTGCATTTTCGACATGGACGGCACCCTGGTGGACTCCATGGGATACTGGCGGCGATTGGGCCGGGATTATCTGGAACAGCGGGGCGTATCTCCCACGGCGGAGCAGCTGGCCCCCATCGGCCCCATGACCATGCTGGAGTCGGCCGCCTATTTTATGGAGACCTTCCACATCCCGGGCCCACCTGCGGCCATTGTGGAGGAGATGCACGCCGTCATGGAAGACCACTACCGCCGGGACATCCCACTCAAGGGGGGCGTGAAGGCATATCTGGAGGGACTCCGGGACCGGGGGGTCCGCCTCTGTGTGGCCACCGCCACGGCTGAGCCCCTCTCCCACGCCTGCCTGGAACGGCTGGAGGTGGACGGATACTTTGACTTCCTCCTCAGCTGCGAGACCCTGGGGGTGGGAAAGTCCCGACCGGACATCTATCTGGAGGCCGCCCGCCGTCTGGGGGCGGCGCCGGGCGAGATCGCCGTCTTTGAGGATGCGCTCTACGCCGTACGCACCGCCCGGGAGGCGGGATTTTACGTGGTGGGCGTGGCCGAGGAGGCCTACGCCGGGGACTGGCCCCAGGTGTGCGCCCTCGCCCATGAGACCATCACCGATTGGAGGAACTGCGTTCTATGACTGTGACCCAGCGTCTTTATGAGGCCGCCCGACCCATTTGGGAGGCCTGCCATGCCCATCCCTTTGTCACCGGGATTGGGGACGGCACCCTGGAGGTGGAAAAATTCCGGTACTTCCTGCTCCAGGACTATCTGTACCTCTTTGATTACGCCCGCGTCTTTGCCTGGGGCGTGGTAAAGGCCCGCAGCCCCGAGCTGATGCGCTTCTTCTCGGCCAATGTGGATGCCATCCTGGGGGGCGAGATGAAGATCCACCGGGCCTACATGGCCCGCCTGGGCATCACGGAGGAGCAGGTCTTCGCGGTGCGTCCCGCCCTGCCCAACCTCTCCTACACCAATTACATGCTCTCGGCTGCCGCCGCGGGCGGTCCGGCAGAGATCGTGGCCGCCATTCTGGCCTGCTCCTGGAGCTATGCGGAGATCGGAACACGTCTGGCCGCACGGCCCGGCGCGCTGGAGCACCCCTTCTACGGTGAGTGGGTCCAGGGTTATTCCTCGGAGGAGTATCAGGAGACCAACCGCGCCCTGGTGGAGCGGATGGACGCCCTGGCAGCAGGGTGCAGTGAGGAGGAGTACCGCCGGCTGGAGGAGATCTTTGTGGCGTGCAGCCGGTATGAGCTGGGCTTCTGGGAGATGGCATGGAAACTGGAAGCATGAGCGCGCTGGCCTTTGAGGAGGTCTCCTACCAGTACCCCAGCGAGGATTTTGACATCATCGACCGCCTCTCCTTTCAGGTGGAGCCCGGTTCTTTCCACTGCATCATTGGGGCCAGCGGCTGCGGAAAGAGCACCATTTTCCGCATGACCAACGGTCTGCTTGCCCCCAAGGGCGGGACCATCCGGGTAGACGGCACGCCCATTGCCGGACGCAAGGGCTACTGCGGCTATATGCCCCAGAAGGACCTGCTCTTCCCCTGGCGGAGCGTGGGGGAGAATGTGGCCCTTCCCCTGGAGATCCAGGGCGGGTACAGCCGGAAGGAGCGGCGGGAGCGGGCGGAGGAGGCACTGGCCGATGTGGGCCTGCCCGGCTGCGGGGATAAGATGCCCCAGGAGCTCTCCGGGGGGATGCGCCAGCGGGCCGCCTTTGCCCGCACCATGCTCACGGGCAGCGACCTCCTCCTTCTGGACGAGCCCTTCTCGGCCCTGGACTTCCTGACCCGCATCTCCATGCAGGAGTGGCTCCTGGACCAGTGGCGGCGGCACCACAAGACCATCCTCTTTATTACCCACGATGTGGAGGAGGCCCTCTTTCTCTCCCAGAGTGTGCTGGTGGTGGAGTCCACCCCCATCCGTGCCCTGACTGAGATTCCGGTGCCCGCCTCCGATCCCCGGGACCGGTCCTGCCTGAAGGACCCGGCCATGGTGGAGCTGAAAGAGCAGCTCATTGCGCTGCTGAGAAAGCAGGTGGCGGTATGAAACGTGCGTGCAGGACCAATCTTCCGGCCCTGATCTTTCTCTTTGCCCTGCTGTTGCTGTGGCAGGCGGGGGCCATGGGACTGGATGCGGCCTATATCCTCCCCTCTCCCGTTCAGATCCTCCAGACGCTGTGGGAGCTGCGGGGCCCCCTCTTTACGGTCCATCTGCCCGCCACCATGGGAGTGACCGCCATCGGCCTTGCCATCTCCCTGGTGCTGGGCCTGGCTCTGGCGGTGGCCATGGACGCCAGCGCCCTGGTGCGCCGGATGCTCTATCCCCTGGTGGTGATCTCCCAGACTATCCCCACCACCGCCATTGCCCCCCTCTTCGTGCTGTGGTTTGGGTATGGGATCTGGAGCAAGGTGCTGGTGACGGTGCTCATCACCTTTTTCCCCATCACCATCACGGTGTATGACGGCCTGCGCTCGGCCCAGACCGAGATGGCCGAGCTTCTCCTCACCTACGGGGCCACCCGGCGGGATATCTTTCTGCGCATCAAGGTGCCCTGTGCCCTGCCCTACTTCTTCTCCGCAGTGAAGATGGCTGTGCCCATGAGCGTCATCGGCGCGGCCATCGGTGAGTGGCTGGGAGCCAAGAGCGGGCTGGGCTATTTCTCCCGGCGGATGATGACCCAGCTCAACGGCGCGGGAGTCTTTGCCCCCATCGTGCTGCTCTCCCTGGCCGCCATGCTGGCGGTGGGGGTGGTGGCTCTGCTGGAAAAGAAGATCGTCCGCTGGCGGGGCGAATCCTGAGACACAGAAAGGAAATGGAACCATGAGACGACGCAAACTGGCCCTGGGCCTGAGCGCCCTGCTGCTGTGGAGCGGCACGGGCTGCGGGGCCCAGGGAGAGACTCCCGCCCCCTCTGCCGGCGGGGAAGAACTGGAGACCGTGGATGTAGTGCTGGACTGGTACCCCAACGCAGTCCACGCCTTCCTCTATGAGGCGGAGGAAAAGGGATATTTTGCCCAGGAGGGCCTGCAGGTGAACATCCTCTTCCCCTCCAACACCAGCGACCCTCTCACCATGACGGCGGCAGGCAAGGCCGACATCGGTTTTTACTATCAGGAAGACACCATCATCGCCAAGGCCAACGAGGACGTGCCTGTGAAGGTGCTGGGCGCGGTGGTGCAGGAGCCGGTGGCCGTGGTCTGCTCCCTGGCGGAGCAGGGGATCCACAGCGCCTCCGATCTGGTGGGTAAGACCATCGGCTACTCGGGCACCCGCTTCGGCGAGGTGGCGGTGGAGCAGATGCTCCAGAGCGTGGGGGCGTCCCTGGATGACGTGGAGATGATCGACGTGGGCTTCGATCTGATGAGCGCCATGACCACCGGCAATGTGGACGCCACCTATGGGTGCTTCCTCAACCACGAGATCCCCGCCCTGGAGGAGCAGGGCTTCCCCATGGATGTGATGAAGGTCACCGACTACGGGGTGCCCAACTATTACTCCCTGATGCTGGTCACCGGAGAGAAACAGCTGGAGGAGAAGCGGGACACCTACACCCGCTTCCTGCGGGCCTGTGAGAAGGGCTTTGCCGACATGCAGGCCGACCCGGAGGAGGCTCTCCAGCTGCTGCTGGCCAATCAGGACGAGGAGAACTTCCCCCTCACCGAGTCGGTGGAGCGCAAGAGCTTTGATGTGCTCCTGCCCCTGATGGACCGGGAGGGCGGCGCCTTCCTCTCCCAGGACGAGGCGGTCTGGCAGGAGAACATCGACTGGCTCCAGTCGGTGGGCATGATCCAGGAGGGCTTTGACCCGGCGGAGGTCATGGTGGACCTCCTGGGCGAATAGGAGCGGCCATGGACGAGCAGGAAAAGCAAACTCTCCTCCGTCTGGCCCTGACCGGGGCGGAGGAGGTTCTTCCACGGCAGCTTACTCTCCTGGGTGAACTGTGTGCTCAGGACAGCGGCACCGGACTGGAAACGGGAAACGAGGCGGTGCGGCAGCTTCTGCGCCCCCTTTTGGAGGAGCTGGGGGCACAGATCGAGGAGGTTCCGGCCCCCGGCCTTGGAAAGCATCTGGTGGCCCGGGTGCGGCCGGAGGGACCGGTCCAGGGCCGTGTCCTCCTGGCGGCCCATCTGGACACGGTGTTCGGACTGGGCGCGGCGGCGGAACACCCCTTCCATGTGGAGGGGGACTGGGCCTGGGGCCTGGGCGCGGGAGACTGCAAGAGCGGGGTGCTCATCTCCCTGTTCGGCGCCCTGATCCTGAAAAAGGCGGGGCTGCTCCCGCCCTGGGAATTGACATACCTCTTTACCTGTGACGAGGAGACTGGCTCTCAGTCCGGCCGGGAGCTCTACCGCCGGGAGGCGGCGGGAGCCGACTGTGCCCTGGTCTTTGAGGGGGGCCGGGAGCGGGAGGGACAGCCCTGCTTTGTCACCGGCCGCCGGGGCGTGATCCTGGGCTCTATCCAGGTGGAGGGCCGGGAGGCCCACGCCGGGAAGGCCTATCTGGAGGGGCGCAGCGCGGTGCTGGAGCTGGCCCATCAGATCATCCGGCTCTATGGGTTCAACGACCTGGAGCGGGGGATCTATTTCAATGTGGCCCCCATCTCAGGCGGCCGCCCCAACGGTGTGGTGGCCGGAGAGGCCCGGGGAGAGTTCTGCTGCGCGGGCATTCCGGAGAACCGGGATTTTGCCGCCATCCAGGAAAAGCTGGATGCCATGGCGAGACAGGTCACAGTGGAAGGGTGCCGGGTGAAGGTGGAGTACCGCACCCTCTTCCCCGCCATGGAGCCGGGGGAGGCCAACCACCGGGCCTGGACGCTCCTGGAGGAGCCCTGCCGCCTTCTGGGTCTCACCGCTCGGGAGATCAGCGATCCCTCCGCCACCGACGCGGCCTACCTGAGCACCTTCGGGGTGCCCACGGTGGACGCCCTCTCCGCCCTGGCCGAGGACATCCACACCACCCGGGAGCGGGTGTCCATCCCATCCATCCGCCAGCGCACCGCCCTGTGCGCGCTGACCCTGGGGCTGCTGCCCCGGCAGAAGGGGGCGCTCCGGAACCCCTGCGCGTAGAAATAGAGGGAAAACAGAATATATTCGCAAAAATGATTGACAATACAAAGAGGCATTGATATACTATTAGAGCCGCTTTGACTGGGTTTGCAAGCGGAAGCGGGGTCCCCCCTCTTCCCGCCCCTGAGAGCGAGTCCGTTATGAAGGAGTGAAATCAGAATGCAGGCAATCATTGTGACCGGCGGCAAGCAGTACAAGGTGGCGGAGGGCGATACCATTTTCGTCGAGAAGCTGCCCAACGAGGCTGGCGACGCCATCGTGTTTGATCAGGTCCTGGCTGTCATCGACGGCGAGAAGGCTACTTTCGGCACCCCCGTGGTGGCTGGCGCCAAGGTGGACGCTTCCGTGGTGAAGAACGGCAAGGGCAAGAAGATCATGGTCTTCAAGTACAAGCCCAAGAAGGGCTATCACAAGCGCCAGGGTCATCGTCAGCCCTACACCAAGGTGACCATCGGCAAGATCTCCGTGTAATCCGGATATGACTACCATATCCTTTCGCATGGAAGGCGACCGCGTGGTGGGCTTTACCGCCCAGGGCCACAGCGGCTACGCTGAAGCGGGAAGCGACATCGTCTGCGCGGCGGTGACCAGCGCCATCCGCATGACAGAGTGCGCCGTCAACGACGTACTCGGTCTGGAGGCCTCGGTCAAGGTCCGGGAGGACAGCGTTTCCCTTCGGCTCCCCGGCGGCCTGAGCCAGAGCAACGAGAGCACCTGTCAGACCCTTCTGACGGCGCTGATGCTCTACCTCACCGAGCTGCACGAGGAGTATCCGCAACACATTCTCGTGGTGGAGGAGGACTGACCTTCTCCATCGCGCATCATCGACACACATGTCTGGAGGTGTACGACAATGCTGAAAATCGGTCTTCAGTTCTTCGCCCACAAGAAGGGCGTCGGCTCCACCCGTAACGGCCGTGATTCCGAGTCCAAGCGTCTCGGCGTCAAGCGCGGCGACGGTCAGTTCGTTCTGGCTGGCAACATCCTCGTCCGTCAGCGCGGCACCCACATCCACCCCGGCGTCAATGTGGGCAAGGGCAGCGACGATACTCTGTTCGCTCTGAAGGACGGCAAGGTCAAGTTCGAGCGTCTGGGTAAGGATCGCAAGCAGGTCTCCATTGTGGAGATCGCCCAGTAACAATCGGGTATGAGAGAGCCTCGGACGGAAACCGTTCGGGGCTCTTTTTGTAAGATAGGACCGTGGGCGCACAATGTGCGCCCCTACCGAAGAGAAACCGTGTAGGGGCGGACATTGTCCGCCCACTGATAGAACAGGAGGATTTTACGATGCCTCAATTTATTGATACCGCGAAGATCACCGTCCGCTCCGGCAACGGCGGAAACGGCGCGGTGGCCTTCCACCGGGAGAAGTATGTGGCGGCCGGCGGACCCGACGGCGGCGACGGCGGCCGGGGCGGCAACATCATCCTTCAGGTGGACGGGCATATGTCCACGCTGATGGACTTCCGCTACAAGAGAAAGTACAGCGCCGGAAACGGCATGGACGGCTCCGGCAAGCGCTGCACCGGCAAGGACGGCGAGGACCTCATCATCAAGGTCCCCCGCGGCACCGTGGTCCGGGACGCTGAGACCCGGGAGATCATCTGCGATATGTCCGGGGACGAGCCCTTTGTGCTGGCCCGGGGCGGCAAGGGCGGCTGGGGCAACAAGCATTTTGCCACCCCCACCCGCCAGGTGCCCAACTTTGCCAAGGCTGGCCTGCCCGGTCAGACCCGGGACGTGATTCTGGAGCTCAAGCTCCTGGCCGATGTGGGCCTGGTGGGATTCCCCAACGTGGGCAAGTCCACCCTCCTCTCGGTGGTGTCCAAGGCCCAGCCCAAGATCGCAAACTACCACTTTACCACCCTCTTCCCCAACCTGGGCGTGGTGTATGTGGATGAGGGGGTGTCCTTCATCCTGGCCGACATCCCCGGTATCATCGAGGGCGCCAGTGAGGGCGCCGGCCTGGGCCATGATTTCCTGCGGCATGTGGACCGCTGCCGCCTGCTCATCCACGTGGTGGATGTATCGGGCAGCGAGGGCCGTGATCCGGTGGCCGACTTCGAGGCCATCCAGGCCGAGCTCCAGGAGTACTCCCCCGAGCTGGCCTCCCGCCGAATGATCGTGGCGGGCAACAAGGTGGACATCGCCGCCGACCGTACCGGCCTGGAGGCCCTCAAGGCCCATGTGGAGGGGCTGGGCATGCCCTTCTTTGAGATCTCGGCGGCCGCCCACCAGGGCACTCGGGAGCTGATGTTCGCCGCAGCCAAGGAGCTGCAGGACCTGCCCCCCATTACGGTCTATGAGCCCACCTATGTGGAGCGGCCCACCCAGGTGGATACCAGCGCGCCGCTGGACATCCGCCATGAGGACGACACCTGGATCGTGGAGGGCCCCTGGCTCCAGCGCCTGATGGCCAACACCAACTTTGGGGACTTCGAATCCAGAAGCTGGTTTGACAAGATGCTCCGCCAGTCCGGCCTCTACGACCGGCTGGAGGAGATGGGGATTCAGGACGGGGATATCGTCTCCCTCTACAACCTGGAATTTGAATATCAGAAATAAAAAAACGGAGCCGGGCGGCATTTGCCGCCCGGCTCCATCTATGACAGGTCCGTATTTGGGGAAAGCTTACTTCATGGAGTTCTCATAGGCCTGGATCATCTTTTTGACCATCTGGCCGCCCACGGAACCGGCCTCACGGCTGGTCAGGTCGCCATTATAGCCCTGCTTCAGGTTGACGCCGACTTCGGAAGCGGCCTCCATCTTGAACTTGTTGAGGGCCTCGCGGGCATTGGGGACAGAAGGCTGATTAGAATTGGTAGACATAACATGCATCTCCTTACGTGTTGTTTGTTTGGATTGAGAATCCGAACATAGCTTTGCCCCGAAGGCGATTTCTATGTGTTTTTCGTGATTGCTAATTCATAGTAAAACTGGAAACAGCCTCAAGCCGTCACTAATTGCTTTCATTTGGACGCGTAGCATAAAAAGCGTTTCTATGGGGCATGTTTTTGGTATAGTTATAAAGAGAAGGGTTCAGACTCTTTTTGTTTTTGAAGAAAATTGTTTTGATTTTACAGGGGTATGATGCTATAATATCTTAGCATTGAGATGGGCGGCCTTTCGGCCGCCGGGAACATGACATAATGATGGGTCCGGGCGCAATTCGTCCGGCCGTTTTACTGCCGGGTCCTCCCGGACTGGAGAATAGAAGGTGCGGTCTTGACAAAGTATGTGATTCACGGCGGGAAACCGCTTTTTGGTGAGATTTCCATCAGCGGCGCGAAGAACGCGGCCGTTGCCATTATCCCGGCCACCCTGCTGGTGGACGGCGTCTGCCGGATCGAAAATATCCCGCAGATCAGCGATGTTACGCTGATCCTGAATATCCTTCAGGATCTGGGCGCCGATGTGCGCACCGTCAACCGGACGACGGTGGACATTGATTGCAGCCATATCCACAATTCCAAGGTCCCGGAGGAACTGGCCCGCAAGATCCGGGCCTCCTACTACCTGATCGGGGCCCTCCTCAGCCGCTTCGGCAGCGCGGAGGTTCCCCCGCCGGGCGGATGTGATCTGGGCGGCCGTCCCATCGACCAGCATATCAAGGGCTTTGTGTCCATGGGGGCCGATGTGGACGTAAAGGGCGGCTATATCCACGCCAAGGCCAAGGGCGGCCGGCTGACCGGTACCACTGTCTATATGGATATCGTCTCGGTGGGCGCCACCATGAACATCATGCTGGCGGCTACCCTGGCCGAGGGCCTGACGGTCATTGAGAATGCCGCCAAGGAGCCCCACATCGTGGACCTGGCCAACTTCCTCAACTCCATGGGCGCCGACATCATGGGCGCCGGTACCGACGTCATCAAGATCCGCGGCGTGGAGCGTCTGGGCGGTGGGATGTACTCCATCATCCCCGACCAGATTGAGGCGGGCACCTATATGGCGGCCGTGGCGGCCGCGGGCGGTGAGGTTCTCATTAAGAACGTTATCCCCAAGCATCTGGAGTGCATCACCGCCAAGCTGGTGGAGATGGGCGTGGACGTGGAGGAGCGGGACGACGCAGTGCTGGTCCGCCGCACCGGCAAGCTGACCCGTACCAACGTCAAGACCCTGCCCTATCCGGGCTTCCCCACCGACATGCAGCCCCAGATCGCCGCAGTGCTCTGCCTGGCTCAGGGGACCAGCGTGGTCACCGAGGGCGTGTGGGACAACCGTTACCGCTATGTGGACGAGTTCCGCCGTATGGGCGCACAGATCCAGGTGGACGGCAAGATCGCGGTCATCGAGGGTGTGGAGAAGCTCACCGGAGCCCGGCTGCGCGCCTGTGACCTGCGGGCGGGTGCCGCCATGATCATCACCGCTCTGGCGGCCCAGGGCACCTCTGAGATCAGCAACATCCACCACATTGAGCGGGGCTATGAGGACATTGTCCGCAAGCTCTCCGGGGTGGGCGCGGATATCCGCGTGGTGATCACTCCCGATGAGGAGCAGAGCGAGGCCACTGCGGGCTGACCGGCCTTTTTCCAACGAGAATGCTGACGCACTGAGGGGCGGCGGATTTCCGCCGCCCCTTTTTTCGGATTTTGGACCATAGAAAGTAGGAGCGATTTTTTTGCTGACACTGACGACACTGGCCAGCGGCTCCAGCGGCAACTGCACGCTGGTCTCGGATGGCACAACCCATATCCTTGTGGACGCAGGGATCTCGGCCCGGCGGATCACAACGGCCCTCAAAGGGCTGGGGATCGATCCCGGGAGTCTGTCCGGCGTGCTGGTCACCCATGAGCACTCCGACCACATCTGCGGCCTGACCACGCTGGCCAAACAGCTCTCCTTCCCTGTCTATGCCAGCCACGGCACGGCGGGGGCGCTGTGCTGCCGCATCCCCACATTGGAGGCCCGGATGCACGCCTTCACCCCGGGGGTATCCTTTGAGGTGGGCGGCGTGGCCGTGGAGACCTTTGCCACCCCCCACGACACGGCTCAGAGCAATGGCTATGCCCTCTCGGCGGGCGGGCGGAAGGCGGCAGTGGTCACCGACCTGGGCTGTCCCACCGAGGAGGTGCGCCGGGGGATCAAGGGCAGCCACCTGCTGGTGGCTGAGACCAACCACGAGGTGGAGTGGGTACAGTCGGGCCCCTATCCCTATTTTCTGAAAGCACGGGTGCTGGGTGAGCGGGGCCACCTGTCCAACCAGGCGGGCGCCGAGCTCATCTGTTCCGCCGTGCGGGAGGGAGCAAATACCATACTGCTGGCCCACCTCTCCAAGGAGAACAACACCCCTGCCCGGGCCTATGAGACGGTCTCGGCCGCGCTGGAGCGGCAGGGGGCGGCCGTGGGCCGGGATGTGCGGCTGGAAGTGGCCCCCCGGGCCGAAGTGGGACAGACTTATGTGGTCTGAGTACATACTGTGCCAAGAGGAGAAGAGAACATGCTGAGTGTGCACCTCATCTGTGTGGGGAAATTGAAGGAAAAATTCTACCTGGAGGCCTGCGCCGAGTATGTCAAGCGCCTGTCCGGGTACTGTAAGCTCCAGGTGGTGGAATTACCCGAGGAGCGCCTGCCCCAGAACCCCTCCCAGGGACAGATCGACGCCGCGCTGGAAAAGGAGGCCGACGCCATTCGCGCCAAGCTCCCCCCCAGCGCCAGCCTGGTTGCCCTGTGCGTGGAGGGAAAGCTCCGCTCCAGCGAGGAGGTGGCCCGGCTCCTGGCCGACTGGAGCCAGAACAGCGCCAAGCATCTGGTCTTTCTCATCGGCGGCTCCTACGGTCTGCATCCCTCCATCAAGGCCCAGGCGTGGGTCAAGCTCTCCATGTCGCCCATGACTTTCCCCCATCACCTGGCCCGGGTCATGCTGCTGGAGCAGATCTACCGCGGCTTCAAGATCAATGAGGGGTCCAGCTATCATAAATAAGGACCTTTCTGGAGAAAATCCTAAAATTCGGCTGGAATTTGCGGCCTTTTTGCGCTATAATAACCATGTCAGAGCCCGTCTATACTTGTAAATCAATGGATTGGAGGTCCTTCCCATGTCCTATCGTGAACGATATGAGCAGTGGCTGAACAGCCCCGCCCTCTCCCAGGAGGAGAAGGCTGAGCTCCAGAGCATTGCCAATGATGAAAAAGAGATCGAGTCCCGCTTCTTTGCCCCTCTGGAGTTCGGCACCGCCGGCCTGCGGGGCACCATGTGCGTGGGCCTGCATCAGATGAATATCCACGTGATCCGCCACGCCACCCAGGCCTTTGCCGAGGTCATCCTGGCCGAGGGGAGCGAGGCCGTGGAGCGTGGCGTAGCGGTGTGCTTTGACTGCCGCAACCACTCCCAGGAGTTTGCCCGGGAGACCGCCTGCGTCATGGCGGGCAACGGCATCAAGGTGCGCCTGTTCGAGTCCCTGCGCCCCACCCCGGAGCTGTCCTTCGCGGTGCGGGAGTACGGCTGCATTGCCGGCGTGAACGTCACGGCCAGCCACAACCCCAAGGAGTACAACGGCTATAAGGTCTACTGGGCCGACGGCGCCCAGCTGCCCCCCCACCACGCCGCGGCCATTGCGAAAAAGATGGAGGAGCTGGATCTCTTCACCTCCATCCGGCGCATGGACTACGATGAGGCGGTGGCCAAGGGCATGATCACCCTGATGGGAGAGGAGACCGACGAGAAATTCCTCGCCAATGTCATGGGCCAGATGAACGACAAGGCCGCCGTGGAGAAGGTGGCGGACACCTTCAAGATGGTCTACACCCCCTTCCATGGGACAGGCTACAAGCTCATTCCCGAGACGCTGCGCCGTCTGGGCATGAAGCATGTGCTCTGCGTACCGGAGCAGATGGTGGTGGACGGAAACTTCCCCACCGTGGTCTCCCCCAACCCGGAGAATCCCGAGGGATTCTACCTGGCGGTGGAGCTGGCCAAGAAGGAAGGCGCCGACTTCATCCTGGGCTCCGACCCCGACGCCGACCGGGTGGGCATCATGGTCCGCAACGACCAGGGCGAGTATATCGTCATCTCCGGCAACCAGACCGGCGTGCTGCTGCTGGATTACCTCAT
Source organism: Pseudoflavonifractor hominis (assembly GCF_014288125.1). Taxonomy (NCBI): domain Bacteria; kingdom Bacillati; phylum Bacillota; class Clostridia; order Eubacteriales; family Oscillospiraceae; genus Pseudoflavonifractor; species Pseudoflavonifractor hominis. The sequence goes on along the minus strand of NZ_JACOPR010000002.1, from coordinate 265,974 downwards.
CGGGGCCCGGAAGCGCGCGGGTACGCTGCCCGCCAATGCGGTGGCCCTCAAGACCATCGTCACCACCGAGATGGCCCGCAAGGTGGCTGAGACCAACGGCGTGAAGTGCTTTGACACCTTCACCGGTTTCAAGTTCATGGCCGAGAAGAAGAACAAGCTGGAGGCCTCCGGCGAGGGGAAGGTCATCTTCTCCTACGAAGAGAGCTACGGCTATATGCTGGGCGACTATGTCCGGGACAAGGACGCCGTCACCGCCGCCCTGCTCCTCACCGAGATGGCGGCCTGGTATGCCGGACAGGGCATGACCCTGTACGACGCCCTCCAGAAATGCTTTGAGGAGTACGGCTATTACGGGGAGAAGACCCTCAACCTGGTCATGCCCGGCCTGGACGGCCTGAAGAAGATGGCTGACCTGATGGCCGGCCTGCGGGAGCATCCCCCGGTGGAGATCGCCGGTGTGGCCGTGGAGCAGCAGAAGGACTACAAGGACGGCAGCGTGGTCCGTGTCTCCGACGGCGCCAAGAGCACCATGGAGCTCTCCGGTTCCAACGTGCTGCGCTATGAGATGGCCGACGGCACCAGCATCATCGTCCGTCCCTCCGGCACCGAGCCCAAGGTCAAGGTCTATATCCTGGCCAACGGCGCGGACAAGGCTGTGTGTGACGAGAAGGTGGCCAAGTATGCCGCCTGGGCCGAGAGCCTGAAGGGCTAAGAGTCACAGAAACAAAGGGACCCGGGGCAGAAGAGATACTTCTGCCCCGGGTCCTTCCCTGTGTGTTCAGCCCATGCTGATGCCCATGCGGCGGGCCACCTCCAGCATGCCGTGGCTCTCCGGGACCAGGCGGCTCTTGCCGGCCACATCCTTGAGCTTATTTTCACCCACATGGTTGTTCTTCATGGCGATGGTAATGCCGTAGTTTTCGTCCTCCACCATTTTGGCGGCGTAGGAGCCGAACTGAGTGGCCAGCACCCGGTCATAGGGGGAGGGACTGCCGCCCCGCTGCATGTGTCCGGGGACGCAGACCCGGGTCTCAAACCCGGTCAGCTCCTCGATCTGCTTGGCGATACGGTTGGTGGCGGTGGTATAGCCCGCCTCTGCCCGCTTGGCCGCGCGCTCCTTTTTCTTCATGCGGGCCTCGCAGGCATCCATGGCGCCCTCGGCTACGGCCAGAATGGAAAAGGTCTTCCCCTGGGCGGCCCGGCGCTCGATGGCAGCGCAGACATTTTCGATGGTATAGGGCAGCTCGGGAATGAGGATGATATCCGCGCCGCCGGCGATGCCGGCATAGAGGGTGAGCCAGCCGGCCTTGTTGCCCATCAGCTCCACCACCATGCAGCGGCTGTGGCTGCCGGCGGTGGTGTGCACCCGGTCGATGGCCTCAGTGGCGATGTCCACCGCGGAGTGGAACCCGAAGGTGACGTCGGTGCCGTAGATGTCATTGTCGATGGTCTTGGGGAGGCCAATGATGTTGAGCCCTTCCTCCGCCAGGAGATTGGCGGTCTTGTGGGTACCGTTTCCGCCCAGGCAGAGCAGACAGTCCAGCTTCATCTCCTGATAGTGTTGCTTCATGGCGGCGACCTTGTCCACCTGGTCCTCCCCCACCACCCGCATGAGCTTGAAGGGGGTGCGCCGGGTGCCCAGGATGGTGCCGCCCACGGTGAGGATGCCTGAGAACTCCCGGGGCTCCATGACCCGCCAGTCTCCATGGATCAGGCCGTGATAGCCGTTTGCAATGCCGATGATCTCCACCTGATCTCCCATGCGCTGGTAGAGCGCTTTGGCAACACCCCGCAGTGTGGCGTTGAGACCCGGACAGTCCCCGCCGGAGGTGAGGATACCCACTCGTTTTTTCATTGGCTGTATGCCTCCTTTTCTGTATCGCTCCGTCCGCTTTTCTTCAGCATAGGAGTCTGGTCGTTTCCTGTCAAGCCCCGAAGGGAGATTATGGCGGGAAATGCACGGAAATCCCCGGCTTTAGTTGCATAAAATCGCCTTATATGTTACAATTAAAAAATTGCAGGAATGCAAATGAGCCGGGGGAGAAACCTTCCCTGTGATTTGAGGTCGCGCCGGGAAAACGGCGTTCCGGACGTGTGTGCCGATGGATGGGGACCTTGAATCGGGCACAGCGAAAGGAAGGAACGTATTATGATGGAAATCAACGGCGAACAGGTGGAAGGCCTGTCCAACTATGCCGACCTCGGGCTCTCCGAGGCCGTAATGAAGGCCATTGAGAAGAAGGGCTATGTGCAGGCCACACAGGTGCAGTCGGGTGCCATCCCCTACTTCATGCAGTGGAGAGACGTGATCGCCAAGGCCCCCACGGGAACGGGCAAGACCTTTGCCTTCGGTATTCCCATGGTGGAGCATATCGACCCGGAATCCACCGATGTGCAGGGACTGATCCTGGCCCCCACCCGGGAGCTGGCCATTCAGATCCAGGATGAGCTGCGGGATCTGTGTGCCTTCAAGGAGGGCGTGCGGGTGGCCTGCCTCTACGGCGGACAGCCCATTGAAAAGCAGATCACCCAGCTCAAGAAGCGGCCCCAGATCGTGGTGGCCACTCCGGGCCGCCTCATGGACCATATGAAGCGGCGCACCGTGCGGCTGGACAAGGTGGAGACCGTGGTGCTGGATGAGGCCGACCGGATGCTGGACATGGGCTTTGTGCGGGATGTGACCCGCATCCTGGATCAGATCAAGCACCGGAAGAATATGGGCATGTTCTCGGCCACCATCTCCCGAGAGGTCATGGACATCTCTTGGGTCTACCAGCGCGACCCGGTAGAGATCACCGTCCGCCCGGTGGAGGACTCCAAGCCCGACATCCAGCAGTACCGGATTGATCTGGACAACCGGGAGCAGAAGCTGGATACCATCGCCGCTCTCATTGCCCACGGCGGGTATGAGCGGGCCATCGCCTTCTGCAATACCAAGAACATGACCGATCGCCTGGCGGGGCTTCTGAAGATGCGTGGGATCTCCTGCGAGGCCATCCACGGGGACATTCAGCAGCGGGTGCGGGAGCGTACCCTGGACAAGTTCAAGAAGGGCGAGCTGCGGGTACTAGTGGCCACCGATGTGGCGGCCCGGGGACTGGACATCGACGATGTGGATGCGGTCTTTAACTATGATGTGCCCGATGAGATGGAGAATTATACACACCGCATCGGCCGGACCGGCCGCGCCAAGCGCCACGGAGTGGCCTATACCTTTGTGGCCAACATCACCGAGGGGATCCGGATGGACAGTATTGTCAGCAATACCAAGGCCGAGATCCAGCGCCTGCGCTATGACCAGGACGGATGCCTGATGCTGGTGGAGGAAAAGGCGTAAGCCGCCTTTCGAGGAAGCAGAGCTGCCCGCGGCGATGCCGCGGGCACAGCCATTTTGCTTAGGATTCCGAATTACGGAAAAAGATTTGCTTTTTCAGAGATTTTACCGCTTTGTGTCAACTTCTATGAAGAAATTCTTTACACCGTTCGGCGTTCTGTGGTAAAATACCAAATAGCTAGAACTCCAAGTTTACTTTTCAATATATTCCACGAAGCGGAGGTCTTTTTATGCAACTGCATCAGGTTAAGGAGGTCCTCAATGCCATTGTTCTCTGTGGAGAGGACCGGTTAGATCAGGAGGTCGTTTCTGCCTGCGGAAGCGACTTTCTCAGCGATGTGCTGGCCTTTGTCCATAACCAAAATCTGCTGCTGACCGGTCTGGTCAACCCGCAGGTGGTGCGTACGGCAGAGATGACGGACATCAAGTGCATCGTTTTTGTCCGGGGCAAGCGCCCGGATGAGGACATTATTCAGATGGCGCAGGAGCGTGGCATTGTGGTCATGACCTGCGGCGAGCGTATGTACAGCGCCTGCGGGCTGCTTTACAGCAATGGATTAAGGGGGAATTAGATCCGATGGAACCTGTTAAATTGGTATACCCTGTGGAGGGAGGCGACTTCATCGAGGCTGGTGAGGCTTCCAGCAAGATGAAGATGACATTGAAGAAGCTGGGCCTTCCGTCCGATGTCATCCGCAAGGCAGCGATCTGCATGTATGAGGGTGAGATCAACATGGTCATCCACGCCAACGGCGGGCGCGCCGAGGTGGAGGTTACGCTGGACCAGATCGTCCTGAAAATGATCGACGAGGGTCCGGGCATCCCCGACGTGGCAAAGGCCATGGAGGAGGGGTATTCCACCGCCGGCCCCGAGGTGCGCAGTCTGGGCTTTGGCGCCGGTATGGGCCTGCCCAATATGAAGCGCTACTCTGACGAGATGAACATTGAGACCGAGGTGGGCAAAGGGACCGTGGTCACCATGAAGCTCAAGATCGGATGATGCCTGCGTGGAACCTGGAGTTGATACTGCGATGAAGCACTCTGTTGTCCTGGACCGGAACCGCTGCCGGGGCTGCACGACCTGCATCAAGAACTGCCCGACCGAGGCCATCCGGGTCCGGCGGGGAAAGGCTCTGATCTTGTCGGACCGGTGTATCGATTGTGGGCGCTGCATCCAGGTGTGCCCCCACCGCGCCATTAAATCGGTGAGCGATAATTTGGAGCGGCTGCGTGACTACCGTTACTGTGTAGCAATCCCGGAACCTGCCCTCTATGGTCAGTTTCAGCACATGTGGGACATCGACCTGGTGCTGAACGGACTGAAAAAAATCGGTTTTCATAAAGTGTTTGAGGCCGCCAAAGCAGCGGAGCTGCTGGCGGAATACACCTCCCGCCGGGGGACGGAGGAAAAAAGCCCCGTACCCCTGATCTCGGCCAACTGTCCCACCATCCTGCGGCTGATCCGCATCCGTTTCCCGCGGCTCATTGAGCACATTGACCCCCTCATCCTGCCCATGGAGCTGGCGGCCACCCTGGCCCGCCGGGAGGCGGAGAAGGAAACGGGACTGCCGCCGGAGGAAATCGGGGTCTTTGCCATCGTCCCCTGTCCGGCCAAGGCCACGGCCAGCCACCGGCCGGAGGGACTGGAGTCCCCGGTACTGGACGGCGCTTTTGCGATCCGTGATATCTATATCCCGCTGCTGCGGGCCATGGAGCTGCTGGAAGAGCCGGAGCCCATGCTCTCGGCCGGCGCAACCGGAATCGGCGTGGCCATCTGCAGCGGAGAATGTCACGCCCGGGGGTCCAATAAGTATCTGGCGGTGGATGGGATTGAGAATTCCATCCAGATGCTGGAGGAGATTGAAGACGGCCGCCAGCCCGAGGTGGAGTTCATCGAGCTTTCGGCCTGTACCCAGGGGTGTGTGGGCGGCTGCCTGACTGTGGAGAACCCATATGCCGCCCGTATGCGCATCCGCCGGATGATGAATCAGCAGCCGGTGGACCGATGTGTCCAGCCCCTAGGTCAGGAGGAGGAGAAGGATCTGCAATTCAGCCGGATCCTTCAGTATAGTCCTGCTTTCCGTCTGGATGAAGACCGGGCGGAGGCCATGGCCAAGCACCTGCGGATCGAAGCGCTGGAGTCCCGCCTGCCGGGACTGCACTGCGGTTCCTGCGGCGCACCCAACTGCCATGCCTTTGCGGAGGATGTGGTGCTGGGGCGGGCCTCTCTGGACGACTGCATTTTCCGGGTACGGGAGCGTATGCGGGATGTGGCCGGACCGGGCGGGACCGATGTCTATCTCCCTCCCCCCTTCCGGCAGAAAAAGGCGGAAACAGAATAAAGGCAAAAAAGGCGCTTACCCAACTGGGTAAGCGCCTTTTTGATTAACCGATACCGCCCATGGCAATACCGCAGATCACAACTACGGCGGAAACCAGGACGTAGAAATAGCCGATGACCGGGAAGGAACGGCCCAGCGGCTTCAGACGGCCGCGGTTGAGCTCTTCCCGCAGGGGCTCGATTCCCAGCAGGAAATAGATGAACACCGCGCACAGCACTGCGCCGAAGGGGGAGATATAGATGGTGACCACATCCAGCCAAGAGCCCATCTTGGGCAGGGACTCCAGGAAGACCGATACGCCGAAGACGATGACCGAGATGGTGACCACAGCGGCGGTACGGGAGAAGTGCAGCCGGTTGGACAGGGCCTCGCTGCACGCCTCCATCATGTTCACCAGAGAGGTGATTCCGGCAAAAAAGACCGAGATGAAGAAGATGATGGCAAAGAGCTGTCCGGCGGGCATCTTCTGAAAGACCTGAGGCAGGGTGACGAACATGAGAGAGGGGCCGCTGGTGGGGTCGATGCCGAAGGCAAAGACCGCGGGAAGGATCGCAAAGCCGGCCAGCAGCGCGGCAATGGTATCCAGAATAGCGGTGTAGCCCGAGTGCTTGATGATGTCCTCATCCTTGCGCATATAGCTGCCGTAGATCAGCATTCCGGCTCCATTGATGGACAGGGAGAAAAAGGCCTGTCCCATGGCGTAGATCCAGGTCTTGGGATTGGCCAGATAGCTCCAGTCCGGCTTGAGGAGATAGGCATATCCGCCCGCCGAGCCGGGCAGGAAGAAGACCCGGATCGCGATGATGACAAAGAGGACGAAGAAGGTGGGCATCATGAATTTGCTGATCTTCTCGATACCGCCCTCGACGCCCAGGATCAGGATGAGTGCGGTGAGAGCCACGGCGATGATATGCCAGGGGACCGAGCCGAAGTCCACGGCCAGGGTGTCGAAATAGGCCTGGGCGTCTCCCTGCAGGACCGAGCCGGTGATGGCCCCGGCGCAGTAGCGCAGGACCCAGCCCACGACCACCGAGTAGCCGATGGCAATGCCCAGCACACCGGCCAGCGGCATGATACCGATGATGGAGCCGCCCCGCAGTCCCCGGCGCTTGAGGATATAGTCGAAGGAGCCGGAGGTGCCGGTGCCGGTCAGACGGCCTAGAGCAAACTCGGCGGACAGGCCCGCATAGCTGAACAGGGCCACGAACAGGAAATAAGGAATGAGGAAGGCGCCGCCGCCATATTGGCCCACGCGGTAGGGGAAGAGCCAGATATTCCCCATGCCCACGGCGGAGCCTACCGCCGCCAGCACGAAGCCGACGGAGCTGGTAAACTGGCCGGATTTTGTCTGTTTACTCATGAGTGAAAGCCTCCTGGGAAGTGTTTGGGGTCCAAAGCTCGGTCAGGGCGTGGACAGTCTTGCCCTGACTGCCTGTGACGGTGCGGGCGGTAAAGAGCACATTGAGCACCGCCTCTTCCGCACATTCGGCCACAGCCTGGAAGGGAAGGTCCATGGAGTCCTCCCGGAAGGCAGAGACCGTGCGGATTTTTTCCTCCGCGCGGGGGTCGTAGGCGTTGGCGGTGGAGAAGGCCAAAAAGACCTCCCCGCTACCGTGGCCGATGTAGGAGCCCAGCCGGGCCAACCCCACACTGACCCGCTTGGCGACCCGCTCCAGCTGGCGGGCATCCAGGGGAAGATCGGTGGCCACGATGGCGATGCAGGAACCCTGGTCCTCGGTCTGGCCCACGCGCAGGCGCTCCTCCAGCTGGGGGCCGATATGCTCCCCCGCGATGGTCAGGTCCCGCAGGTTGCCGTGGTTGGCCAGGACCAGGACGCCCAGGGTATAGGTCTTTCCATCCACCTCCAGGCAGCGGGAGGCGGTGCCGATCCCGCCCTTGAGATCGTGGCAGACCATGCCCTTGCCTGCGCCCACGTCGCCCTCGGCAAAGTCGGCCCCGGCGGCCTCCATGGCCGCAAAGACCTCCTTCTCCCCCACGGCCCGGTGCAGGATGTCATTGAGGGTGGAATCGTTGCACTCGCACACCACCGGATTGAGCGAGCGCATGGACACCCCCTCGCGGTCACAGCGGCGGACCATGTACTCCACCAGCGCATCGTGGACCAGGCCCACGTTGAGGGTATTGGTCAGGGCAATGGGAGATTCCAGGGTGCCCAGCTCCTGGATCTGCATAAGTCCCGCGCTCTTTCCAAAGCCGTTGAGGACAAAGGCGGCGGCGGGCAACTTGTGGACAAAGGGATTTTCCGGACAGGGAAAGAGGACGGTCACCCCCGTCTTATGGGCGGGCGTGTCCACCGTACAGTGCCCCACCGTGACGCCGGGCACATCGGTGATGCGGTTGTGGGGGCCCTTGGGAAGCGAGCCCACACACAGGCCGTAGTCGGCCGCACGGAGCTGATGCAAGGTCGGTTCCTCCTTTGGTAAAGCAAATGGGGTGTTGCCTCCCCTATTATCCCGGAAAGGATGCGGAAAGTCAATCGAAGATTTTAGCAGCGCAAAACATAAATACATAGGTGTGCTACTGTGTAAAAGTGCTGTGGAAAGAGGGATTGGGCTTTCCATTGCTTTTTCTCCCACAGATAGGGTAAAATGGGGACGTATCCGATGGAGAAATTTAAAGGCTTCTTAAAAGACTTCCGTTCCGTCTCTTAAAAAAGGGGCGGTATACTACAATCAGGAGAAAGGAACTGCGCCATGTATAACATTCTCATCTGCGATGACGACCGCGACATCGTCTCGGCCCTGGATATTTATCTGACCAGCGAGGGATATGCCACCGTAAAGGCCTATGATGGACTGGAGGCTCTGGAGATGGTGAAGGAGCATGACATCCATCTGATTCTCATGGACGTTATGATGCCCAATCTGGACGGCATCCGGGCCACCGCCAAGCTGCGGGAGAGCACGAATATCCCCATCATCCTCCTCACCGCCAAGAGTGAGGATACGGATAAGATCCTGGGCCTCAACATCGGCGCCGACGACTATATCACCAAGCCCTTCAATCCGGTGGAGGTCATCGCCCGGGTCAAGAGCCAGCTGCGGCGGTATACGACTTTGGGGGGACGCAGCAAGGTGGCGGAGGACAACAGCGCCGTTTTTTCCAACGGCGGCATTACAATGGACGATAATGCCAAGTCGGTCACCGTAGATGGGGAGCGAGTCTCCCTCACCCCCATCGAGTACAACATCCTTCTTCTGCTGATGAAGCACCCCGGGCGGGTCTTTTCCACCGGGCAGATCTATGAACAGGTGTGGAACGACCCCTCGCTGGGCTCGGAGAACACGGTGGCGGTACACATCCGGCACCTGCGCGAGAAGGTAGAGATCGACCCGGCCAATCCGCGGTACATCAAAGTGGTGTGGGGACTGGGCTATAAAATGGAAAAAATCTAAACGTGAACGGGAGGGGCGCCCATGGGGGCAAAGCATAACAGAGGATTTCGGAAGGGCTGTGCCGCTGCACTGTGTATCGTGTGCGGCGCACTGGCCTTCTGGTCCAGTATTTTGCTGGTGTCCCGGTGGGACGATCTGTGGTCCGCCGGTGATTTTTATCAGAGCGGCAGCCTGTATAGCGCCCTGTGGCCCTACCAGGCAACGGTGGAGCAGGGTATGGAACTGCGCCTTCGGGAGACCTGGGGACAGGATCTGGAATATCTGGAAGAGCTTCAGCTGCAGCAGATCGAGAAAAAGCTCCGGGCGGAGCAGACCAACTACCGCTTCCGGGTACGGCTGGACGACGGGACCATTCTGTGGAGCAATCTGGATCAGAAGCAGACCCTGGACGATCTGGCCAGACAGGATACCTACTCCTTTACGGTGACCCAGGGGAATGAGTTGTACAATGAGGATCAAAGCCGCTGGGACAATACCGACAGTTATGAGATCCTCCAGGTTTGGACCGGGGAAAAGTATGTGGAATTCAGTCCCGTGGTCCCAGCAGACGCAGCCGGAGCGGGACAATATGGTTATTCCTACGACACAGACATGGAGCGGTGGATCTGGACCGAGGACCAGGACAGCCGCGTCCACACCGCGAGCCTGGTGGTGGAGAGCGGTGTGACCGATCCCCTGACCGTGCGGGACTCCATCTGGACGGCGAAGGAGAATTATGATGGGATCCAGAACTGGCTGGGGCCGGTCACGGTGCTGTGTCTCATCTCCCTGACACTGACCCTGGTGGGGCTTGTGTGGCTCTGGAGGAGCATCGCATTCTGTTCCGAGGAAAGTCAAATGCTGCCCCTCTCCTGGCAGGACAGGATTCCCTATGAGCTCTACCTGTTGGGGGCGAGCTTCCTTTTCTGCATCCCGCTGGCGGCGGGAGATCCCATCACCACCAACATCAACCAGCACGGGCTTTCTCTCCGGGCGGTCATTGGCCTGGGCGTGCTGACCATGGCCGAAGTGGGCCTGGTTTTGGCGGCGCTTATGAGCACCATGAAGCGGTGGAAAAACGGGATTCTGCTGCGCAATACCCTGTGCTGGCATCTGTGCGCCAGGGTGGGGCATTTCTTCCGGGAGGTAACGCTCCACTGGCCCATCACCCGGCGGGCCGTGTGGATTTTCCTGCTCTATTTGGTGGGCACTGTGCTGACCGGAGCGACCATCATTCTGATTCCGGTCTATCAGGGACTGGTGCTCTGGGGTATCTGCCGGTGGGTGCGCCAGTGGAAGGAGATCCGGAGCGCGGCGGAGGAGATCGTCGGCGGAGGCAGCGAGGTACAGATCGACACCAGGGGGATGTACCGGGATCTGAAAGAGCACGCTCAACAGCTCAACGCCCTGGGGGTCTCCATCACCCATGCGGTGGAAGAACGGCTGCGGAGCGAGCGGTTCAAGGCCGAGCTCATCACCAATGTCTCCCATGACCTCAAGACCCCGCTCACCTCTATCATCAACTATGTGGATCTGCTCAAAAAGGTGGAGATCACCGAGCCCAAGGCCCTGGAGTACCTGGAGGTGCTGGACCGGAAGTCCCAGCGGCTGAAAAAGCTGACGGAGGACCTGGTGGAGGCGTCCAAGGCCTCCACGGGGACACTGCCCGTGTCGCTGGAGCGGCTGGACTTCGGACAGCTGGTGCAGCAGGCCTTGGGAGAATATGAGGAGAAATTTGCCCAGGCCGGATTGACCCCTGTACTGGATCAGGGCGATGGCTGCCGGGTCATTCTGGCCGACGGCCGCCACCTGTGGCGGGTCATTGACAATCTGCTGGGGAACTGCTGTAAATATGCCCTGAGCGGCACCCGGGTCTACCTGGATTTGTCGGCACGGGATGGGCGGGTATTTCTGACGGTGAAGAATATTTCCCGGGCAGCCCTCAATCTCCCGCCGGAACAGCTGATGGAGCGGTTTGTACGGGGCGACACCGCCCGCAGTACGGAGGGTTCCGGACTGGGACTCTCCATTGCACGGAGCCTGACGGAGCTTCAGGGAGGTTCCTTCCGGCTGGATATTGACGGCGATCTCTTCAAAGCGGAGGTCTCGCTGCCGGCTGCACCGGAAGAGCCCCTTTCCCCGCCGGAACAGAGTGGGGAATCCGAGAGGCTTCTGTGAGGGACCAGAGATTCTTTATCTCCTTTTTATCCAATTTTAAGGCAGGACGAACGATCTTTTAACGCTCGTCTGGTATCTTAGAGACAAGGAAAACGGTGCGGAAGGGCGGATGTGTCCCTGCGCCCTATGGAAGGAGATTAAGCTCATGGAAAAGAAGCTCTATCGGACAGAGGGCCGGGAGGCCCTGCTGTTTGGCGTATGCGGCGGCATTGCCGAGTATTTTAATCTGGACCCCACCCTCGTGCGGGTGGTGATGGTACTGCTGATGTGGTTCAAGGGGGCGGCGCTGATCCTCTATCTCATCGCGGCGTTCCTCCTGCCCCGTAAAAGCACCCTCTACCCGGGGAGCTGAGCGGGAGGAATTTGGATCCAAATCAAATACGGTTGCCAGCATTTTTGGATGGATATGCCAAGGCCCCCGCTCCTAACGGAGCGGGGGCCAAATTTTTTTACAGAACAGCGTGCCTCTTTATCCGGAGGTAACGGTGCGGACAATGCTCTGGGTCTCCTCTTCCGTAAAGAGCTGGAATTTTACGGAGGCGGCCAGGAAAAGCGCTTCACTCTCCAGACTCATGTATTCCGACTTGGTGGCGCCCCAGGACATTTCCACCCGCTCATGGGCCCAATTTTCAAAGTCATAGATCGTTTTTCCAGTGGTCAGGTCAAACAGGAATACATAGGTATCCGTGACCAGGGCGCCCAGGGAGTTGGCGGCCTGAAGCGTTACTTTGACCACATAGTAATCATGGTTCAGGCTGAGAATATTTCCGCTGGGCTTGGTCCAATCCGGCAGATTGGCATAGTAGGCAACGCGGTCATAGGGACCATAGCGCATCTCCACCACGTTCATCGTGCTGGGGAATTTCAGACGGTCATAGATATACTGAAGAGATATGGTGCCGAAGGAGATGGGATCCGCCTGCACCGGTTCTTCCGGCGTCTCCGGCTCGGGATTTGGGGTAGGAACGGGAGTGGCGAGAAGTGCGTCCAGATTTTTGATCTGGCTTTCCGCACCGGTACGCAGATCGGAGACCGGCTCGGTGGAGACACGCTCATAGCGGCGATATGTGGGAGAGACATAGGCCATGTCTACCAAGACCAGATACCCCTCCTCCAAATTGAGTTCCGATACATAGTCACTGATCCGCCCAGTAAGGCGTTTGGCGTCACCACTGCCCCGCCAGTCCACAAAATCATTGGTAAAGATACCCCACTGCGCATAGGCGGCGGCCGAGGCATTCGGATTGGTGAAGGTAGCTTTCTCTTCTGTGGTCACCCGGCCGCGGCTATACAGATCATAGCCGGTTTTAGGAACAGTGTGATCTATGCCGCTATAATTTTCGTGGTAGAAAATGCGGATGGACTCTTCCCCGTCAAAGATCAGCTCCCGGTATTCCACGTAGTCGGAATCGGGGTCCCGCTCCTCATAGCGCCAAACACCCTGCAGGGCCTGCGGTGTGAGTTTGAAGTCCAGCGTGAAGGATGTGCGCATGGAAGGGTCGGCCATGAGCGTGACGATCGTGGCCGCCTCGGCGCGCTGGATTGAGCTTTCCGGCGCAAAGGTTCCGTAGCGGTCTTTTCCTTTGATGATGCCGGCATTGTAGAGGCGATAGACGGCGTCGGCATAGCTGTCCGCAGCGGAGACATCGGGGATGGAAGCAATGTCATTGATGGGGGCGAGGGCAGATTCCGGCAGCGCAGCGGCCAGAATGGATGCAAATTGGGCGCGGGTCGCATTTGCATTGTAGTCGGAATAGGTGCCGGCAGTCAGGATCCCATTCTGAATGGCATAGTCAATATAAGGCTGATACCAGGTGGCTCCGTTTGAGAATACGGCCTGGTCCGCATAGTAAATACTATGAAGACGACAGGCCAGGGCAATGGCCTGGGCAAGACTCACATTTCCGGAGGGCGTAAACGTGGTTGCACTGCTGCCGTAGAGCAGGCCAAATTCACAGGCAGAGCGTACACTTTCGGCGTACCACGCATCGGACGATACGTCTGTGAATTGTCCGCTGGTATAGGGAATGGTACGTTTAAAATTGGACAGGCTTCCCTCCGCGGCCAGTGCGGTTGCGGGGAAAAGAGAGAGACACAGGGCACCGGCGAGTATGGATGCCCAAATGGATGAGGCGCCTTTTTTTCATAGAAAAATACCTCCTTCTAAATTTATTTCATTATATTGAACGGAGGACTTCGATACAATATGCAGGCTGCATAGTAGTGTGCTTAAAACAATACCGGGACAGTCGACCACGCTGTGCCGGGTATCATAGACTGCCAAGAGGTGATATGGCGTGGAAAATCCGATCCTTGCCCGGCTGGAGCGGCTGGGGGCAAAGCCCTCTCCCCTGTGGCTGTGGACGCTGCTGGTCTTACAGGAGGGGGAGCGTTACCCCCTGCCGTTCTGGAACGAGGCCCTCTCCCGGGCCGTGGGGCGAAAGGTCTTTTGCCCCTCCTACCGGGCATTGGAACGCCGCCTGGAGGAAGCCCTCCACAGCTGCGATTGACATAAGAGGCGGAATAGGGTACAATGATTGTACAAAATGTACAAGGAGGCGGGGTATGAAACTGACATTTTTTGGCGCGGCCAAGGCGGTGACCGGAAGCTGCCACTGCGTGGAGTGCGGCGGAAAGAAAATTCTGGTGGACTGCGGACTCCAGCAGGGACGAGACGAGCGGGATAACCGGGAGCTGGACTTTAACGCCGGCTATATCGACGATGTCATTGTGACCCATGCCCACATCGACCACTCCGGGCGGATCCCGCTGCTGGTCAAACAGGGTTTTACGGGAAATATCTACTGCACCCGCCTGACCGGAGAGCTGCTCTCCATCATGCTGCGGGACTCGGCCCATATCCAGGAGAGCGACGCCCAGTGGCAGAATCAGAAGGGCAAGCGCGCGGGCAAGGAGTTGGTGGAACCCCTCTATACCGTGGCGGACGCCGAAGCGGCCCTCTCCCATGTGGTGACCTGTGAGTACGGGGATGTGCTGGAGATCGAGCCGGGCGTCAAGGTGCGCTTTACCGATGCCGGGCACCTGCTGGGCTCCTCCAGCGCAGAGGTGTGGCTTACCGAGGGAGATGAGACCCGGAAGATCGTCTTCTCGGGCGACATCGGCAACCGGGACCAGCCCATCATCCGGGATCCCCAGTATATCCGGGAGGCCGACTATGTCCTCACGGAATCCACCTATGGCGACCGCAACCACGATATGGAGGAGGACCCCGAGTATACCGAGCGGCTGGCCGCGATCATTGACGAGACACTGGGCCAGGGGGGCAATGTGGTGATCCCCTCCTTTGCCGTGGGCCGCACTCAGGAGCTGCTCTATTTCATCCGGGAGATGAAGGAGCAGCACATGGTGAAATCGGTCCCCAATTTCCCGGTCTATGTGGATTCTCCGCTGGCCGGTGAGGCCACCAAGATCTTCTCCGGAGACCTGCACGGCTATCTGGATGAGGAGGCCATTGAGGCCCTGCGGGGCGGGGCCCTCTTCCGCTTCCCCGGACTCAACATTACGGAGACCAGTGAGGAGTCCAAAAATCTGAACCTGGATCAGACCCCCAAGGTCATCATCTCGGCCTCCGGCATGTGCGACGCCGGCCGGATTCGCCACCACCTCAAGCACAACCTGTGGAGAAAAGAGTGTGCCGTGGTCTTCGTGGGCTATCAGGGCGAGGGCACCCTGGGACGCCGCCTGCTGGACGGGGTAAAGTCGGTCAAGCTCTTCGGCGAAGAGATCGCCGTCAAGGCCCGCATCGTCAACTTCCACGGCCTCTCCTCCCACGCAGACCGGGACGGCCTGCTGCGGTGGATCGGCGCCTTTGAGCCCAAGCCGAAAGAGGTCTTTGTGGTCCACGGCGACAAGGATGTCACCGAGATCTATGCCCAGACCCTGCGGGAGCGGGGCTTCTCGGCCCACTCGGCCAACTATGAGGAGGTCTATGATCTGCTGACCGGGCGGATCGTGGCGCCCGGCATCGTGCTGGAGTCCAAGCCGGTCTATGTGGCGGACTCGGCCTCCCCGGCCTATCGCCGTCTGGAGGAGACGGGCCGCCGCCTGATGGAGGTCATCGCCCACAACCGGGGCGGCGCCAACAAGGATCTGGCCAAATTTGCCGATCAGCTCCGCGCCCTCATCGACAAGTGGGATCGCTGAGCATACACGGGAACAACAGAAAACCGGCCCCCGCTCCTTCAAGGAGCGGGGGCCGGTCTTGTTCATTTAGAGAGAGGCACTTGCCTGAGCCAGGAAGTCAGAGACCTGGGCGGCGGTGTCCAGAGCCATGGCCTGTTCCGCGGTCCGGAGGGCGTCCGGACCGTTCCAATCGGCGATCTGCTTGCGGGCGGCCAGGATGGACGAGGGGCTGACGCTGAACTCGTCCAGACCAAAGGCCAGGAGCAGCGGGATCATGCGGGGGTCGGCGGCGGCCTCGCCGCACATACCCACCGGGATTCCGGCGGCCTTTCCCGCGGCAATGACCGAGCGAATGCTGCGCAGGACGGCCGGGTGGTAGCAGGTGTAGAGCTTTTCCACCTTGGCGTTGCCCCGGTCCACGGCGATGGTGTACTGGGTCAGGTCGTTGGTACCGATGGAGAAGAAGTCAGCCTCCCGGGCCAGCAAGTCGGCGATGAGTGCCGCGGCCGGCGTCTCCACCATGATGCCCAAAGAGATGTGGGGGTCAAAGGCCAAACCCTCGGCGGAGAGCTGGGCCTTGCACTCCTCCAGAAGCGCCCGGGCGCCCCGGACCTCCTCCACCCCGGAGACCAGGGGGAGCATGATCTTGATATTCCCGTGCCGGGCGCCGGCCCGGAGCAGGGCCCGCAGCTGCACCCGGTAGAGGTCGGGGCGGTCCAGACAGTAGCGGATGGCCCGGTGGCCCAGGAAGGGGTTCTCCTCCCGCTCCATCTCCAGATAGGCGATGCCCTTGTCGCCGCCCACATCCAGCGTGCGGATGATGACCTCTTTCCCCGCCATGAGGTCGGAGACCTGGGCGTAGGCCTGGTACTGCTCCTCCTCATCGGGCAGGGCGGTGCGGTCCATGAAGAGGAACTCGGTCCGGAAGAGTCCGATTCCCTCGGCGCCCGCCTCGGCGGCCGCTTTCGCGTCGGCTACGCTGCCGATGTTGGCGTACAGGTCCACGTGCCGGCCGTCGGCGGTGCGGGTATCCCGGTCCCGATAGACCTGGAGCAGAGCCCGCTCTTCCAGCCACTTGTCCCGGCGGGCCTGGAAGGCAGCAAGGGTGGCCTCGTCCGGGCAGAGGAGCGCGGCACCTTCGGTGCCATCCACTGCCACGGTCATACCGTCCTGGACGGCGTCCAGCAGACCGGGCACGCCCAGTACCGCGGGGACCTCCAGGGCCCGGGCCAGGATGGCCGAATGGCTGGTCTGTCCGCCCACCTCGGTGAGGATGGCGCATACATGCTCCTTGGAGAGGCTCACCGTCATGGAGGGGGTCAGATCGTGGACCACCAGAACGGTGCCCTCGGGCAGGGCGGCCAGATCCACGCTCTCGGCGTGGAGCAGGATGCCCAGCATCCGGGTGCGGATGTCGCCGATATCGGCGGCGCGCTGGCGCATGAGCTCATCCTCTACCCCGGAAAACATGGCGATAAAGGTCTGGCAGACGGTGTCCAGGGCCTCCTCGGCGCACTTGCCGGTGTCGATGGCCTCTTCCATCTGGGAGAGCATGAAGGGATCTTCCAGCATCATGATCTGACCGGTGAGGATGGCAGCCTCTGCCTCCCCCAAGCGGTTGGTTATGTCATCGGCCATGGCCTGGGTGCGCTGGGTAAAGAGGTCTGCCGCCGCGCGCAGTCGGGCCTTTTCCTGCTCCGCCCCGGAAAAGGGAACGGAGGTATAGTCCAGATTCTGCTCCCGCACGCAGACCGCTGTGCCGATTCCAATGCCTGCGGAGGCGCCCACACCGTGTAACGTCATAGTCATGTTCCTTTCTCCCGGCTGATCGGGCTCTTATTCGCCCAGGCCGGACTCCACCAGCGCCACGGCGGCCTTGAGGCAGTCGGCCTCGTTGGAGCCGTTGCAGCAGATCTCGATCTCGGTGCCCTGCTTGATGCAGGCGGCCATCAGGTTCATGATGCTGCGGGCGTTGATCTCGCGGCCGTTGGCGATCACGGTGACATCACAGCCAAAGGGGGTGATGGTCTTGACAAAGAGCTGCGCGGGACGCATGTGCATGCCCATGGGGTTGATGATTGTAGTCTTGGCGGATACCATAATCAGATCTTCCTTTCTTCATAAACACAGGGTTGGTATGGATGGTTAGGGGCTCTTCTGTCCCCGGATCATCCGGGGACAGAAGAGGTGGATTTACGCTTTTTTGCGCTTGAGGATGGCCAGCAGCAGCATGCCCACCAGGGAGCCAACAGCCAGGGCCACAAAATAGCCCAGCACATTGTGCATGACCGGGAATACGAACAGTCCGCCGTGGGGCGCGGGGGAGGCGCAGCCCAGAAGCATGGACAGCGCGCCGGCCACGCCGGAACCCAGGATGCAGGCAGGCAGGACCCGAAGCGGGTCACTGGCGGCAAAGGGAATGGCGCCCTCTGTGATAAAGCACAGGCCCATGATATAGTTGACCGGGCCGGACTTGCGCTCCTCGGGGGTAAAGCGGTTGCCGAAGAAGGTGGTGGCCAGAGCGATGGCGATGGGCGGGACCATGCCGCCGATCATCACAGCTGCCATCACACCGGAGCCTCCCGCGGCGATGTCCGCGGTGGCCAGGGTGGAGGTACCGAAGAGGTAGGCAGCCTTATTGAAGGGGCCGCCCATATCAATGGCCATCATGGCCGCTACCACAAAGCCGAGGACCACACGGCTGCCCTCGTTCATGGAGGCCAGGCCGGCGTAGAGGGCGTTGTTCAGCATGCCCACAAAGGGATTGACCACACACATGAAGAGGCCGATGATCAGCAGACCTACCACTGGATAGATGAGGACGGGCTTGATGCCCTCCAGGGCCCGGGGAAGCCGGTCGCAGAGCTTGCGCAGCCCCAGCATCAGATAGCCCGCGGCAAAGCCGGCGATGAGGGCGCCCAGGAATCCGGCGGAAATGGAGCCGCCGCCGGGCTGCAGGAAGGTGGCGCCCGATACGGCCAGCGAACCGCCCACAAAGCCCACCATCAGACCGGGCCGGTCGGCAATGGCCATGGCGATATAGCCGGCCAGAATGGGCAGCATGAAGTTGAAGGCAACTCCGCCGATGTTCTTGAACCAGGCGGCCAGCGGGGTGTTCGTACCGAAGTTGGCGTAGTCGATGGAGGGATCGTCCAGCAGGAAGGCCAGGGCGATGAGAATGCCGCCGCCGATGACAAAGGGCAGCATATGGGACACGCCGTTCATGAGCTGCTTATAGAGCTTGCGGCCCAGGCTCTCCCGGATCTCCTCCTGGACGACGGCGCCGGTGTGGTGGTAGATGGGGGCGTCGGGTGCCTTTCGAATGAGCTCCTCCGGGTGGTGGATGCCCTCTGCCACAGGTACCCGGAGAACATGCTTGCCGTCAAAGCGGCTCAGGTCCACCTCTTTGTCCGCGGCGATGATGACCGCATCCGCCCCGGCGATCTCGTCCCGGGTCAGGATGTTTTTGGCTCCGCCGGAGCCCTGGGTCTCCGCCTTGAGGGGAATGCCGATCTCGGACCCTTTTTTCTCCAGCGCTTCGGCGGCCATATAGGTGTGTGCGATGCCGGTGGGGCAGGCGGTGACCGCCACGATGCGGTAGCCCTGCGCCTGCGCCTGCTCCGGAGCCGATGCGGGAGCGGGCACCTCATCGGGATACTTCTCGGCCTCCTGTTGGTCGATGCAGGCCAGGAATTCCGTCACATCCCCGGCGGAGAGCAGGCGCTGACAGAAGGTCTCGTCCATCAGCATGACCATCAGCCGGGAGAGGATCTCCAGGTGGGTGTCTCCCCCGTCCTTGGGGGCCGCGATCATAAAGAAGAGGGTGGAGGGCTGGCCATCCGGGGCGTCATAATCCACGCCGCCGGGAACGGTGATGGCCGCGAGGCCGGGCCGCTTGACCGCGGCGCTCTTGGCGTGAGGGACGGCGATCCCGCAGCCGATGGCCGTGGTGCTCTGTTCTTCCCGGGCCAGAATGTCCTTTTTATAGAGGGCCTGGTCGGTCAGATTGCCCGCCTTGCTGTGCAGGGCCACCAGCAGGTCCACTGCGGCGGCCTTATCGGCAGGCGACGCGTTGAGCTGAATGCTCTCGGCGCGCAGAAGGTCGGTGATGCGCATGACTCTCATCCTTTCAAATCAGGTTTGAAGAAACAATGCTCAGAGGGTACGGAGGACGGCCTCGACCGCGTCCCGGGAGGCAAGACCGTCGGAGAAGGCGGTGGCCCCGCCGGCGGCCGTCCCAAGGCGCAGGGCGGACTCATATTGGCCCGAATCAAGCCATCCGGCCAGGAAACCGGCGACCATGGAGTCACCCGCTCCCACGGAGTTGCGTACGGTGCCCCGGGCTGCCGGGGCCTGGTGGAAGCGGCCGGTCTCATCCAGAAGGATGGCCCCATCCCCTGCCATGGAGACCAGCACATTTCGGGCGCCCCGCTCCTGAAGTTTGGCGGCGCAGGCGCGGACCTCGTCCAGTGTCTCCAGGGTCTGTCCGAACATACCGCCCAGCTCCAGCCGGTTGGGCTTGATGAGGAAGGGACGGTATTTGAGCACGTTGGCCAGCAGATCGCCCTCGGCGTCGACGACAGCCGAGATGCCCCGGCCATCCAGCCGTTCCAGAATGCGCTCGTAGATGTCACTGGGCAGGGAGGCGGGAATGGAACCGGCCAGTACCAGAATATCCCCGCCGGTCAGCGCATCGAGCTTGCGGAACAGGGCCTCCAGCGCCTCCGGGGGAATGGCGGGTCCCCGGCCGTTGAGCTCGGTCTCCTCCCCCGCCTTGATCTTGACATTGATCCGGGTGAATCCCTCCGGCAGGTGGATAAAGTCTGTGCGTACTCCTGCGGCGGAGAGGCCGGCCTCAATGGCCCGGCCGGTAAACCCGGCCAGAAAACCCAGAGCGACGCTCTCCGTTCCCAGGTTGCCCAGGACGGTGGAGACATTGATGCCCTTGCCGCCGAACTGGATCAGCTCCTGGCTGGCGCGGTTGATGCTTCCCGGCTCCAGACGGTCCATGCGGACCACATAGTCGATGGCCGGATTAAAGGTGACGGTGTAGATCATAGGTGCGTTTCTCCTACTTCCTTGATGACGGCATGGGCGCGGAAGCTCTCGTCGGGCAGCGTGTCGGTGATGATACAGACCTGGCTGAGAGGACGGACGGTCACCGCCGTCACCTTGCCGAATTTGCTGGAGTCGGCCAGCACATAGGTGAGGTAGGCCTGCTCTGCCGCCCGGGTCTTGACCGCGGCCTCCTCTGCGTCGGGGGTAGTGCATCCCTGCCGGAGGGCAATGCCGTTGATTCCCAGAAAGGCCTTGGTGAAGTTGTAGCGCTCCAGTGCTGCAATGGCCTCCGCGCCCACGATGGCCTCGGTGCCCAGCTTGAGCCTGCCGCCCACCATGTAGACCTTGCGGCCCAGCTTGCTCAGACGGCGGGCACAGGCAATGCTGGTGGTGACAAAGGTGGCGCCGGACTGGCCCAGACAGTTGGCCATGGCCAGGGTGGTTGTGCCCGCGTCCAGAAAGACAAAGTCGTCGTCGTACACCAGCGAGGCGGCGTACCGTCCGATGGACGCCTTTTCCTCAATGTGGAGCAGAGACTTGGTGGAGAGATCCGGCTCTTCCGGGTCAAACTGTCCTCCCACCGCGACGGCCCCGCCGTGGACCTTGCTCACCTTGCCCTGCCGGTCCAGCAGGTTCAGATCCCGCCGGATCGTGGCCTCAGAGGCCCCGGTGGCCTCACAGAGCTGGGCCACCGTAGCGGCGCCCCGCTGCTCCACTGCGGCGACAATGGCGGCCAACCGCTCTTCCGCCAACATAGCAGACCCTCCTTTTTGATCTGAAATGATTTGTTTTTATTGCTTGATGCTATTATAGCACAATTACAATCAATTTCAATCTTAAACAATCATTTTCAGTCAGTCAAGGCGCCAAAAATCAGAGGCTATTTTTGTGCAAAGCGGTGGTTCTCTTGCTATCATCCCCGAAAAGAGCCGCCTCCATGCCCGCCGCCCCCCAAAACCCCGCTCTTTTCCTCTGGAAAGCGGCGTGGTATGATAATATCGAAAGGATCGCGTGCCGGGAGAGGAGAGAAAGCATGAAGGACGGAAATTTACCGGTGCGATTGCGATGGAGTGAGGGGGTCAAGCTCTTTCGGAGCCGCTGGAAGGGCGCCAGACCCACTGTATTCTTTTTTATCGCGCTGTTTTTGATGATCACGGTCTGCTTTGGCAGCGCCTATGCCATGGCAGTGTCTGGAACGACCACCCTGTTTCAGGTGCGCCGCAACCGGGAACATACACTGGGCGACTATGTCCGCCTGTTTTTCATGTGCATGCTGCTGTGCGTATTGGCCATGGTGGCCACCAGGAGCGGATGGCTGTGTGTACTGCTGAATCTCAGTGTGCCCTTTCTGCTGGTCTTTTTTCAGAGCAGCCAGTTTGCCCCCAAGGGATATATCGGCTATGCCATGACCTTTGTGTTTCTGGAGCTCCGGCCGCCTGCGCCGGAGGAGATGGGGACGCAGCTTCTGGCGGTGGCGGCCTGTACGGCGGCCCTCATTCTGGCCCTGGCGGGCTATGGATGGTGGCGGGGCCGGACGGAAAAAAAGCGGGACAGTGTGGGAGAGAGTTTGGACCGTCTGGCCGCTCTGCTCAAGCGCATGGCGGAGGAAGGCGGGAGCGACGAGGTGCGCAAGGAGCTGTATGGGCTGGAACAGAGCTTCCACCGCATGGGATACCGCAACCACCGCCTCCCGGGATCCTCTGATCCCCAAAAACTCTTTTACAATATGTTTGCGATCTTATTCCAGCGGGCAGTCTATCTGGTGTCCGACGCGGCCTGGCAGGAGGAGGTCCTTCCCCCGGAGCGGCGGGAGGCGCTGGAGGGCTTGGCCGGACTGGTCCGGGCCGTGCGTGCGGCCCAGACCGCGGAGGAGCGTGCCGCGGTGGCGGAACAGATCCAGGCCATGCTGGCCGATACCCCTCTGCCCGAGGGGCGCCTGCGCATTTTTTACCGGAGCTTTCTCCACCGCATGCTCCTCCTGCTCCGGCACTGGCGGGAGGTCCGACCGGTCCGGCACCCGCTCTGGCGGGGAGGCGGAGGAAGAGAGCTGTGGCGGCGCCTGCGGGAGCGGTTTTCCCTGGAGCGGTTTGAGATGCGCTTTGCCCTGCGGCTTTCGGTGGTGCTGACGGTGAGCTGTACCATCAGCCTCCTGTGGGACTTTGAACACACCTACTGGTTCCCCCTCCACGCGTTTCTTCTGATTCAGCCCAGCTATGAGGAGAGCGCCCACCGGATGGTCACCCGGCCCATCGGCACGGCCCTGGGCTGTCTGCTGGTCTTTGTGGTCTATCCCCTTCTGCCCGGTGTGCCCGGCGTCTTTGTCTTTTCCTTTGTGATGATCTCCCTTATGTACTGCTGCACCCCCGGGACCTGGGTCCACCCCATCTTCTCCACGGCCTTTGCGGTGACCATGGCCTCCCTGACCATGGAGGACACCGTGGCCATTGGTCTGCGGATCTTCTATCTGCTGCTGGCGGTGCTGCTGGTGCTGGTGATCAACCGTTTCTTTGTCCCCACCCGGCGGGAGAAGCAGTTCCACAGCAATCTCCACACACTGACGCATCTCCACGCCACCTACTGGGATATGGTCTCGCAGGGACTGGGCGGGCGGGTAGACCCGGCCTTCTCCAGTGAGATTCTGACCGAGTTCCACCTGGTCTACGATGCGGCCATGGGCTATGTTCTCACGCTGCCCCAGGGGGAGGAGCGGACAGAGGCCAGTACGCTTCTGCTCACGCTGTGGAATATGTTCTCAGAGCTGGAGCAGGTACACTATCTCCTCCAGGCGGGCGCCATCCCGCGGGAGCAGGGGTCGGGGCTGAGCCGGCTGGCCCGTACCCTCTGTGTGGAAATGGACCGGCCGGGGCCGCCGCTGGACGCCATCTCGCTGGAGGCGGGAATGGAGGAGGGCGACCTGGGCTATGTACTGGGCCGCTATCTTGCCAGTGCCCACGGCCTCTCCCGGCAGCTGGCCGGAGTAGAACAGGCGGCCAGAAAGCGGGAATAAGAAAAAAGGTCTCTGCACTTGCGTTCTGTGCAGAGACCTTTTTTGTACGATGGGATGGTTGAAAAGCGGGACCGCCGGTCAGCGGGCGCGCAGCTGCCAGAAGGCCACCGCGCTGGCGGCCGCCACATTCAGGGAGTCCACCCCGTGAGCCATGGGAATACGGACGGTGTAGTCACAGTGGGCAATGGTCTCGGCGGCCAGGCCGTCCCCCTCGGTACCCAGAATGATGGCCAGACGTTCCTCCGCCATGAGCGCGGGGTCCTCAATGCTCACGGACCGGTCACTCAGGGCCATGGCGGCGGTGCGGAAGCCAAGCGCCTTCAGACGCTCCAAACCGGGGTGGGGCCAGTGGGTGTGGTCGCTGCCGATGTACGTCCAGGGGACCTGAAAGACCGTGCCCATGCTCACCCGGGCGGCCCGGCGGCAGAGGGGGTCGCAGCAGGTGGGGGTGAGCAGCACCGCGTCCATGTGGAGCGCGGCGGCCGAGCGGAAAATGGCGCCGATGTTGGTGCTGTCCACGATCCCCTCCAGCACGGCGATCCGGCGGGCGTCGGCGCACAGGGTTTCCACCTCTGCCTGCCGGGGACGGCGCATGGCGCACAGGATTCCCCGCGTGAGGGTGTAGCCGGTCAGCTGGGCCAGCACCTCCCGGTCGGCGGTATACACCGGGATCTGGGGACAGCGCTCCAGAAGTTCCTGCCCCTGTCCGGTGAGATGGCGCCGCTCCATAAGGAGGGCGAGGGGCTCACACCCGCCGTCCAGGGCCCGCCGGATGACCTTGGGGCTCTCCGCAATGAAGACGCCCTGCTCCGGCTCCAACCGGTTGCGCAGCTGGGCCTCGGTGAGGTGGGCAAAGACCGCCAGTTCCGGTGCACTGAGATCGGTTATCTCGATAATATGGGACATAGGGGTTCTCCTTCCCCGCTCAGCCGCCCGGGGCGGTGAAGCGATCAGATATTGGGCATTTTTGCGGTGGGCATCATAAGGACTTTGCCGGTGCCGCGGTAGACGTTGACCAGACCTTCCCCGGAGGCAGCCGAACCGATCAGGCTCTTTCCGGAGCGCTCCACCGTAAAGTCGAGGCTGCCGCTCCAGGCAATGGCATAGTTGCCGTCGATCTTGAGAACGTCGTTCTGGAGGGTGATCTCAACCAGCTCCTCCCGGGGGCAATCAGACTCGATACAGAAGGTGCCGCTTCCATTGAGGCTCAGGTTAAAGAGACCTTCCCCGCCGGCCACCGCCGAGGAGAAGTTGGAGCGCATGACAGCCTTGTGCTTGAGGTTGCTGTCACAGGCCAGGAAGAGACCGTCGTCCAGCACCACGCTGCCGCCCCAGTCGGCGCAGTCCAGCAGAATAAGATATTTATAGGTGGGCTCCAGGACCAAAAGGCCATCGCCGGTATATTCAGGTTTGATAGTGGATTCGCCGCTGGCCTTGCCGCGCATGGCCTTTCCCAGCAGATCGGTCACGCCTTTGATGCCGGTGGTGGCATTCACATTGCCCAGCATCCACTGCATGGCGCCAGCCTGGATGGTGACATTAGCCTTGCTCAGATCACATACCAGCTGGCGTTTTTTCACATTCATCTGGGCGCAGTAATAGGCCTGCATGGCGGAATTGGGGGTTACGCTCAGGTCCCGCTGATACTCGATGACCTGGAAGGGGCCCAGTGCCGAGAGGACGGCAACGTCGTCGTTATCCAAAAAATTAGAGATTTGATACATCGTACTGCCTCCATTCGTCCATGATGATGGTAGTATTGTTTCCATGGGGTCAGACTCATTATAGGCAAGGCTGCGGGATTGTGCAAGTAGAAGCCGGGGAGCGGAACGAGAATCTGTCCGGCTATACTGCAATCATACGCAACACTTTTTCGCACGGACCAATAAAAAGTCCGGCTTATGATAACACTTTTGATAGACGGGATATTGTGCCAGAATATCTGCCCCGGGCAGCGGCTCCAGCATTTGCTCCAGCTGAAAACCGGCGGTCGAAAGGGCGTTGACGATGTCGGAAAAGGTGCGGTGGTATTTGATGACACCGTCCACGATCCAGGTGGTGGTCCGAATACCGGGAATGCCGTAATCGCTCAAATTATAGTGGTTGATGGTTCCGTCCTCATTCTGGGACCAGCGCGGACCCTTCCGCAGGGCCGTCGTAAAGGGATGCTCCTGGGAGAAGAGAAAGATTCCACCGTCGGCCAACAGCCGGTGGATCTGAGCGAGCAGCTGGTCAAAATCCTCCACATAATGTACAGCGAGGGAGCTGAACACCACGTCAAACGTGCCGTCCAGAGCGGAGAGGTCGCTCATACTCATGCGGACAAAGGAGATGCGTTCAGCGTCATTTTCCGCCTTTGCGATCTGGAGCATTTTTTCGGAGAGGTCCAGACCCGTCACATGAGACGCGCCCAGGTGCAGAAATTCCCTGCAATTCTCCCCGTAACCGCAGCCCAGATCCAGGACCCGCTTGCCGGACAGGTTTGGGCAGAGGGAAAAGAGCGCCGGTTTTTCCACAAGGTGATTGGCAGCGGATGGCTGCTCCCGCAGCTTCCGGTAACCCTCAAAAAAGACCTCATTATCATAGATGTTCTGATCGTGCATGGCGGGAACCCCATCCTTTCTGTAAGAGAATAAAAAAGCCGGAGCAAGCGATACAAAGCTTGCTCCGACGTGGCACCCCTGGCGCGACTCGAACGCACTACATTCCGCTTAGGAGGCGGACCCTCTATCCTGGTGAGGTACAGGGGCGAATCGATCGGGATCTACCGATCACGATTTGTATTTTAACCGAAACGTAGGGGCCTGTCAACGGCGAAGCGCCCCGCCGATTTGAGAGGGAATCCTGCTCCAGGACAAAAAGCGCACGTATGAACCCCAGGTTTTGACACACGCATTGGGAAAATAGCTGAAAGAGGGCTCTAAACGTAAAAAAAGTTGCTTTTCCACCGGGCATAGCCTATAATATTCTCTGCTGATTGGGCGGCAGTGCAGAGGAGACCGGAATGTGAGCGGTTGATCCGGTGCTGCCGCAGCCGCCGAACATAGCACGGCCGCAGGAGCTCCCTCCCTGCGGGACGCCGGACCATGTGCCGGAGCGGGCGATCCGGACCGGGCGGCGATAGTTTTTCGAGGGAGAGGTCATAAACCAACTTGTTTTAAGAGGTGCTTACCGTGCAGAATACCAAACTGAGAAACGTAGCCATTATCGCGCACGTCGACCATGGCAAGACCACCCTGGTGGACGAGATGCTCAAGCAGGGCGGCATTTACCGTGAAAACCAGGCCACGGTGGACCGTGTCATGGACTCCGGCGACCTGGAGCGCGAGCGCGGCATTACCATCCTGGCCAAGAACACCGCCGTGCACTATAAAGATGTCAAGATCAACATCGTGGATACCCCGGGCCATGCCGACTTCGGCGGCGAGGTGGAGCGTATCCTGAAGATGGTCAACGGCGTCATCCTGCTGGTGGACGCCGCCGAGGGCCCCATGCCCCAGACCCGCTTCGTGCTCTCCAAGGCCCTGGAGCTGGGTCACAAGGTCATCGTGGTGGTCAACAAGATCGACCGCCCCGACCAGCGCATCCATGAGGTCATGGACGAGGTGCTGGAGCTGCTGCTGGACCTGAACGCCACCGACGAGCAGTTCGAGTCCCCCACCCTGTTCTGCTCCGGCCGTCAGGGCACCGCCTCCTACTCCCCCGATGTGCCCGGCACCGACCTCACTCCCCTCTTTGAGACCATCGTGGACTATATCCCCGCGCCCCAGGCCGATGTGGATGCTCCCTTCCAGATGCTGGTCTCCTCCATCGACTACAACGAGTTCGTGGGCCGCATCGCCATCGGCCGTATCGAGCGGGGCACCATCAAGCAGAACCAGGAGATCGCGGTGTGCAACTTCCACACCCCCGACGAGCCCGCCAAGAAGGCCAAGGCGGTCTCCCTCTACGAGTTTGACGGTTTGGGCAAGGTGCCGGTGACTGAGTCCTCCGCCGGCAACATCATTGCCATGAGCGGCATCGGCGACATCACCATCGGCGACACCATCTGTGCCCCCGACGCGGTGGAGCCCATGGAGTTCGTGCAGATCTCCGCCCCCACCATCGAGATGACCTTCTCGGTCAACGACTCCCCCTTCGCCGGCCGTGAGGGCAAGTTCGTCACCTCCCGCCAGCTGCGGGAGCGCCTCTTCCGGGAGACTCTGAAGGACGTCTCCCTCCGGGTCACCGAGACCGAGAACACCGACTCCTTCAACGTGGCCGGCCGCGGCGAGATGTCTCTGTCCATCCTGATCGAGACCATGCGCCGTGAGGGCTATGAGTTCCAGGTCTCTCCCCCCCGCGTGCTCTACCAGGAGATCGACGGCAAGAAGTGCGAGCCCATTGAGCGCCTGGTGGTGGACGTGCCCGCGGACTCCGTGGGCGCCGTTATGGAGAAGATCGGCTCCCGTAAGGGTGAGATCCTGGAGATGAACCCGGTGGGCGAGCGGATGAAGCTGGAGTTCCTGGTTCCCGCCCGTGGCCTGTTTGGCTACCGCAACGAGTTCCTGACCGACACCAAGGGCGAGGGCATCATGGCCTCGGTCTTTGAGTGCTACGCCCCCTACAAGGGCGACATCGCCCGCCGTGCCACTGGCTCCCTGGTGGCCTTCGAGACCGGCGAGGCGGTGACCTACGGCCTCTTCAATGCCCAGGAGCGCGGCTCCCTCTTCATCGGGCCCGGCACCCCGGTCTACGCCGGCATGGTGGTGGGCGAGACGCCCAAGCAGGAGGACATCTCGGTCAACATCTGCAAGAAGAAGCAGCTGACCAACATGCGCGCCTCCGGCTCGGATGAGGCCCTGCGTCTGACCACGCCCCGCCAGATGTCTCTGGAGCAGTGCCTGGAGTTCCTCAGCGACGACGAGCTGTTGGAGGTTACGCCTGAGAACCTGCGCCTGCGCAAGCGCATCCTCAGCCACGCCGACCGTATGAAGGCCCTGAAGGGAAATAAGTAAGACTCTGAAAGCTCCATCCGTCCTCCGGATGGAGCTTTTCTCTATCAACAGCGGAAATAAGCGCTGATCCCTTAGTCTGATCAGAAAGGTTGTATTTTATATGGAAATTGTCATCCGTACCGTGAAAAGTACCGACCTGGATGCGGTCTGTCAGGTGGAAAACGCCGGCTTCCCGCCGGCAGAGGCGGCCACCCGCGCGGCCTTCCAGTACCGGATCGCCGCCTTCCCGGAGTGGTTTTTGGTGGCCGAGGAACAGGGACGCGTGGTGGGACTGCTCAATGGTCCGGCTACCCGGGAACGCTTTATCTGCGATGCCATCTACGAGCCGGGCGGAGCGGACGGCGAGGGGGAGAGCTTGGCTATTCTGGGCCTGGCCGTCCTGCCGGAGTACCGCCGGAACGGGGTGGCCGCCCAACTGATGAAAGCCTATCTCGCCAAAGCCCGGCAGGCCGGAAAGCGCCGTGTGGTGCTCACCTGCAAGGAAAAATTGATCCACTACTATGAGCGATTCGGCTTTTCCAACTGCGGTGTGTCCCAGTCGGTCCACGGCGGCTCCGTATGGTATGATATGGAGTGTATCCTGGCCTGAACCGGCTCGGAGAGTACGAAAATGGAGCGTCCATCCCGGACGCTCCATTTTTTATACCCTGGATTCTAGTGAAAAATTTCCCTTGACATTTGGCCGTCCACTGTCTAAAATACGCTTAAATCATTTTAATTAAATTTTTTTAACTAAAATGCAAAAAACGACAACAGGCGACCTTGTCGCAGAAGGAGTTTCTTTATGTTTGAAAAAGTGCGTGATATCATCGTTGCCAACCTGAGCTGTGATCCCGAGAGCGTGACCATGGAGGCCAGCCTGACCGAGGACCTGGAGCTGGATTCCCTGGACGCGGTGGATCTGAACGCCGCTCTGGAGGAGGAGCTGGGCGTGGCCATGCCTGACGAGGTCCTCAAGGACGTGCAGACCGTGGGCGACATTGTCCGCTACCTGGAAGAGCACGCCTAAGCCATGGATTTCAAAGAGATTTGCGCGCTGATGGAGCGTTTTGAGGCCAGCTCCATTCAGCATTTCGAGCTGGAGCAGAAGGATTTCCGCCTGGCGCTGGATAAAGCCCTGCCTGCGGTACCCGCGGTCATTCCCGCCCCTGTGCCGGGTGCGGTGATTCCGGCCGCTCCGGCCCCCGCTGCTCCTGCCCCGGCCGCCCCGGCTCCGGCCCCGGAAGCCGAGGGGAGCTTTATCAAGGCTCCTCTGGTGGGTACCTTCTACGCCGCCTCCTCCCCCGACGCCGCTCCCTTTGCCCCTGTGGGCACGGCGGTCAAGAAGGGGCAGACCGTGTGCATCCTGGAGGCCATGAAGATGATGAGCGAGGTCCCCGCCCCCGCCGACGGCATCATCGCCGAGGTGCTGGTGTCGGACGGAGAGCTGGTGGGCTTTGACCAGCCCCTCTTCCGCCTCAAGTAAGGAGAGAACCATGTTCAAGCGCGTTTTGATCGCCAACCGTGGCGAGATTGCGGTGCGGGTCATCCGCGCCTGTCAGGAGCTGGGCGTGGAGACCGTGGCGGTGTACTCCACCGCCGACGCCGATTCCCTCCACGTCCAGCTGGCCACCCGCGCGGTCTGCGTGGGACCGGCCCGGGCGGCGGAGAGCTATCTCAACCTCCCCGCCCTTCTCACCGCCGCCACCGAGAGCGGCTGCGACGCCGTGCATCCCGGATACGGCTTTCTGTCGGAGAACGCCGAGTTTGCCGACCTGTGCGCCAAGTGCGGCCTGACCTTCATCGGGCCCAGCGGCGACATCATCCGGCAGATGGGCAACAAGTCGGCGGCACGGGCCCTTATGCAGGCCCACCAGGTCCCTGTGGTGCCCGGCTCGGACGGTCCCGTGCCCGATGCCCAGACTGCCCTGGACCTGGCCGGGACCATCGGCTATCCGGTCCTCCTCAAGGCCAGCGCCGGCGGCGGCGGCCGGGGAATGCGCCGGGTGGACGCTCCGGAGGACCTGGAGCGGCTCTTCCACGAGGCCAAAAGTGAGGCCGAGGCCTGCTTTGGCAACGGAGAGCTCTATCTGGAAAAGCTCATTCTCAACCCCCGCCACATTGAATTTCAGATTCTGGCTGATACCCAGGGGCATGTCATCCACCTAGGGGAGCGGGACTGCTCCATCCAGCGCAAGAACCAGAAGCTGGTGGAGGAATCTCCCTCCAAGGCCCTGACCCCGGAGCTCCGGGAGGCCATGGGCGCGGCTGCCGTGGCCGCGGCCAAAGCCGCCGGCTATGTGAATGCCGGCACCATCGAGTTCGTGCTGGATCAGGAGGGACACTTCTATTTCATCGAGATGAATACCCGCATCCAAGTGGAGCATCCGGTCACTGAGCTGGTCTCCGGCCTGGATCTGGTGAAGGAGCAGCTGCGCATCGCAGCGGGGCTCTCCCTCTCGGTGGAGCAGGACCAGGTGGTCCTCCGGGGCCACGCCATCGAGTGCCGCATCAACGCCGAGGATTTCCGCCACGGCTTCCGCCCCTGTCCGGGCCGGACCGGCTTCCTCCATCTGCCCGGAGGCCCCGGCGTGCGGGTGGATACCCTGCTCTATAACGGCTATGAGGTCAGTCCCTTCTATGACTCCCTGGTGGCCAAGCTCATTGTCCACGCCCCCACCCGGCTGGAGGCCATCCGCCGGATGCGCCGGGCGCTGGCCGAGCTGGTCATCGAGGGCTATCCCACCACCGCCGACTTTGCCCACCTGCTGCTCCACCACCCCGATTTTGTCCGGGGCCAGTACGACACGGGATTTCTGGCCGGACACATGGACGAGATCCTCTCGTGGGACTGCGGCGGGGCATCCAACTAAGGTATAAGGAGGCGAGCAAGCCTTGAATCACCTCTTTCGTGCCCGCCGGGAGCGGCTCATGCAGCTCCAGCAGCAGCGGGGACTGCGGGAAAAGGCCGCAGTCAAGCGCCCGGAGGCCGCGGTCTTTGAGAAATGTCCCGCCTGCGGGGCGGCCATCTCCAAGCGGGACCTGGTCCGGGCCCTGTATGTGTGCCCCCAGTGCGGCCATCACCACAAAATCGGTGCCTATCTGCGCCTGTCCATGCTCCTGGACCCCCACACCTTCCAGGAGCTGGACGAGCGCTTTTCCATGCCCAATGTGCTGAACTTCCCCGGCTATGATGAGAAGCTGGCCCAGCTCCGGCGTACCACCGGCCTCACGGAGGGAGTGGTCACGGCCAAGGGCAAGGTCAACGGCCGCCCCATCATCGCCGCCGTACTGGATAGCCAGTTCCTCATGGGAAGCATGGGGGTGGCCGTGGGCGAGAAGATCACCCGGGCAGTGGAACTGGCCCGGAAGCAGCGCCTTCCGCTGGTCATCTTCTCGGCCAGCGGCGGCGCCCGGATGCAGGAGGGGATCCTCTCCCTCATGCAGATGGCCAAGACCAGCGCTGCGCTGGAGAAGTTCTCCCAGTCCGGCGGACTCTACATCTCGGTCTTTACCCACCCCACCACCGGCGGGGTGACAGCCTCCTTTGCCTCGCTGGGAGACTATACCCTGGCCGAGCCGGGGGCCCTCATCGGCTTTGCCGGGCCCCGGGTCATTGAGCAGACCATCGGCCAGAAGCTCCCCGAGGGCTTCCAGCGGGCCGAATATCTGGAGGAGCACGGCTTTGTGGACCAGATCGTCCCCCGGGCCCAGATGCGGGAGACCATCTCCCTCCTCCTCACACTCCACGAGAAGGGAGGCAAGCTCCGTGATTAAAGAAGTGGAAGCCAAGATGGCGGTCATGGACCAGGAGCTCGCCGCCCTGGGAGATGCGGCGGACGCCGCCTCCCAGATCCGCCGTTCCCAGCTTCTCCGGGACAAGGAGGAGCTTCTCCAGGCCTGCCGGGACTGTACCCCTGAAGACCGGGTCTACCTGGCCCGCCACACCGGCCGTCCGGGGACCGCGGATTTCATCCAGGCCCTCTTTACCGACTTTTTTGAGTGCAAGGGGGACCGGCTGTGCCGGGAGGACCCCAGCATTCTGGGCGGCGTGGCCCTCTACCACGGCCTTCCGGTCACCGTTCTGGGCCACCGGAAGGGAAAAAATCTGGAGGAAAACATGGCCTGCAACTTCGGCATGCCCTCCCCGGAGGGCTACCGCAAGGCCCAGCGGCTCATGAAGCAGGCGGAAAAGTTCGGCCGTCCCATCATCACCTTTGTGGACACCCCCGGCGCCTACCCCGGCCTGGAAGCCGAGGCCCACGGCCAGGGAGAGGCCATCGCCTCCAGCCTGGCCCTGATGTCCGCCCTGGAGGTGCCGGTGATCACTGTGGTCATCGGCGAGGGCGGGAGCGGCGGCGCCCTGGCGCTGGCCGTGGCCAACCGGGTGCTCATGCTGGAGAACGCGGTCTACTCCGTGCTCTCCCCCGAGGGCTTTGCCTCCATCCTCTGGAAGGACTCCAGCCGTGCGGGCGAGGCCGCCGGGATCATGAAGCTCACCGCCGCCGACCTCCATGGGCTGGGCGTGGCCGACGAGGTCATCCCCGAGCCTCTGGGCGGCGCTCATCTGGAGCCGGAGAGCGTCTACCGCGCGGTGGACCGGGCCATCCACACCCATCTGGCCCAGCTGCTCAAGCTGCGCTCTCCTGCTGCCCACCGCTATCAGAAATTCCGTGAAATGGGCCTCAACGCCCGAAAGGAGGCCCTATGAGAGGACTGCGTTTTGTATCCATCGCCCGGTATGTACCGGAGAAGGTCGTGACCAACGACGATCTCAGCCGCATCGTGGATACCAACGACGAGTGGATCCGCACCCGCACCGGCATCGGCGAGCGGCATTTTTCCGAGGGGGAGACCGCGGTAGACCTCTGCGTCGGAGCGGCCCGTCTGGCCCTGGAGCGCGCCGGCATTGCGCCGGAGGAGCTGGCCGGATGCATCGTGGCCACCTGCACCCCCGACCACGCCTCTCCCTCCAACGCCTGCCTGGTGCAGGCCGCGCTGGGACTGCCCGAGAACATCCCCTGTTATGACATCAGCGCCGGGTGTACCGGCTTCCTCTACGGTCTGGAGACCGTCCGGGGCATGCTGGCCCTGGAGGAGAAGAAAAAGTACGCCCTTCTCATTGGCTGTGACCAGCTCAGCCGGGTCATCGACATGACCGACCGGAGCACCTGCGTCCTCTTCGGAGACGGTGCGGGCGCGGCGGTGCTGACGCTGGAGGACCGGCTTTGGCACGCCGACCTGGGCAGCCGGGGCAACGCCGAGGTGCTCTGGCTCAACGGTCCCGGCCCGGAGACCACCTATATCCACATGGACGGCCCCGGCGTCTACCGCTTCGCGGTGGATGCCCTGCCCTCCTGTGCCCGTACACTGCTGGACAAAAGCGGTCTGACCCTGGACGACATTGACTGGATCGTGCCCCACCAGGCCAACCGCCGCATCATTGAGACGGCAGCCAAGCGTCTCCACGCCCCGCTGGAGAAGTTTTATCAGAATATGGAGCGCTACGGCAATACCTCCGCCGCCTCCGTTCCCATCGCGCTGGACGAGATGGTGGAACAGGGACTGCTCAAGCGGGGACAGAAGGTGCTGGCCGTGGCCTTTGGCGCTGGCCTCACCTGGGGCGGCGCCCTGTTCGAGTGGTAAGGGCTGTCTCCTCCACTCCGAAAGGAAGGTTTACATGAAACTCAACGAGATCCTGGGGACCGAGTTCCCCTTTATCCAGGGCGGCATGGCCAACATCGCCACCGGCGGATTTGCCGCTGCCGTTTCCAACGCGGGCGCCCTGGGCCTCATCGGCGCGGGCGGCATGAGCCCGGAGTCCTTCCGGGAGAACATCCATCTGTGCCGCACCCTGACCGATAAGCCCTTCGGCGTGAACATCATGCTCATGCATCCCCAGGCCGACGAACTGGCCCGGATCGCCGCCGAGGAGAAGGTGGCGGTCATCACCACCGGCGCGGGCAGCCCCGGCCCCTATGTCTCCATGTGGAAGGAGTCGGGGGCCAAGGTCTTCCCCGTGGTCTCCGCGGTCTCTCTGGCCAAGATGATGGCCAAGGCTGGGGTGGACGGCGTCATTGCCGAGGGCACCGAGAGCGGCGGCCATGTGGGTGAGACCACCACCATGGCCCTGGTCCCCCAGGTGTGTGACGCGGTGGACATCCCCGTGATCGCCGCCGGCGGCATTGCCGACGGCCGCCAGCTGCTGGCCGCCTATGCCCTGGGCGCCTGCGGCGCACAGCTGGGCACCTGTCTGCTGGTGAGCGAGGAGTGCCCCATCCACGAGAACTACAAGCAGGCGGTCATTGCCGCCAAGGACCGCTCCACCGTGGTCACCGGCCGCTCGGTGGGCGCCCCGGTCCGGGTCATCAAGAACCAGATGACCAAGGACTACCTGGCCCGGGAGAAGGCCGGCGCCGACAAGATGGAGCTGGAGCACTTTACCCTGGGAAGCCTGCGCCGGGCCGTCTTTGACGGCGACACCCGCACCGGCAGCCTCATGGCCGGACAGGTGGCCGGTATGGTCCACAGCATCCGTCCCCTGCGCGCCATCTTTGAGGAGCTCCAGGCCCAGTCTGAGGCCTGCCTGTGGGCGCTGAACCAGTCCAGATAACCGGGACGGCACCCGTCCCAGATCAATGAACGAGGAGCGCACTATGAAACTCGCCTTTTTATACGCCGGCCAGGGCGCCCAGCATGTGGGCATGGGCCGGGATTTCTACGAGCAGTTCCCCCTGTTCCGGGACGTGTTTGACGCCGCACCCGTGGACTTTGACCTGAAAAAGCTCTGCTTTGAGGGCCCGGAGGAGCAGCTCTCCGATACCCGATACACCCAGCCCTGCATGGTGGCCTTTGCCGCCGGCGTGACGGGGCTGCTCTACCAGGCGGGCATCCACCCCGCCATGGCCGCCGGGCTGAGCCTGGGGGAGTACTCTGCCCTCACTGCCGCCGGCGTGTTCGACCCCAAGACCGCCATTGAGCTGGTGGCCTTCCGGGGCAAGGCCATGGCCGAGGCTGTCACCGGCCGTCCCTGCGGCATGGCCGCGGTGCTTCATCTGGAGCGGGAAAAGCTCCAGGCCGCCTGTGACGCCGCCTCCGCGCTGGGGGTGGCCGAGATCGCCAACTACAACTGCCCCGGGCAGCTGGTCATCGCCGGGGACGCCGCGGCAGTGGAGAAAGCCGGGGAGCTGGCCAAGGAGGCGGGCGCCCGCCGGGTGGTCCCCCTGAAGGTGAGCGGTCCCTTCCATACCTCCCTCATGGCCCCCGCCGGGGATGCCCTGCGGGAGAAATTCCAGACCGTATCCTTCCACGCCATGTCCTTCCCCGTTCTCTTCAACTGCAAGGGAGATGTGCTGGGCGAGGGGGACACCATCCCGGGTCTGCTGGAGCGCCAGGTCCAGAGCAGCGTTTACCTGGAGGACACCATCCGCCGCATGGCCGAGCACGGGGTGGACACCTTCGTGGAGATCGGTCCGGGCAAGACTCTCTCGGGCTTTGTCCGCAAGACGGTCAAGGATGTGACCACCTATTCCATTGACACCGTGGAGGATCTGAACGGGGTCCTTGCTGCGCTGAAAGGAGCATAACGATGAATCTCACCGGAAAGAACGCCCTGGTCACCGGCGGCAGCCGTGGCATCGGCCGGGCCGTGTGCCTGGAGCTGGCCCGTCAGGGGGCCAATGTGGCAGTCAACTATGCCGGAAACGCCCGGGCCGCCGAGGAAGTGGCCGCCGCCTGCCGCGCGCTGGGGGTGGAGTCCTTTGCTGTCCAGGCCGACGTGGCCGATGCCGC
This sequence comes from Pseudoflavonifractor hominis, assembly GCF_014288125.1. Taxonomy (NCBI): domain Bacteria; kingdom Bacillati; phylum Bacillota; class Clostridia; order Eubacteriales; family Oscillospiraceae; genus Pseudoflavonifractor; species Pseudoflavonifractor hominis. Next base: position 229,750 of record NZ_JACOPR010000002.1, on the reverse strand, counting down.
GGCAGTGGACGCCATGGTGAAGCAGGTCATCGAGACCTTCGGTTCCCTCCACATCCTGGTCAACAACGCGGGCATCACGAAAGACAAGCTGGCCCTCCAGATGAAGGAGGAGGAGTTTGACGCCGTGGTAGACACCAACCTGAAGGGTGCCTTCCTCTGCATGAAGGCGGCCTACCGGCCCATGATGAAGCAACGCTACGGGCGCATCATCAACCTCTCCAGCGTGGTGGGCCTGCGGGGCAATGCCGGCCAGGCCAACTATGCCGCCAGCAAGGCCGGACTCATCGGCATGAGCAAGTCCATCGCCAAGGAGCTGGCCAGCCGCAACGTCACCGTAAATCTGGTGGCTCCCGGCTTTATCGACACCGATATGACTGCCGTGCTGCCCGAGGCCGCGCGGGAGGCTCTCCTGAAATCCATCCCCATGGGCCGCTTGGGACAGAGCGAGGACGTGGCCCGGGCCGTGGCTTTCTTTGCCGCCGAGGAGGCGGGATATATCACCGGCCAGGTCCTCTGTGTAGACGGCGGCATGGCGGTATAAGCTCTCCGAAAGGAAGGAACAGTATGGAAAAACGACGCGTTGTCATCACCGGCATGGGCGCCATCACACCCATCGGCAAGACAGCCGAGGAGTCCTGGGTCGCGGCCAAGGCCGGTGTGTGCGGAATCGATACCATCCAGCAGTACGACACCTCCAAGATGAAGGTCAAGGTGGCCGGAGAGGTCAAGGATTTTCAGGCGGAGGACTATCTGGAGCGCCGGGAGGCCCGGCGTATGGACCGGTTCACCCAGTTTGCCATGGTGGCCGCCGCCCAGGCGATGGAACAGAGCGGCCTTGACCTGGAGCAGGAGGACGCCGCCCGCTGCGGCGTGGCAGTCTCCAGCGGTATCGGCGGCATGACCACCATCCAGAACGAGTGCCTCAAGGGGGCGGAGAAGGGCTTTGACCGGGTCTCCCCCTTCTTTATCCCCATGATCATCCCCAACATCGCCGCGGGACAGATCGCCATCAAGTACGGCCTTCAGGGCATGTGCACCTGCCCTGTGGCCGCCTGCGCCGGCGGCAGCAACGCGGTGGGCGACGCCTTCCGCCACATTCGGGACGGCTATGCCGAGGTCATGGTCTGCGGCGGCGCCGAGTCCACCATCGCGGAAATCGGCATGGGCGGCTTCACCAGCCTCCACGCCGTCACCACCGTATCCGATCCGGCCCGTGCCTCCATCCCCTTTGACGCCGAGCGCTCCGGCTTCGTCATGGGCGAGGGCGCCGGCATCCTGGTGCTGGAGGAGTACGAGCATGCCAAGGCCCGCGGCGCCAAGATCCTGGGCGAGATCGTGGGCTACGGCGTCAACTGTGACGCCCACCACATCACCGCTCCCTGCCCCGACGGCGCGGGTGCGGCCGCCTGCATGAAGCTGGCCCTTCAGGACGCGGGCATCGCCCCGGAGGAAGTGGACTACATCAACGCCCACGGCACCTCCACCCCCCTCAACGACTCCGGCGAGACCCAGGCCGTCAAGTCCGCCTTCGGGGAGCACGCCTACCAGCTGATGATGAGCTCCACCAAGTCTATGACCGGCCATTTGCTGGGCGCCAGTGGCGCGGTGGCCGCCATCTTCTCGGTGCTGGCCCTGCGGGATCAGTTTGCGCCCCCCACCATCCACTATCAGGTCCCCGATCCCGCCTGTGATCTGGACATCGTGCCCAATGAGGGCCGCAGCGCCACCATCCGGCACGCCATGGTCAACGCCTTTGGCTTCGGCGGACACAACGCCAGCCTCATCTTCAAGCGTCTGGAGGAGTAAGACATGGAACTGGACATCAAGGAGATCATGGAGATTCTGCCCCACCGTCCCCCCTTCCTGCTGGTGGACCGGATCGTGGAGTGCGAGCCCGGCAAGTCGGCCAAGGGCATCAAGTGCGTGAGCATGAACGAGCCCTTCTTCCCCGGCCACTTCCCCGGTCAGCCCATCATGCCCGGGGTGCTCATCCTGGAGGCCCTGGCCCAGACCGGCGCGGTGGCCGCGCTGAGCCTACCCGAGAACCGGGGCAAGCTGGCCGTGTTCGGCGGGGTCAAGAACTGCCGCTTTAAAAAGCCGGTCACGCCTGGAGATGTGCTGGAGCTCTCCTGTGAGCTGGTGGAGCAGCGGGGCCCCATCGGCTACGGAAAGGCCGTGGCCCGGGTGGGCGGAAAGATCGCCGCCCAGGCTGAGCTGACCTTTGTGATCCAGTGACATCCGGTTGCCTCCGCGGCGGAAGTTTGGTAGAATAGAGACAATTATGGGAACGAGTGCGGAGGAAGGGTTTATGCTGGATCAGACATTCAACAGCGTGTATACCAAATTCAAGCTCCATTTTTATAAGGCGGTGTTTTCCCGTTTTCAGGACCGGGAGGCCAGTCTCACCACAGTGGAGACCTTCTGCATGGAGATCATCATGGCGCTGGGCCGACCGACCATCAATGAGTTTGCCCGGTTTGTCAACATCTCGCCGCCCAATGCGGCCTATAAGGTCAACAGCCTGATTCAGAAGGGGTATGTCCGCAAGGAGCAGTCGCCGGAGGACAAGCGGGAGTATCACCTCACCGTGACCCAGAAGTACATCGACTACTACAACATCAGCTATGGCTATCTGACCACGGTGATGGAGCGCATCAAGCACCGCTTCCCCGCCGAGGATGCCAAGCGGCTGGAGGAAATGCTCCGCATTATCTCCTCCGAGCTGATGCCTGAGATCTCTCTCCCCGCCGAGTCCCCTGCCCCCTGACCGAATCCTTGCGCCCGGCCGCCGGAATCCCCGGCGGCCGGGCGTTTTTCACGCACCGCCCTCTCCCTCCCGGCATATGGTGAGTTGGAATGAATTTACCGAAACGGAGGGTCTTTTCTATGGGTGCAACGCCACGGATTCAATTCTATCTGGGAGCCAATTCCCCACAGGGGTTTTATTCCATCTATGAGCAGCTGCTCGCCCCCGGGCCAGTGGAGGACTATTTTCTCCTCAAGGGTGGGCCGGGCTGTGGAAAATCCACCCTGATGCGGCGGGTGGGAAAGGCCATGGAGGAGCACGGCCTGGGCGTGGAGTATATCCAGTGCTCCGGCGATCCCGATTCTCTGGACGCCGTACATATCCCGGCACTCCACGCCGCGGTGGTGGACGCCACCGCGCCCCATGTCATCGAGCCCACCTGTCCCGGCGCGGTGGAGCGGTACGTGAACTTGGGTGAGTGCTATGATACTCCCGCCCTCAAAGCCATCCGGGAGGAGCTGACCGGGTGCATGGAGGGCTATCCGGAGTGCTACCGCCGGGCCTACCGCTGTCTGGCCGCCGCGGCCCAGATCGAGGCCGACCGCCGCGCCCTGCTCCTCACTTCGGAGGTGGAGGCCCGGATGGTCAAGCGGGCCAGGGGCATCCTCTCCCGGGAGTGCAAGCGGACCGGCAAGGAGCCCGGCCAAGCCAAATACCGCTTCCTGGACGCCATCTCTTGCAAGGGCGTGCAGTGCAACTTTGAAACAGCCGAGGGGCTGTGCCGCCGAATCTATGAGCTGTGCGACAGCTGGGGGCTTGCCCATCCTCTTCTGGCCTACCTGGCGGCGGGAGCCCGGGCGGCAGGGTACGACGTGATCCTCTGCCCTGACCCCATGGATCCGGAGCGGCTGCGCCATGTGCTCATCCCCGCGTTGTCGCTGGGGTTTGTGTCCAGCACCCCCACCCTGCCCTATCCAGGCAAGCGGCCCTACCGCCGCCTGCGCATCGACGCCATGGCCGACCAGGAGCAGCTGCGGCGGAACAAGGGACGGCTGCGCTTCTCCCGCAAGATGTCGGCTGCCCTGGTGGACGAGGCGGTGGAGGCCATGGCCCAGGCCAAAGCCATGCACGACGCGCTGGAGGCCCTCTATAACCCCCATGTGGACTTTGACCGGGTCCACGCCCAGGCGGACGCCATCGCCGCGGAACTGCTGGAGCGGGCCTGAACAAAAAAAGACCGTACGGAGATGCTGCTCCGTACGGTCTTTTGTGTCAGGACTGGATGCGGCCGGCATACCAGCCGGTGACGCCGTCTTTCTTGGCCAGATAGCCCCGGGAGGTGGTGCGCACGATGGAGAGTACATCCCCCGGCTCCACCGGGAGGCGGTAGTCGGTGGAATCCTCACACCGGGTCACGCCCCCCTTTTCATAGAGATACTCGGTGAGGATGTCCAGCACTCGGCCGCTGGCCAGGTGGCGGCAGCGGGAGAACTCCTCCCCCCACTCCAGCACCTCCACCGGGTTTTCGTGCCAGCGGATGTTGATGGAGCCGGTGGAGGCCTCCTGACGGTCCAGAGCCACGGCGGTGGGAAAACCGTCATAGCTCTGCCAGGAGAAGTCCTCCGACTCCCCATCCGGGATGATGAGGGCGTTGAGCTGTCCGTCCCATTTGAGCTGACAGCCGCCGTCGATGCTGATGATGTGCCGCTCCGGCAGGATGATGGGGGCCGCCGAGGGGATACTGGGGTCATAGAGAGTGACCGGCCAGTGTCCCACCACCACCCAGCGGTGGAAGGACAGGCCCAGGCCCAGGAAATTGTCATTTTTCATACACCGCCAGGCGGTAAGCTGTTCCAGCCGGTCCTCCCGGTACACCCCGCCGTGGACAAAGAGGAAACGGTCACTCAGCAGGATGGTGGGCAGGGAGCGAAGAAAGGCCAGTTCCGGGGCAAAGCGCTCCTGGATGACAGCGCGCAGGCGGGGAAAGTCCGCCGGGCTCTCCAGCGGCACCCCTACCTCCCGGGCCATCTGGGTGAGGACACACTTCTCTCCCCAGCCAAAGACATAGCTGTTGTAAAACTCCGGCGGGATGTCGGGGGTCTGGTCCACAAAGTGGAAGGTCAGATTGTCGCAGTTGCCGCAGAGCATATGGACCTCATAGCGCTCGCGCAGGGACATGACATAGCGCAGAGTGGCCAGACTGTCCACGCCCTTCTCCAGCACGTCCCCCAGGAGGATGAGGATGTCGTCCGCACAGAAGCCCACCTGCCGGAGCAGGGCCTTGAAAAAGGTGAGGTTGCCGTGTATGTCGCTGATGACCAGCACCCGGCGGCCCGCCGGGAGCCGGATGGGTTCTACCTTAGCCAGTTCCATGGTGTTTCCTCGTCTGAATCGTTGAAATAAAAGCGTTTTATCTATTCTAGCACAGTTTCCGCCCGGTGCAAAGCGGGGCGCCGGAGAAGAAAATGAAGAAAAATACAAAAAAAGTGTCTCAAAACGGCCGGCTCGTCCGTTATAATACTGGGGAGAATATCCGCGTTCTGCACTGCGCAGGTCAGTAATGCGGCGAGGAGAGGATAATATGCTGTCCCTTTGCCTGTCGCTGCTGGAGAGCGACGGGGACCGGGCGCTCTTTCTGGAGTTCCACCGCCGGTATGAGCACAAACTCTACGCCGTGGCCCTGGGTCTGCTGCGGGACCCGCGGCGGGCGGAGGAGGCCGTGCAGGAGGCCATGGTCCACATCGCCGGGCACTTCGAGCAGTTCAAAAAAATTTTTGCAGAAGACTGTCTCAAAATCGGCCCCTGGGCCGTTATTATCGTGAAACACGCCGCGCTGGACCTGCTGCGGCAGGAGGACCGGCTCACCGCCCTGCCGGAGCACTGGGAGGTCCCGGACGCCGAGACCGCCGAGAGCGCCGACGGCTACCGCCGCCTGGTGGAGCTGATCCGTTCCATGCCGGAGCGGGACCGAGAGGTGCTGGAGCTGCGCTTCGTGCGGGAGTGGGAGATCCGTGACATTGCCCGCCGCCTGTCCATCAGCGAGACCACCGCCCGCAAGCGGGTGGACCGGGCCCGCGCCCGGTTGGTGGCGGTACTGCGGAGGGAGGGATATGAGCATGGGAAGTGAGTGGGATGAGCGGCTGCGGGTTGCCCTTCTGGAGGCGGCCCGGCTGGACGGGGAGGCGGCCCTTGCCGCCCTGCCGGGGGAACCGGACTTTTCCCGGGAGTATCTGCGGGCGCGCAAACGCCTCCTGCATAACCCGTTCCGCTATGCCAGGCGGCGCTCCAGGTTTGGGTATAAGGCCGTTCTGTGGTATGCGGCCTGCGCGCTGGTGACCCTGTGTCTGTCTGCCGCGCTGGTCCTGGCCGCGAATCCGGCGGCCCGGGCCTGGGTGGTGCGGATGTGGAACACCTGGCACCCGGAATATACGGAGTATCATTTTCAGGGAGACGGAACAGAACCTGCCCCGCTGGGCGTCTGGCGGCCCACCTATGTGCCGGAGGGGTATGTGGAATGGGGGAAAGATGAAACAGGTTCTCTGCGTTCTATTGATTATGTTAATGATAAAGACTATTTTCTCTCTTTAACCTATATGCCGTTATCTAATGAAGGAAATATCCTGTTGGATAATGAACACAATGTATTCCATCGAGTTACCATTCATGGATTGCCCGCCGATCTATATACAGGAATTGAAGAAGATGACCCAAGCACAGTTATTTGGGCCGATGAGGAGGCGGGGATGGTTTTTTCCCTCAGAGGGGTTTTAAGTGAAGAGGAGCTGCTCTATATGGCGGAGAGCATTGCGCCTACGTCCTGAGCTTTGTTCCGGTCTCCCGATACGGGGGCCGGAACCTTTTTTAAAAATTTTTTGTAAAAACGAAAAAAGGGTGTCTCAAATCATGGGGCTGGTACGTTAATAGGGCAGAGAAGTATACAGGGGGCTGGTGGTCAGATCAAAAGTTGGTATCCTGAAAAGCTGGATACCTCTATAAAAGTGCGCATTTTTTTGATAAATATATAAAATTTTAAATAAAATTCAATAAAAAGTTGACAAATAGAAAAAGAAGATTATAATGAGCAATAGGGAGAATATCCTAAATTTTCAAGAAAGAGGCGATTCCAATGAAGATAATAAAACGCGTGTGCGCTCTGGCCCTGGCGCTGATGATGTTGTGTTCAGCGGGGGCGCTGGCGGCGGAAGAACGATGGGACAGCCGGGCAGAGGTATCTCCTTCCCTGACACGCAGCGGAAGTACACTGACCTGTGAGCTCCATGTCGTTGCAATGAGTCCATCGGATAAAATTTCCGCCAACATCTCTTTGGCGAAGCAGCGTGCTAACGGCGGCTGGGAGGTACTGGACTACTGGACCGGAGAAGAGGCCACTGGGAAACTCTATTTTGAGGAGACCTATACGAGCTCCGAAGTGACCGGCGGCACCTACCGGCTGAGCTATACCGTCACCGTCACCAGTTCCAAGGGGAGCGACGTGATTGAAGGGGAGAAAGAATCAAGCCTATAAACATCAGAATGGAATGGAGAAGGAGTATTTATTATGAAAAAGGCAAAAAAGTATCTGGGCATTCTTTGTGGGGCTGCCATTATGTGTTCCATCTTAGTACCTTCATGTGCCGTTGCTCAACCCACAAAGGAAACGCCGCGAGAAACGGAAGATAAGATAGGAACTGAAGAGATTCAGCCGAGATGGGAAGAGTGTACAGAATGTACAGATGGGAAAGTATATAAGACAAAGACAGTGTATACGGGTTGGATTCGTGTCCGTACAAACCCTTGCATACACGGCGGTGAGGAGCACGGAGATTTGGATCATAGAGAAGAAAGAAAAAGAATTGAGACCTATCAGTGCGTTAATTGTAAACAGGGTTATGATAAAACCTACACAGAAGCCCGTGTATGGTGCGAATTTTTCAATGACTATGTCAATGCCATAGATTAAAGTGGAGAAACGGGAGAAAGACAAATGAAACAAGCCGCCTGGCACTGCTGGGCGGCGGCTCCCTTTTAAAAGGAGATTTTAACGATGAAAACAGGATGGAAGCGGGCGGCAGCAGGTTTCGGCGCTGCGGCTATGTAAAGAATTCGGCCAGCCAGATGGAGGACCAGGTGGACCAGTTTATCTCCCTGCTGGACCAGAAGCAGATGACCTTTGAAGCAATGTGGGAGAATGTGACCGTCGTCCTGCCTGAGCGGGCCACCAATCTGAACGAGGAGATCGCCTTTGTCCGCAGTGGATGGGAGGCATTATAAGCGGTTGTCCTGTATACGGTTTTGTGTCCGGGTCCCGGGCTCCCGATTTTGGGGGCCGGGACTTTTTTAAAATTTCGCCTAAAACATTGACTATTTTGTGCAAATTAGATACAATGGATGCACAAAAAGCCTGAATTTGCGGAGAAGGGATGATTGGGATGAAGACAGCATTATGGACCATCCTCGGACTGCTCCTTTTGAGCGGATGTCAAGCGCCCGCCCCGGATCCCAGCATATCGGTGCCTCCGGCGCCGGAACCTTCCCTTGGTGTGGAGGAGCTCGATATCGCCCCGGAATCCTCTGAGCCGCCGCTCCCATCCGCCGGAGAGATCCCGGAGGAGCTCATTGTGGAGTTATTGGACATCAGCCCCACCTGTCCCGCGTGTGGAGAAGCCACGATGGAGGTCCGGTCCTTAGACTATGAGGCCCCGGATTTTGAGTACAAACGTCCCTGCGGACATGGCGGCTATCCGAACTTCAATGATGTGGCCACCGTGGCGGCCGGGCAATGTACGTTAGAGTGCAGTTCCTGTAAGCATACGCAGGTACTTGATGTGAACGAGGGCATTATGTACTGCCCCTATGAGAACGGATACTCTGAGGATAAGTCCTATCAACAGAACGGATAAAAAGTTCAACTGCGCCTTGCGAAAGGTCCCGGCCGCCCGATCTGGGGACCGGGACCTTTTTAAAATTTCACCTAAGCATTGACTATTAGGAAGATGAACAAGCAAAAAATGTTTAGTTGCATACGGATATTTCTGTGGATATTCTTGAAGAAATAACAGCCGCTCTTGGATTTTCTAAGTCGATATCCCAAAGCTTTTCTGTATCTGTAACAATCCCGGCAGATGAAACACGGTATTCTAAATTGGGATTAGCAAGTGATTTTTATCATCAATTTTTCTTAAAAAAGACATACTTGAACGGGAATTTAATAGACGAATCTGAGGGAAGTGCGATGTATCCGACAGATATGTATCTGAAAGTATATTACAAAGCATAAAAGCGTTTTAAAATTATGATAGAAGCAGATAATAGGTGATAAAATGAGAATAAAAGGACTTCCTATTATGTTGGCGCTGCTCTTTACCCTATCAGGATGCCATGCCAAAACCCAGCAAGATGCTGAATCATTTTTTGTTTGGATGGACGGGTACATTGCGCAGCGCACAAACCAACCATATCAGCTGCTTCTTACTTATTATTGTGAAAAAGGGTATAAAGGGGGGATTTGTTCCGAGCAGATTGCGGAGGTCTGGTCTAAGGACCATCCCAATCTGACCATTTTATTGGACGGAGTTGAGGAATTCACAACAGATTACAGTGATAGGTATGATTGTTACAGTGTGTGTCTTTCTGTCACCTTTGACCAAGAGGGGATATATTATATTGACAATTTGACCTTTTCCCTAGGAGAGGGTGAGACTATTCGGCTCCCCATTGGAGCCTGGACCTTTGAGGTTATAGATGGGGGACAGGATGAGATATACATTTACAATGATATTGTTGCGACCACCTCGCCGAATATATACTCTTTTTCTACCTCCTCCCTGCCGCCGGATACCCAGCTGAAGGAACTCTACTATGGAGAAGATCAGTCGGTCCAGTTTTTAAAGAACAGCATGGACACAGGGAAGATCGAGATGGAGGACGTCAACGCCCCGCTCTATATGGTGCGCCCGAAAATCACCGCGCTGGTGGATGGGGTGGAGACCATTCTGCTTGGAACCCAGTGTACCTGCGGCGCCATGGAAGTGGACGAGCAGGATATCCAGCGTTCGAAGGAATACACCTACCAACAATTGCAGGAAATGAAATAAAGGGAAAAGAGAAGTCCACTTAGTAAATACTAGGCGGACTTCCTCTTAAAGATGGAGGACCAGGTGGACCAGTTTGTTTCCCTGCTGGACCAGAAGCAGATGACCTTTGAGAAGATGTGGGGACCGGGACCTTTTCTAAAATATCCGGGATAAGGGAGGGCGTTTCATGTTCTGCGATATGTTTTCCAGAGTGAAACTGAATGTGGAGCTGAACGAAAAAGAATGCGGGGTCCCGCCGTTCGGCGCGGCGGAAAAGAAGGCCCTGCGTCAGGCGAAACAGGCGGAGGAGGCCTTTCGGCGGTCGAAAGGCTATCCGCCCAATACGTTCTGGGGAAAAGTGAAAGCGCTGTTTTTGCGGCGCGGCTAATGGACGCATCCAGGTACGGGGGTGAACCGATATGAAAGGGGCCATGTGGAGTACCCGGCGTGGATGGGTTCTTCTGGCCGTCGGGCTTCTTTTGGCGGGCACGCTGCTGTTCGGGCTGGTGCGCTGGGAACAGGACCGTGGGAAGGCGATTTTCTTCGACTCCTCCTATGAGCAGGTCATTCCCCTTACCTGGGAGACAGGAGAGCTGACCGGAAGAGAGATCATTTCCGCCTTTTATGACCATGAGACACGGACCTATGAGGTGCGCCTCCGGCTCCCCGGCCGGGACGGCAATGTCTACTGGCCCTTTGGTGCAGAGGAACATCCGATTCTGACGGTGGATGACCGACAGGTCGAAGACTATTTGACTGTCCCCCATACGACCATTTGGGGAAAGGACGTGTATCTCCTCTTCTCCGACGTGGAGTTGGCCCCGGAGGCGGTCATCACGTTGGGAGAGACCCGCTGCGCCCTCCGTCCGGCGCAGGAAGAATAAAGCATAGACAGAAGAGCCGCCCGGCACTGCCGGGCGGCTCTTCTGTCTATCCATATCTTATTTTCCCAGACGCTCCGCGATGACACGGGCCACCTTGACGCCGGAGGCGCCGGCCTGGGCCAGGCCGCGGGTGACACCTGCGCCATCGCCGATGGCGAAGAAACGGGGCAGCGCGGTCTCCAGCTCGCCGGAGAGGGCCAGGCGGGAGGAGTAGAACTTGACCTCCGCGCCGTAGAGGAGAGTATCGTAGTTGGCGGTACCGGGGGCGATCTTGTCCAGCTGGTAGATCATCTCAATGATGTCGTCCAGCTGCCGCTTGGGCAGGGCCAGGCTCAGGTCGCCGGGAACGGCGGCGGTAAGGGTGGGCCGGACAAAGGACTTGCTCAGGCGGTGCTCGTTGGTACGGATGCCCGCCACCAGGTCGCCAAAGCGCTGCACCAGCACGCCGCCGGCCAGCATGTTGGACAGGGAGGCGATGTGCTTGCCGTAGCGGTAGGGCTCGTTAAAGGGCTGGGTGAAGCGGTTGGAGACCAGCAGGGCGAAGTTGGTGTTCTCGCTGCGCAGCTTGGGGTCGGAGTAGGAGTGGCCGTTGACCGTGTTGATGCCCTCCACGTTCTCGGCCACCACATGGCCGTAGGGGTTCATGCAGAAAGTGCGCACCTGATCGCCGTACTGCTTGGTGCGGTAGACCAGCTTGGACTCATACACCACATCGGTGATGTGCTCGAAGACCTTGGCGGGGAGCTCCACCCGTACGCCGATGTCCACCTGGTTATTGATGAGCTCGATCCCCAGGCCCTTGCACTGGTTGGCAAACCACTCCGCGCCGGAACGGCCGGGGGCGGCGATGAGCCAGGTGCAGTCCACCTCGTCTCCCTTGTCGGTAATGAGGCGGTAGCCCTCTTCCCCGCGGTTCTCGATGGTGGTGACGGCGGTGTGGAAGCGGTACTCCACGTGCTCCTTCACGGTCTCATAGATACTCTGGAGGATTTTTAGGTTGTTCTCGGTGCCCAGGTGCTTGCAGCGGGCCTGGAGGAGATGGAGGTCATGCTCCAGGGCGCGCTTCTCCAGCGCACGGGCCTCGGGAGTGGTGGTGGAAAAGACCTCGGTGGTGGCGCCGTGCTGGACGTTGATGGTATCCACATAGTCGATGAGGTCCATGACCTCTTTCCCGTCCATAAAGTCGGTGAGCCAGCCGCCGAAAGCGGTGGTAAAGTTATACTTGCCGTCGGAGAAGGCGCCCGCACCGCCAAAACCGCACATGGTATCGCAGATCTTGCAGTGAATGCACTCCTTCACTTTGCCCGCCACGATGGGGCAGCTGCGGGTGTAGATATCGGCGCCCTGATCCAGGGTGACCACCTTGAGCGCGGGGTGGCGGCGCATCAGCTCGTACCCGGCGAAGATTCCGGCCTCGCCGCAGCCGATGATGGCTACATCGTATCTTGTGTTCATGTGCGTTCGTTCCCTTTTCTCAAATTTCCGGAGAGCTGTACATACTCTTCCAATTTGCTATTATAACAAAAAATGAGAGAAATGACAAGAGGAAACCAGAGGCCTGTATGAACTATGCTGTGGCCTCGGTGGTGAGCTCAATACCGGTGTAATACCAGGTCAGGATCTCCTCGTAGGTCTTCCCCTCCTTGGCCATGGCATTGGCCCCGTACTGGCTCATGCCCACGCCGTGGCCGTAGCCGGTGACCGAGAAGGTGATGGTATCCGCCGTTGTGGAGATGGTAAAGCTGGTGGAACGCAGTGCGAAGAGGGTGCGCATCTCATTTCCCGAGGTGGAGACTCCGCCCACGGAGATGGATTCCACCCCTCCGGCGGAGTTGAGCTGGGGCGCACCGAACCAGGAGGACGGGTCCCCCTCCAGCACGGCGTCCGGATGAGCGGCGAGAAAGTTCGTTTTGAAGTCGGCGGCACTGACCTCCACGGTGGAGTGGTAATTGGGCACCTCCTCCCCCTCGGGGGACTCCACACTGGTGAGATAGGGGACGGAATTGCCCCAGACCTCCACGGCGTCCACGGTTTTTCCGGCGGCCGAAGAGAAGAAGACCGCGTCAATGAGCTGTCCATTGTACTTGGCCACCACACCGTCCGTTCCGGCCACGGCGGCGCGGATCTTGGCGGTGTAGACGTCGGCGTTTTCGCCCCAGTTGGAGGCGGCCTGTTCGGGCTCGATATAGGCCTGACAGCAGGTATGATCGGTACACACGTCGGCATCCGGATGGGCCTGGGAGGGGTGTTCCATCTTCCGCATGGCGTAAGTACGGGCCGCAACAGCCTGGGCCTTGAGGGCCTCCAGCTCAAAGGAGGCGGGCATCTCAGCGGCCACCACATTCCAGAGATAATCTCCCATGGACATGGTGCTCACCGTCCCGTCGGAGAGCTGGACCTGGATCTGCGTCCCGGTGTCCAGTTCCCCGGAGGGGACGGGAGATACCACCGTGTGGTCCAGGGGAAGAGAGCCGTCCTCTTCCTGAGACTGGAGCGGGTCCCCCCGGAGCAGCAGAAGGGGAAGCAGGAAAAAGAGCAGGAGCAATATGAGGGCTGTGGCCGCCACTTGTTTCATAGGTAGACCTCCGTCGCAGTTAGGTAGTGTGGAAATGCGTTGACTGTCTTACTTTAGTGTGATAAAATAAACAAACATACTTGCGCAAAGGAGCATAGAACCATGGAGGGAAAAAAGGACAATGGCATGGACTTTGTTACCAGTCTATGCGAGGAATACCGGGCCCATAACTACATTGACCCGTCCTACTATGAGCGCTGGGGGGTCAAGCGGGGCCTGCGCAATGCCGACGGCACCGGCGTTCTGGCGGGCGTGACCCAGATCGGCAATGTTCTGGGCTACTATGTGCAGGATGGTGAGCGCTATCCCATGGACGGTAAGCTCATCTACCGGGGCATCAATGTGGAGGAGCTCATCGACGGCTTTATGCGGGAGGGCCGCTTCGGGTTTGAGGAGACGGCCTATCTTCTCCTGTTCGGGGCGCTGCCTGACCGGACGCGGCTGGAGGAGTTCAAGCAGGCTCTGAGCGACAATCATACCCTGCCCAAAATGTTTACCGAGGACATGATCCTCAAGGCGCCCAGCCCCGATGTGATGAATAAGCTGGCCCGCTCGGTGCTGGCCCTCTATTCCTACGACGACAATCCCGACGATCTCTCCCTGGCCAATCAGCTGCGGCAGGCCATCCAGCTCATCGCCCGGGTACCGGTCATCGTGGCCCACGCCTTTGCTGTGAAGCGGCACTACTACAATGACGAGAGCCTCTATCTCCACCGGCCCCAGCCCGGGCTGAGTGTGGCGGAGAACTTCCTCTACTCGGTGCGCCATGACAACCGCTTTACCGAGCAGGAGGCCCGCCTGCTGGACCTGTGCATGGTCCTCCACGCCGAGCATGGCGGCGGCAACAACTCGGCCTTTGCCTGCCGGGTACTCTCCTCCTCCGGAACCGACATGTACTCGGCGGTGGCGGCGGCGGTAGGCTCCCTGAAGGGCCCCCGCCACGGCGGTGCCAACAAGAAGGTCATGGAGATGTTCCGGTATATCGAGTCCGATGTAAAAGACTGGAAGGACGACGAGGAGGTCAAGGATTACCTGGGAAAGATCCTGCGCAAAGAGACGGGAGACCGCTCCGGCCTCATTTACGGGATGGGACACGCCATCTACACCCTGTCCGATCCCCGCGCCGTGCTCCTCAAGAAATTTGCCCGGGAGCTGGCCGAGACCAAGGGTATGCTGGATGAGTTCCAGCTCTTCGAGGCGGTGGAGCGCCTGACCCCGTCGGTGCTGGCCGATGTGAAGGGAGACAAAAAAGTGGTATGCGCCAACATCGACCTCTACTCCGGCTTTGTCTATAAGATGATGGGCATCCCGGAAGAGCTCTACACGCCCCTCTTTGCGATGGCACGTGTGGTAGGCTGGTGTGCCCACCGGCTGGAAGAGGTGGGCGGCAGCGCCAACCGGATCATCCGTCCCGCCTACAAGGCGGTGGCTCCTCTGCGCCCCTTTGTCCCGCTGGACCAGCGGTAATTTGGGCTGCAAAACACTTCGGATACACTGCGGCGGGCCATTCGGCCCGCCGCTTTTCTGCCGTTATGCCTGGGTGGAAGAGGCATCGTAGAGGGGGAGTGTGATTACAAAGCTGGTAAAACGGCCGTTGGACTCGGCCCGGATAGTCCCGCCGTGGCGCTCCACGATCTCTTTGGCGATGGCCAAACCCAGCCCCGCGCCCCCTGTCCGGGTGGAACGGGCGGCGTCCAACCGGTAAAATTTCTGGAAAATGTTTGCCAGCTCCCCCTCCGGGATCTCCAGCCCCTCGTTGGAGATGTGGATCTCCACCTGTTGGCCGTCCCGCAGGGCAGAGATGCGGACCT
Source organism: Pseudoflavonifractor hominis (assembly GCF_014288125.1). Lineage (NCBI taxonomy): Bacteria > Bacillati > Bacillota > Clostridia > Eubacteriales > Oscillospiraceae > Pseudoflavonifractor > Pseudoflavonifractor hominis. The sequence goes on along the minus strand of NZ_JACOPR010000002.1, from coordinate 214,661 downwards.
CCCCGCCGGGGGTGCTGTAATTGACCGCGTTGCGCAGGACGTTGTCAAAAACCCGGACAAGCTTGTCCGGATCACCGAGCACCACAAGGTGGTGCTCGATCTCCGTTGTGCACCGGAGTTCTTTCTCCGCGAAAATGGGGTAAAATTCATCGGCGATCTGCTCCAGCAGCATGGTGAGCTGAATGGGGACCATGGAGTCGGGGTCGGCCCCCAGATCCATGCGGGTGATGTCAAAGAATTCCCCCAGCAGCTCCTCCAGCCGCTGGGCCTTTTCCAGGGCGATACCGGTGAATTTGCTCCGCTGCTCCGGGGTCAGATGGGGATCGTCGTGGAGCAGGGTGAGGTAGCCCACCACGGAGGTAAGGGGGGTCTTGAGATCGTGGGCCAGAAAGGAGATCAGATCCTGCCGGCGCTGTTCCACCGCTTTGGCACAGGCCTCCCGGGCCTGAAGCTGCTGCCGGATGGCGTTGAGGTCCTTCTCCAGGGGAGCGAGCTCCTTGGGAAGGGAGACCTCCTGGTCGGAGAGATCGGCGATCCGGGCCGTGGCGGAGCGGATTTGGTCCAGCCAGCGGGTAAAGCGTCCCATGGCCAGATAAAAAGCCACAAGCATCAATAAAAACAGGAAGAGCATGACCCACTCCCGCTTATAATTGCGGATGTACAGCTGATAGGCGTCCAGAGATGCGGCGGTGCTCTGCCCAAACAGGTGGGTGGCGATCCAGACAAAGAGCTGGGCAAAGGGGTCCTGGAGAAAGCCGTCGATCAGCACGTCCTCCAGAAAGAGCCCTACGGCGCTGGCCACAGCGGCGCCCGCCACCACCACCAGCAGCATACGAAGTTTCAGACGGGTATAGCGCTGTTCTGACATGGGAGACCTCCTATTTCAACATGCGCCTGAGTAACAGCCTTTATTATAAAACGGGGAGGGGAAACTGGCAAGGGAGAGCCCACCCGGAGTCCTTCCACAAAAAACTGCGCTACCCCGTGCTTTTTGTGGGAGAATATGATATACTTATAAACTCGAGGATATTTCCATAGACATAGGCTGGAATGCTTCGGAAAGGAGCCTGACATGCAGAAAAAAATCGTATATCCTGCGCTGGCGGTCCTTCTGGGCGGCGTGGGCTTTGCGCTGCGCCGCTGGGAGCTGGCCACCGCCTTTGAGGAGACAGGGCTTGTGACGCCCGGTATGCCGTCCACACTGGCCCTGATCGCCCTTTCGGCCATAGTAGGGATCCTGTGTGCACTGCTGGGATGGAGCCGGCGTAACGTCGATTATGGGGATTATGACACGGCCTTTGCCGCCAAGGACTGTTCGCTCTTTATGGGGGCGGTGGTCCTCTCGGCTTTCTTCCTGCTGGGGGCGGCGGCACTGAAACTGACGGGAATCCCCACGGCCTACCGTGAGGCAGCCGCTCTGGCCGCCCAGGGCAGCGGAGGAAATCCGGCGCTGACCATGCTGCTGCCCATTCTGATGGCGGCGCTGAGCGCGGCGGCGGGGATCTGTGTCCTGGTGACCGGCCGCAACGCTTACCGGGGGGAGCCCACGGGGAAATACAGCTCCCTGGTGCTCATGCCTGCCTATCTGTGCTGTGTGTGGCTCATCGCGGCCTATCAGAACCGGGCTGCCGACCCGGTGATCCAGGACTATATCTATGAGCTGCTGGCCATCATCTGCGTCCTGCTGTCGGTATATTATCTCTCCAGTTTTGCCTTTGAGACTTCCAAGGCTGGCCGGGCCCTGTGCTTTTCCCTGCTGGCAGTCTATTTTTCCATGACCACGCTGGCCGACGCCCATGACTGGGCCACGATGGCGCTGTATGGATTCGGCATTCTCTACCCCTTGACCATGTCTGCCGTCCTCCTCTCCAAGACGGGAAAGCCCCGGGAGAAGAAGGGCGCGGGTGATACAGAAGAAACGGAGGAGACCCCCAATGAAGGATAAGAACACATTTTATATCACGACCCCGATCTACTATCCGTCGGACAAGCTTCACATCGGCCACACCTACTGCACCGTGGCCACCGACGCCATGGCCCGCTATAAGCGCCTCCAGGGCTACGATGTGATGTTCCTCACCGGAACCGATGAGCACGGCCAGAAGATCGAGGACAAGGCCAAGGAGGCCGGTGTCTCCCCCAAGGAATTCGTGGACAACATCGTGGAGGGGCCCCGCGGCGTACTGGACCTGTGGAAGCTGATGAACATCTCCAACGACCGCTTCATCCGCACCACCGACGGCTATCACGAGCAGGCCGTGCAGAAGATCTTCAAAAAGCTCTATGAGCAGGGGGACATCTATAAGGGCAAGTATGAGGGCAAGTACTGCAAGCCCTGCGAGTCCTTCTGGACCGAGACCCAGCTGGTGGACGGCAAGTGCCCCGACTGTGGCCGCGAGGTGGTGGACGCCCAGGAGGAGGCCTATTTCTTCCGCCTGTCCAAGTATGCCGACCGCATTCTGGACCTGCTGGAGAACACGGACTTCCTGGAGCCCCGCAGCCGTGTCAATGAGATGGTGAACAACTTTATCAAGCCCGGTCTGGAGGACCTGTGCGTCTCCCGCACCTCCTTCTCCTGGGGCGTGCCGGTGGACTTTGATCCGGGCCATGTGGTCTATGTGTGGATCGACGCCCTCTCCAACTACATCACCGCCCTGGGCTTTGACAACGACGCCCACCAGGACTATGAGAAGTACTGGCCCGCCGATGTCCACTTTGTGGGCAAGGAGATCGTCCGCTTCCACTCCATCATCTGGCCCGCCATCCTCATGGCGCTGGGTGAGCCCCTGCCCAAGAAGGTCTACGGCCACGGCTGGCTCCTGCTGGACGGCGGCAAGATGAGCAAGTCCAAGGGCAATGTGGTGGACCCCTACCTGCTGGCCGAGCGCTACGGAGTGGACGCCCTGCGCTTCTTCCTGCTGCGGACCTTCCCCTTCGGCACCGACGGCAACTTCTCCAACGAGTCCCTCATCAACACCATCAATGTGGACCTGGCCAACGACCTGGGCAACCTCCTCAGCCGCACCGTGTCCATGGTGGGCAAGTACTTTGAGAACGGTCAGCTCCCCGAGGAGCAGACCGGCGACGCCCTGGACGACGAGATCGTCTCCATGGCCTCCACGCTGCGGGACCGGTACGAGCAGGCCATGGAGCGTTATGCCTTCCAGGATGCTTTGGCCGAGGTCTTCAAGCTCATCGCCCGGGCCAACAAGTATATTGACGAGACCGCGCCCTGGGTGCTGGCCAAGGACGAGGCCAACCGGCCCCGCCTGGCCCGGGTCATGTATAACCTGCTGGAGTGCCTGCGCATTTCCGGCGTGCTCCTCAGCCCCTTCATGCCCGACTCCTGCACCAAGCTCTTTGGGCAGATCGGCGCCTGCGCTGCATGCACCACCTGGGAGAGTGCCGGCAAGTGGGGCTCCCTCCCCGCAAATGTGCGGGTGGAGCGGGGTGAGAACCTCTTCCCCCGCATCGACATCCAGAAGGAGCTGGCCGAGCTGGAGAAGGCCGCGGAGGAGGCCAAGCGTGCCGCGCTGCCCCCGCTGGAGACCGAGCCCCTGCTGGAGGAGACGGTGGACTTTGACAGCTTCTGCAAGAACGACTTGCGGGTGGTCAAGGTAAAGGACTGCCAGGCGGTGAAGAAGAGCAACAAACTCCTCAAGTTCACGCTGGACGACGGCACCGGCACCGACCGGCAGATCCTTTCCGGCATCGCCATGTGGTACAAGCCCGAGGAGCTTATCGGGAAGACCCTGGCCGCCATCGTGAATTTGCCGCCCCGCAAGATGATGGGTCAGGAGAGCCAGGGTATGCTGCTCTCCGCTGTCCACACCGAGCGCGGTGAGGAGCGCCTGAACCTCATTATGCTGGACGACAAGATCCCCGCCGGCGCCAAGCTGTGCTGAGCGAGACGACTATATCACAAGAAAACCCCCGCCCCGGAAATCCCGGGGCGGGGGTTTTGTATCGCTGCAAACCGTGCGGAAGGTTATCTGCCGCGCATGGTCAGGATCTCGTCCAGCAGGGCGTGGGCCACCTGGTCCTTGGAGAGCAGGGGCAGGGCCTTCTCTCCCTCCTGCGAGAGCAGGGTGACCCGGTTGGTGGAGCCGCCGAATCCGGCCCCCTCCTCTTTGAGGTTGTTGGCCACGATCAGATCCAGGTGCTTCTTGACCAGCTTTTTGCGGGAGTTTTCCACCATGTCCCGGGTCTCCATGGAAAAGCCGCAGAGGAACTGACCGGGGGCCTTGTGCTCTCCCAGCCAGCCCAGGATGTCCTGGGTGCGCTCCAGCGCCAGGTTGAGATCGCTGCCGTCCGCCGACTTTTTGATCTTGTCCCCGGACACGACCGCAGGGCGGTAGTCGGCCACGGCGGCGGCCTTGATGATGATGTCCTGAGTGCCGGCGCGGAGGGTGACCGCCTCAAACATCTCCTGGGCAGAGGTGATGTCCACCGTCTCCACATAGGCCGGGGGCTTCAGCGCGGTGGGGCCGGAGACCAGTGTGACCTGGGCGCCCCGGGCGGCGGCGGCCCGGGCAATGGCATAGCCCATGGTGCCGGTGGAGTGGTTGGTGAGGTAGCGCACCGGGTCCAGACTCTCCTGGGTGGGGCCGGCGGTGACCAGCAGACGCAGGCCCTTCATATCTCTGGGGTGGACCAGCGCGTGGAGGACGCTCTCCAGCAGGTCCTCGGGCTCGGGCATCTTCCCAAGGCCCACCGCGCCGCAGGCCAGACGTCCGGCGGCGGGGGTGAGGACCTCCCAGCCGTAGCGGCGCAGAGTCTCCAGATTGTCCTGGGTCACGGGATTTTCATACATCCGGGTGTTCATGGCCGGAGCGGCAATCTTGGGACAGTCGCAGGCCAGCACGGTGGTGGTGAGCATGTCGTCGGCAATGCCGTGGGCCAGCTTGGCCAGCACATTGGCGGTGGCGGGAGCGATGAGGACCAGGTCGGCCTGGTCAGCCAGAGCCACATGCTCCACCTGATAGGTGTGGTTGCGGTCAAAGGTGTCGGTGACGGTGCGGTTGCCCGTCAGATGCTCAAAGGTCAGCGGGCCAATGAACTCCGTGGCGTTCTTCGTCATGATGACATGTACGTTGCAGTGCTGCTTGACCAGGGCGGAGGCCAGGGCCGCGGCCTTATAGCAGGCGATGCCGCCCGTGACGCCCAGCAGCACGGTTTTTCCTTTCAGCATGGGAATTCCTCGATTCTGCCCGGGAGGGCCATTCTTCCCGGATAGTATAGCAAATGCCGGGCAAAGTGTAAACGGTCTGGTATAAATTTGGGCAGATTCCTTGCATTTTGCCTCTGGATTGGCTATAATGGGAACCGCCTTGGGCCAAAACGATCCGCTGTACCCGACATGGGACGGCAGGAGAGAACAGAGGAGCCCCGGGCACAACAAAATTTGCGCTGTATCTCCCCAGGAGGAGAACGGCAGCAGGAGGTTTTACAATTGAATGTACGTATGCAAGCAGCTCCCAACCGCACGGCCCGCAGTGCAGCGGTGAGGGACATGGTGGTACTCGCCCTGTTTACCGCCATCGTCCTGCTCATGGCCGCAACCCCCATCGGGCTCATCGACCTGCCTCTCATCAAGGCCACCATTCTCCATGTCCCGGTCATCATCGGGGCCATTGTACTGGGGCCCCGGCAGGGCGCCTTCCTGGGCGCCGTGTTTGGCCTGACCAGCCTGGTGAAGAATACCATGGTGCCCGGCGTGCTGTCCTTTGCGTTTTCGCCCCTCATTCCGGTGCCCGGTACCCAGCACGGAAGCGTGTGGGCCCTTTTTATCTCCATGGTGCCCCGGATGCTCATCGGGCCGGTGGCCTGGGGCGTCTATACCCTGCTGCATAAGCTGCTGGGCCGCAAGGCGGGGGCGCGCACCGTGGAGGCGGCGGTGGCCGCGGTAGCGGGCGCCTTTACCAATACCATCCTGGTCATGGGTACCATCGGTCTGGTGTTCCGTCAGGCCTATGCCACGGCCTATAATCTGCCGGTCAATGAAGTGATCGGCGTCATCATGGGCGTGGTGGCCGTCAACGGTGTGCCTGAGGCGGTGGCTGCCGCCGTACTGGTGCCCGCCGTGGCGCTGCCCCTGCAGAAGACCCTGAAGCGGGATACGATGTAAGAGAGAAGGAGAACGGGATACATGATCTTGGCACTGGATGTGGGCAATACCAATACGGTGGTCGGCGGCTTTGAAGGAAGCACCCTCCGCTTTAGTCTGCGGATGCAGAGCGACCGAAACAAGACGGTGGACGAATACGTCCTCCTGCTCCGGGGACTGCTGGCGGAGAAAGAGGTGGATCTCTCCGGCGTGGAGGGCGGAATCATCTCCAGCGTGGTGCCGGAGCTCCGCTATGTGCTGGGCAAGGCCATGGAACGCCTGACCGGCAAGACCTTCCTGGTGGTGAGCAACCGTCTGGACCTGGGCGGCATCCAGATCAAGATGGACATTCCCGGGCAGGTGGGCGCCGATCTGCTGGTGGATGCGGCGGCCGCCCTCTCCCTCTATCAGCCCCCGCTGGTCATCTTTGACATGGGAACGGCCACCACCATGTCGGTGCTGGACCGGGAGGGCAGCTACATCGGCGGTGTGATCATCCCGGGGCTGCGCCTCTCGATGGACGCACTCTCCGGGCGGGCCGCACAGCTCCCCTTCATCAATCTGGAGGAGCCGCCCGAGCACCTCATCGGCAAAAACACCGTGGACTGCATGAAGGCAGGCGCCATTTACTCCAACGCCGCCATGCTGGACGGACTGGTGGACCGGGTGGAGGAAGAGCTGGGCGAGAAGGTGACCGTGGTGGCCACCGGCGGCCTCATGGGCGTGGTGCTCCCCTTCTGCAAGCATGAGATCCACTATGACGAGAACCTGCTCCTGATCGGTCTTTTGAAGCTCTACGAGCGCAATTCCTGACGATACGAAAAAGTCCGGCGCCGCATATGCGGCGCCGGACTTTTTTATTCCTGTGGAGTCTATCTCACAGAGTAGGCTCGGGCGGGAGCTCCTCCGGTGCGGTGGAAGTGACCTCCCGGGAGAGCAGGGTGCGGTAGCTCAGCTCGATTCCCAGCGCGCCCAGAGGGGCGGTGACCAGGATGGCGATGACCGCCACGGTGAGCACGATTTCCCCGCAGCCCAGACCCATGGCCAGCGGTACGCCTCCAATGGCGGCCTGGACCGTGGCCTTGGGCAGGTAGGAGAGAATACAGAAGAGCTTCTCACGGAGCGAGAAGCCGGACCCCAGCAGGCACACACAGACCCCCACCGCCCGGAAGCACAGGGCGCCCAGAACGGTGATCACCGCCATAGCGCCGGCCGCGGCGGCATAGCGGACGTCCACCTCGGCGCCCACCAGGACGAACAGGATGACCTCGGCCCCCACCCAGAGGGTGGAAAAAGCGCCCGAGAGGGCCTTGGCGCACGCCTTGGAACGGCGCTGGAGGCCGATACCGGTCCCCATGACGGCCAGAAGGCCGGAGAAGGGGATGAGCCCTTCCAGTCGATTTTCGCCCTCTACCAGCAGGAAGGCCAGGGACAGCAGGAGCAGCACCTGCACCGGCAGGCGCAGGGCGGGGCGGTCCAGCCAGCGGGCCAGCCCGGTGCCCAGTCCTAGCCCGGCGGCCAGCCCCAGCACGATGGAGACCGGCACGGAGAGGAGCGCGACGGGGGAGAAGCTGCCGCCCTGTGCCATACCGGTAAAGGCGGTGAAGAGCACGATGACGAAGACATCATCCACCGAAGCGCCGGCCAGAATCAGCTGGGGGATGCTCTTTTCCGCGCCCCAGCCCTCGTCCATCAGGCGGATCATCCGGGGAACGATGACCGCCGGGGATACGGCGGCTACCACCGCGCCCATGATGGCCGCGTCCAGCGTGGAGATACCCAGCAGCCGGGGAGCCAGCAGCACCATGCCGAAGATCTCAAAGCAGGCAGGGACAAAGCACATGAGAAGGGCGGGACGGCCCACCCGTTTCAGATCGGCCAGATCCAGGGAGAGGCCCGCCCGGGTGAGAATGATGATGAGGGCCAGCTGCCGCAGATCGGCAGAAATGGAGAGCATAGAGGGGGAGAGCAGGTTCAGCTGGGAGGGCCCCAGCAGGATGCCCACCAGGAGCATGCCCAGCAGACCGGGCAGGTGGAGCTTCTGGGCCACGGCCGAGCCGAAGAACCCCAGAAGCAGGATGAGCGCGAGACTTGTCAGCATGAGAATACCGTCCTTTCCAGAATTTGGAGCGCAAAAAAAGGCTGATGCCTCCTGCGCTTGGCAGAAGTCATCAGCCGTAATGGCGGTTTTACCCGACGGACGGGCCAGGGAGAACTTCATTCCCTCGGTGTGTCAGTATACTCCCGAACGGGGCGGCTGTCAAGCCCTCCAGCCGTAGAGACACAGCCCCGGCTTGATGTGGGGAAAGTGGAGTATTTCCTCCAGGGTGAAGCTGCATTTCTCAGCCAGAAGGCGGGAGGCGGTGTTTTCTTCCACAATGAATCCCGCCAGTGTGGAAAAGCCAAGCTCCACCGCCTGCGCCTGGAGGGCGCGCACGGCGGCCGCGCCGTATCCCTGTCCCCAGGCGTCCCGGGCCAGGAAGAGGGAGACCGAGCGGCGGGTGTCCTCATGGTCCCCCAGTTTGAGGGCGGCCACCCCCGCGGAGCGGCCGCTCACAGCATCCACAATGCGCCAGGCCAGGTTGCCCCCCGTGGTGTAGGACTGGGCCAGCTCGTCCCCCTGGGCGGGATCGGTGAGGGGAGAGAAGCGCATGTACCGAGCCACCTGGGGATCGGAGCCCAGCTCATAGAAGTAGGGCCCGTCGGCCGGGGTGAGGGGCTCCAGGCGGATGGCAGGACTCATCTCCGGCCCTCCCCGCTTCCACCCCGGCATAGACGGCGGAAAGCGGCCGGCTCTTTGGCGGAGAAGGTGCGCTCCTCGCCGGTGCGGGGGTCCACCAGGGTGAGTTCATGGGCGTGGAGGCACAGACGGCCCAGCGGGCGGCTCTGGGCCCCATACTGCCGGTCTCCGGCGATGGGATGGCCCAGGTCGGACATGTGGACGCGGATCTGGTTCTTGCGCCCGGTCTCCAGGTCCACCTCCAAAAGGGCATAGCCGCCCCCGGAGCAGAGGACCCGGTAGCGGGTAATAGCCTCCTTGGCGTCCCGCCCCGGCGCGCCGGAGTAGACCAGATGGGTGCGGGTCTCCCGCAGATAGGAGCGGATGCGTCCCTCGGACTCGTCGGGCACCCCCTCCACCAGGGCACGGTAGCCACGGCGGCGGACCCGGCCCTCCCAGTCCTCCTGGAAGGCCAGCTTGGTCTCCTCGTTTTTGGCAAAGAGCACCACGCCGGAGGTGTCCCGGTCCAGGCGGTGGACGATAAAGACCCGGCCGTTCTTCTCCTTTTCCCGCATGTAGTCGGTGAGGATGTGGTAGGCGGTGCGGATCTTTTCCTTCTCGTTGGCGATGGTGAGGAGTCCGGCGGGCTTGTCAATGACGATGATGTCCTTGTCCTCATAGAGCACCGGGAAGGGGAGGGCGGGAACCTCCTCCCGGGCCTGCTTGGGGGCGAGACTCACCCGGTCGCCGGGAGCCAGAGGGTGGTCAAAGCGGGTGAATACCTTTCCGTTCACCCGGAACTGTCCGGAGGAGAGCATGGATTTGATGTTGTTGCGGGACTTGCCCTTCACATGGGAGAGCAGGAAGGGGAGCAGGACACCGTCCTCCTCCACGGTCCAGGTCAGGGGCGCGGATTGTTTTGGTTCTCTCACGGCTGAGTCTCCTTTTCATAATCTTCCCGCTGGTAGACGCGGGTGTAGACCTGGACGCCCCAGGCCTGTCCGTTGCGAATGTGGAAGCGGCAGCGGCCCACTACCTGACCCTCTTCATCCAGCTGCTGGAACCAGGTGCCGCCGCACCAGAGCAGCCGGCGCTTGGCTCCGTCCTGGTCCACCGAGAGTGCTCCGTCCTGGCAGGAGATCGTCCAGTGGACCGGCACTCCCTCATGGCAGACATAGTGCCCGGTGAGGAGCTCTGGCTGGGAGAAGGTCCCGCCGGCGGGGTGGAGCCAGCGGTGGTCGGCCTCCAGCGGCCGGCCGGTCACCGCGTTGTAGAGGGCCCACAGGAAGTCGGTCACATCCACCTCACCCTGGTTGCACAGCACCGCAAAGCCGTAGTTCTCCCCTTGCAGGTAGCCGCCCTCGGAGGAGACCCCATGGAGGCCGCCTGAGTGCTCGCAGTACACATGCCCGTCCAGAAGGCGCTTGTTGAGGCCCAGGCAGTAGAAGGCCTTCTCCTGGGTGGGGAAGGCCGGTCCGGCCAGCTTCTCCACCGCCCCGGCGGGGAGGCACTGCACCCCGTCCAACACGCCGCCGTTGGAGAGGCACTGATAATACCGGGCCATGTCGTGGGCAGTGGAGCGGACACAGGCGCTCCCCCGGAAGGGAGGCAGGGCGGACCACACCTCATCCCAGTAGAGCTGGCCATCGTCATCCAGGTCAAAGAGGGCGGAGATGTTTCCCTTGGCCAGGACCTTGGCCTCCTCGCCCGCGATGTCCATCACCGAGCGCTCCATGCCCAGGGGGCGGAAGACCCGCTCCTGCAAAAACTGCTCCAGCGGGATACCGGCGGCCTGGTCCACCACATAGGAGAGGATGGCATAGCCCTCGTTGGAGTAGCTCATGATCTCACCCGGCGCGCCCAGGGTGGGGTAGCGGCCCTGGGCGATGTAGTCGATGACCTCCTGGATGGTGGACATGGCATTGGGGGCCGAGGCCTGGAGGGCGCGGGCCCACTTGCTGTCGCGGCCGGGGGTATTCATGGCAATGGACCACTCCAGCGGCTCCATGGGGGGGATGCCGGAGGTGTGCATGGCCAGGTGCCGGAGGGTCACCTCATCCCGGGCGTTGCCGGGCACCTGGAAGGTGGGGAAATAGCGGACCACCGGGTCCTCCAGAGAGAGCTTCCCCTCCTCCTCCAGCATGGCCAGGGCCAGAGCGGTCATGGATTTGCTCATGGAGGCCACGCCGAAGATGGTGTCGCCGTCCACGGGGAGGAGACCCGCTCCGTCCCGGTGGCCGTAACCCTTGGAGAAGAGTACGCCCTCCGGCCCGCGGATACAGACCGCCACACCGGGGAGCTTGCGCTCGGCGATTTTTTCTTCCAGAAAACGGTCCAATGCCTCTGTGTTCCACTTCATGTCAGTCAGGCCCCTTTCCTCGGCGGATAAAAGAAAATGTCCCAGAACCGTGTGGTCCTGGGACATTCATGGTGGAGACTACTGGACTCGAACCAGTGACCTCCTGCGTGTGAAGCAGGCGCTCTAACCAGCTGAGCTAAGCCTCCAATTGGCGGGAGCGATTCCTCTCCCGTCGTGGTGACGCGTACGGGAATCGAACCCGTGTTACCGCCGTGAAAGGGCGGTGTCTTAACCGCTTGACCAACGCGCCAAGCGAAGGTCTGAAACAGACCTGTGGTAGCGGTACCTGGATTCGAACCGGGGACACTGCGGGTATGAACCGCATGCTCTAGCCAACTGAGCTATACCGCCTTTTCAGCAGCCCCTCGAAACAGGGCAGGACTTAGTATAGACGAAAACCTTCCATTTGTCAACTGGTTTTTTCAAAAAACTTTGGATTTTTTTTGCCTGCTCCGGACCGGCCTGTGCCGGCCCGGAGCAGATCCGTTTAGGGGAGGGGAACGGAGAAGGACTGGATCCCCATATAACCGGGGGCAATCTCATATTTCTCAAAGAAGAGGACCGGATTTCCGTCGGCATCCAGATAGAAGGCCTGGTCGTCGGTCACGCCGGAGAAGCCGCCCTGATCCTGGGTGAAATAGACCGCATCCTCCTCCGCGGTGCGGCGGGCCATCTCGTCGCGGATCACTTGGTCACACCGTTCCTTCCAGTCAGGGCCCAGAAGACCGGGAAGGGTGAGCTCGGTCCCGGTAGTCAGATCCAGGTTGTAGGTATAGATCTCCGTATAGGCACTGGCCAGGGTTTCCGTCTTGTAGATCACGAAGGACAGATACTGCTGGTTGGAGCATTTTACCTCATAGTCCACATCGATGATAATGGGGGTAAAATCCTCGGCCCGGCCGCCGGTGTCCACAAAGGCGTCCCGGGCCTCCCGGGCACGCTCCTCCGCCTCCGCCAGGACCTGGTCAATGCGGGTGCGGATCTCGGTATTGATGCGCTGTTCCAGATCGGTATTGCCGGTGTCAGTCAGTGCGGGGAGACGGACATCAATGAGATGTTCCCGGTCGTTGATCTGATACTGCTCCACCGTGACGATCCGGGCCAGGTCTCCCAGAACAGGGAGAGAGGACACGGCGCTGGCAAAGGCAGGGCTGCCGTTGACCAGCAGGCAGAAGCAGGCGCAGGTGGCCAGACCGGCGCCCCATCCCCTCCGAAGGGTCCGGCGGCGCAGATACCGGCGATTGCCCCGGCGTACCGCAGACTCCGTCGCAAAGGAGAGGTCTTCCGGGATCTCAATGGCCTCGTAGCGCTCCTTGGCTTCCTTCCAATGCTCATGCATCCATATCATCCTCCTCGGTCCATTCTTTCAGATGTTTGAGTCCCTTGTAGAGCCGGGACTTGACCGTGTTGAGATTTGCACCGGTGACCCGGGCGATCTCCTCCAGCTTCAGATCTTCAAAAAAGCGCAGGCGGATGACCGTCCGCTCCTTTTCGCTGAGCTTTTCTATGGCGTCGTAAAGATCCAGCCGGGCACCGGGATCGCATTCGGGTGCGGCTTCCTGTTCCAACTGATCCTCCAGCGGGACCAACCGCTTCCCCTGGCGGAACCAGGTGATGCTCTCATTGACCAGAATGCGGTAGAACCAGGTTTTGACATAGGCGGGCTCCCGCAGGGAGTCGGCCTTGCTGAGGGCTTTGACGATACTCTCCTGCACCACATCCAATGCGGCATCCCGATCCTTGACATAGCTGTAGGCCAGACGGTAGAAGTCGGCCTGATGGGCCAGGATATACTCGGTGAGAACGGCGCGGCGATCCAAAGCGGAACTCATGGCGCTCCCTCCTTCCCGCTATCGAAGGCTACGGTGTGGGTCTGGAGGTAGGAGAGCCATTTCTCATAGGCGTTGGGGAAGAGATGGATCCCGTCGCTGCTCTCCTGGGCGGGCAGCGTACCGGATGCATCGGCAAACTGGGACCAGATATCCAGCAGAAAGAGCTCCTTCTGCTGGGCCAGAAGCTGAAGCTTCTGGTTATAAGCGGTGATTTTTGCGTTGGTGAAAATGCCTTCGTTTGATTTCCGGCTGGTCACCGGGAGCAGGGTCTGAAGATAGATCTGGGCCTGTGGCTGGAGCTGCCGGATCTGATCGATCAGCTGGGCATACTGGAGGTAAAACCCCTCCGGACTGCGCCAGCCCAGATCGTTGAGACCAAGGCCCAGATAGAGCTTGGAAAAGCGCTGCTCCTGAAGGGCCTCCAACGCGCTCAGGCGCTTCCCATGGCTGGGAAGGAAGGCTTTGCTCCGGGCCGTCTGGAGGTTCATGCCCCGATAGGCCAGGCGGCCGGCCGGCCGCACCTTGGTATAGAGAAGCAGGCCCTCGGTCCGGGAATCTCCCAGAAAGGCGGCATCGGAAAACCAGTCCAGAGAAACAGCCTGGGAGGCCGGTACCGGCACGGCATAGTCATAGGCGGGGGGCGCAGGGGTGGCCGTGGGGGAAGGGACCGGCGGGAGTGTGGCAGGCGGGGCCGAAGCAGTCGGCGGGGCGGAAAGAGAGGGCGAGGGGGCCGCCGCAGGAGTTGGCCGGCTGTCATACGGGGGAGAAGGGTGGGAGGCCGCAGCGGCCAGCGTGCGGGAAACCACCGCAAAACTCCCGGCAAGGGTCAGAAAAAAGGCGCACAAAGCCAACGCCCCCAGGCATCTGGGTGCGTACGAGCGATATGTGTGACCTCTGCGCGGCATTTTCTACTTCCCTTCTGGTTTTGTGTAACTATCGATTAGACGCGGGGAGTGGGGAAAAAGTTTGCTGCAATTTCCTGTGTCCACTCTTGCAAGGTGGGGTGCTGTGGGTTATAATGCGTTAGTATATTAAATCGAGAAACGTAGGATGGTATCCCGTGTCCCGATGGATAAAAGGAGATGTTCGTATGGAAAAGACCGTCATCCCGGCGGGCTATGCTCCCTGCCTCAACCTGTATGATACCCAGAAGGCCATCGGCCTTCTCAAGCGCTTTTTTGAGGACGCACTGGGAGGCGCGCTCAATCTGATGCGGGTCTCCGCCCCACTGTTTGTCGAGGCGGCCACCGGCCTGAACGACGACCTGAACGGTGTGGAGCGGGCCGTCACCTTTGACATCCCCTCCGCGGGCCGGGACGCCCAGGTGGTCCACTCTCTGGCCAAGTGGAAGCGTATGGCCCTCTACCGGTATCAGTTCTCGGTGGGAGAGGGACTCTACACCGACATGAACGCCATCCGGCGGGACGAAGAGCTGGATAACCTGCACTCGGTCTATGTGGATCAGTGGGACTGGGAGAAGGTCATCGCTCCCCGGGACCGGAACGTGGAGTATCTGAAGCAGACCGTACGCACCATCGTCAAGGCCATGTGTGAGACCCAGACCACCCTGCGCTCGGTCTACCCCCGGCTCACTGCGCTGCCTGCCCTGTGCCCGGAGGTGAGCTTTGTCACAACCCAGGAGCTGGAGGACCGCTGGCCCAACCTCTCCCCCAAGGAGCGGGAGAACGCCTGGGTGAAGGATCATCCCACCACCTTCCTCATGCAGATCGGCGGCGCGCTCAAGTCGGGTAAGCCCCACGACGGCCGTGCTCCCGACTATGACGACTGGAACCTCAACGGCGACATTCTGCTGTGGAACCCGGTGCTGCAGAAGGCCTTTGAGGTCTCCTCCATGGGCATCCGGGTGAGCCCCGAGGTGCTGGACCAGCAGCTCACCACCGCCGGCTGCGATGAGCGGCGCTCCCTCACTTTCCACAAGCTCCTGCTGGAGGGCAAGCTTCCTCTGACCATCGGCGGCGGCATTGGCCAGTCCCGTCTGTGCATGCTGCTCCTGGGCAAGGCCCATATCGGCGAGGTGCAGGCGAGCGTGTGGGACGGAGAGACCATCGCGGCGTGCCAGGACGCGGGGGTTATCCTGCTATAAATTTCTCAAAAATGCAAGCATTTTTGAGAGGGGGATGCAGGCCGCGGCGCGCACTCGCTTGCGCTCGCACACTTGCGGCCTGAGAGGAGTGTTTCCCGACGTACACGCCGCCGGAAAACACGATTGGACCCTCTTCCGCCGTCTGCGGACGGCGGAACTCTGCGAGGCTCTTGCAGCATAAATCACAGAAATACACTTTATTGACAGACTGCGGCGCGGCCCATGGGCCGCGCCAATCTTTTTTATGCCATATCCCGGCGGAACACGTGGATGCGGAAGCCGGCGCGGACCTCCAGCTGGGACAGCGCGCGGAGCCGCTCCACCCCGGCCTTTGGGGTCTTCCAGCAGTAGGGAGTCATCTGGAAAAGGGCCTGGAGATCCTCCGGATTTTCGATATGGAGCATGGTCTCCACCGGGACCACCTCCAGGATCTGAAAGCCCTCGTAGGGGATGGTCTCATCCGGGTTGGGGTAGGGCGTGTCGTAGAGGACCTCCTTGAGCTCCCACAGGTGCTCTGGCGCGGGCACCACATAGAGGAACACGCCGCCGGGCTTCAGGACCCGGTGGAACTCCTCCGCGGCCAGAGGGGAAAAGCAGTTGACCAGCAGATGGGCGCAGCCGTCCGGCACCGGCAGGCGGTAGGCGGAGCCTACGGCGAATTCGGTCTCACGGTCCCGTTTGGCGGCCCACCGGAGGGCAAATTTGGAGATGTCGATCCCGGCCACTGCGGGGGAACGGCCCGCCTCCCGCAGGGCCTGGGCGATTCCGGCAGTGTAGTACCCCTCCCCACAGCCCGAGTCCACCACGGCGCAGGGGGACGGGGCGTAGCGGAGGGCCAGCTCCTCCAGGGCGGTACGCAGCGGCTGGTAGTATCCCGCCGAGAGAAAGCGGTTGCGGGCGGCCACCATGGCCTTGTCATCTCCGGGGGCCTTGGAGTGCATTTGGTTGGGGGGCAGGAGATGGACATAGCCCTCCTTGGAAATGTCGTAGCTGTGGCCGTTGGGACAGGTATAGGTACGCTCCCCACGGGTGAGCGGAGCGGAGCAGATGGGGCAGCGGAACAGGCTCATAGAGGGGCCTCCTTATCAGAGAACAGAATGGATAACAGGGAGTTTTTATTTATTATAGCAGAATATGAGCTGCAGTGTAAAAAGAAAGACGTTTTTCGGATAAGCAGATCCTATCCGGAAGCGCGATGCTAGATGGGAAATTAGACAAATATAGAAGAGTCTGCGGGAGAAAAAATGTCAGAAACGGAAAATAATATAAATTCACATAAAACTTCAATAATGTAACCGACTTGTAACCGCTGTGTGCCATACTTCAAACGCCCGGCCAGCCATACCTGGGAGGCGGCCGGGGATCAATTGACAAAAGGAGAGAAACGCAATGAAGAAACAGACAATCAAGCGGGCTGCGGCCCTGACTCTGGCTGTGGCGGTCATGGCGCCTGCCGCATCTGCCCTGAGCTGGAAGGATGGAGCCCCCGCCAACTATAATTTCACCTATGGAGGGGACAACGGCGGTATCGCTAAAGTGGAGGCGTCCGACACCAACGGTACCTTCAGCGGTACGGTAGAGGCTGGTCAGACCATTACCACCCAGACCGGTACCATCGTGTGGCGGGACAGCTACACCAATGTGACCACCTTCACCGTCACCACCGAGCCCGGCTATGAGCTGGTGGGCCTGAGCGGCACCAATGTGGTGGAGGACGATTTCCGGTATGACGGTGGCAACACCTATACCTTCTCCTTCACCGATAAGGGCGCTGAGGCCTGGTGCTATGGGAAGGATGTCTCCTTCGATCTGGTGACTGACAAGACCATGTATACGATCACCTTCGCGAATGAGGATGGAAACGAGCTGGGCTTCATCACCGCCGCGCTGGACGAGCCGCTGTTCACCAGCATTGTTCCCGAAAAAGAGGGGTATACCTTCAGCCGCTGGATGCTGGATGAAACAACTGCGATGCCCGATACATTCACTGCTGATATGCTGAAGTATGCCGATGAGAACAAGAATATCACGGTGACCCCCGAGTTTACGGTGAATGAATATCCTGTTACCATTAACTACTATGTGAACAACAACAATGGAGTCAATGGCGGCACGCTGGAGAGCAAAACTGACAATGTAATGGTCCCCTATGGCACGACCATCAACGAGGCGTGGCTGGCGGAGAATAACCGTCTGAGCGGCTACAAGATGATCGGCGGCGACCATGACGTAACCGTCGGCGTGGATGGCGCTGCGATTGACCTGGTCAAAAAGGAAGCGGTTTTTGAAGAAGACCATGCCTATTTTACCTATGAGAGCAAGGACGACGGGGTGCTCTCTGTCACTTATGGAATCGAGGACAAGCGCGAGGGCGTAAATGTCGACGTGAACGAGACCATCCGGATGTCCTATAGTGATTATCTCTGGGGGGAAAAGACGATCACCTTTACGGTTCAGGTGGCGGACGGCAAGACCCTGGTTCTGAACTGCTCTGACGGTTCCAACGAATTCACGGATAACGGAGACGGCACTTATACCTTTGAGTTCACCCGCGGTGGTACGATGATTAACAAGCCCACCGGTCACATTACCTTTGCTCTGTCCACCGTGGAAAAGTAAAAACTGCTGCATTGGCCCGGAGGTTTTGCCTCCGGGCCTGTTTTTGCGCGGATGTGGAAAAGGACAGGGAAAGAACCGTCTCTTTCGTCCTTTTTTCTCTACCATTTTGGCATGGGATATGGTATCATAGACAAGATTATGATTACTTTTTGTGACAGATAAGGAGCGAAACAATGATCACCGTTTCTGATTTGACCCTTCAGTACAGCGGTCAGCCCCTGTTCAGCCATGTGGATCTTCAGTTCACCAAGGGGAACTGCTATGGCATCATCGGCGCCAACGGCGCGGGCAAGTCCACCTTCCTGAAGATCCTCTCCGGCGAGCTGGAGCCCACCAAGGGTGAGGTCTCCATCCTGCCCAAGACCCGCATGTCGGTCCTCAAGCAGAACCAGAACGCCTATGACGCCTACAATGTTATGGACACCGTCATCATGGGCAACCAGCGCCTCTATGACATCGGCAAGGAGAAGGAAGCCCTCTATGCCAAGGAGGAGATGACCGAGGAGGACGGCATCCGCGCCTGTGAGCTGGAGGAGGAGTATGCCGAGCTGGGCGGCTGGGAGGCCGAGAGCGACGCCTCCCGCATCCTCCAGGGACTGGGCATCGGCACCGAGCTCCACTACAACGACATGGCCACCCTGGACGCCCGCCTCAAGGTGAAGGTCCTGCTGGCCCAGGCGCTCTTCGGCAACCCCGACATCCTGCTGCTGGACGAGCCCACCAACAACCTGGACATCAACGCGGTCAACTGGCTGGAGGACTTCCTGCTGGACTTCGAGGGGACCGTCATCGTGGTCTCCCATGACCGCCACTTCCTCAATACCATCTGTACCCACATCGTGGACATCGATTACAACAAGATCAAGCTCTACGTGGGCAACTACGACTTCTGGTATGAGTCCTCCCAGCTGGTGCAGGCCCTCATCAAGAACCAGAACAAGCGCAACGAGGAGAAGATCAAGGAACTGCAGGACTTTATCGCCCGCTTCTCCGCCAACAAGTCCAAGTCCAAGCAGGCCACGGCCCGGCGCAAGCTCCTGGACAAGCTCACCGTGGAGGAGATGCCTGCCTCTTCCCGCCGCTATCCCTGGGTGGCCTTCTCTCCCGAGCGGGAGGTGGGCAAGGACATCCTCTTTGTCACCGATGTGAGCAAGACCATCGACGGAGTGAAGGTGCTGGACAAGGTCTCCTTCATCGTGGGGCACGATGACAAGATCGCATTCGTGGGCGACAATGAGAACGCCCACACCGCCCTCTTCAAGATCCTCACTGGCGAGATGGAGCCCGACGAGGGCACCGTGAAGTGGGGCCAGACCGCCACCTTCTCCTACTTCCCCAAGGACAACACCGCCTTCTTCGAGGGGCACGACGAGAACCTGGTGGAGTGGCTGCGGGAGTTCTCCCCCGACCCCCACGAGAGCTATCTGCGCGGCTTCCTGGGCCGGATGCTCTTCTCGGGCGACGACGTGTATAAGAGCGTGAAGGTCCTCTCGGGCGGCGAGAAGGTGCGGTGCATGCTCTCCAAGATGATGCTCTCTGGGGCCAATGTGCTGCTGCTGGACCAGCCCACCAACCACCTGGACCTGGAGTCCATCACCGCGGTCAACAACGGTCTGGAGGCGGTGAAGTGCAATGTGCTCTTCTCCTCCCACGACCACCAGTTGGTGCAGACCGTGGCCAACCGGATCTTTGACTTCACGGCCGAGGGCAAGCTCATCGACCGGAAGATGACCTATGACGAGTATCTGGAGAGCGTAAGCTCCAACGGATAAGGACACAGCGCCCGGCCCTTCCGGAGAGATGGGCCGGGCTTTTTCTCCAGGTAAAGTGAGTCGTGTTATGTGACGGAAAGCGGCATAATATGCGGGGAAAGCGCCCTTTGCTTTCCTGTGGAAAATGTGATAAAATAAAAGACAATACTCCGGAAGAAAGCGGGCAAGGAGGATACTCGATGGAGGAACTCAAGGAACTCAAAGCGCGGATGCAGGAGCAGCGGCCGGTGGACTGGGAGAGCTTTCCCGACATCGGACTGTATATGGATCAGGTGGTCTCCTATCTGCCACGGCAGCTCATCCACTACGGGGATGGGGAACTGCTGACCTCCGCCATGGTAAACAACTACATCAAGGACGGCCTGCTTCCAAGGGCGGAGGGAAAGCGCTATTCCCGCACCCATCTGGGGTATCTGACTGCTATCTGTGTGCTCAAGCAGGTGCTCTCCGTGAAGGAGACCAACCGTCTCATCGCCGCGGGTACCGAGCGCAAACGCACCACAGAGGAGCTCTATGCCTACTTCTGCCGGCAGCTGGACGCTGCGCTGAGTGAGACCGCCCAGAGCCTGCCCGAAGAGGGGGAGGAGGAAGACCTGCCCCGCCTGGCCCTGGATCTGGCCCTGCGCAGCTATGCGGATCGTCTGGCCTGTCAGCGGGTGCTGGACATCCTGGCCCAGCATACGCCGGAGCCGGAGCGGAGCAGCCGGAAGAAGGAACGCGCCGGGAAGTGAGCCTGCCCGGCGAAGAGGGCCATATATGGCCCATGATAAGGAGGGTTTTCCCATGAGCAACTATCGCATTGTCACCGACTCTGCCGCCGATATGAGCGCGGCCATGGTGGAGGAACTGGGTGTTACCGTTCTGCCCCTGTGTTTTACCATGGAAGAAAAAACCTATGAGGATCATCCGGACCGCCGGGCCATGCCCATTGAGGAGTTCTACCGCCGCCTGCGGGAGGGAAAGATGGCCACCACCTCTGCCGTGAACGTCGCCCAGTACATCGATGTGCTGGAACCCATGCTGCAGGCTGGGGAGGATGTGCTGGTGCTGGCCTTCTCCTCGGGGCTTTCCACCACCTATAACTCCTCCGCCATTGCGGTGGCCGAGCTGCGGGAGAAGTACCCCGAGCGGAAGATCTTCACCGTGGACACCCTGTGTGCCTCCCTGGGACAGGGACTTCTGGTGTGGCAGGCCGTTGCCCTTCAGAAGGCGGGCAAGAGCCTGGAGGAGGTCCGGGACTGGGCCGAGGCCAACAAGCTCAAGCTCTGCCACTGGGTGGCGGTGGACGATCTGGCCCACCTGAAGCGGGGTGGCCGGATTTCCGCCACCACAGCCTTTGTGGGCGGAATGCTGAACATCAAGCCCATCATCCATGTGGACAACGAGGGCCACCTCATCAACGTGGGGAAGGTACGCGGCCGCAGCGCTTCTCTCAAGTACCTGGTGGATGAGATGGGAAAGCGGATCACCGATCCCCAGGAGCAGGTCATCTTTATCAGCCACAGCGACTGTCTGGAGGACGCCAAAGTGGTGGGCGAGGAGGCCAAGCGCCGCTTTGGCGTGAAGGACGTGGTCTACAATCACATCGGCCCCGTCATCGGCGCCCACACCGGACCGGGTACGGTGGCACTCTTCTTTATGGGAACGGAGCGGTAATATGGAAGACATCAAGTGGCTGGAAGTGGCCATTGACACAACCACACAGGAGCTGGAGGATCTCTCCGCCCGGCTGACCATGAACGGCGTGACCGGGCTGGTCATCGAGGACGAGGCCGATTTCCAGCAGTTTTTGGAGAATAATCGCCAGTACTGGGACTATGTGGACGAGGAGCTCCAGGAGAAGATGCGGGGCGTGTGCCGCATCAAGTTCTATGTCTCGGATGATGCCGATGGGCGCAAGCAGCTCCAGAAGTGGATGGAGGGCATCGATAAGCCCTATACCACCGCGGCGCTGGGAGAGAATGACTGGGCCCACAGCTGGCAGAAGTACTATAAGCCCATGGAGGTGGGGGAGCGGCTCTACATCGTCCCCGAGTGGGAGCGGGAGGAGCCCGTCCCGGCGGGGAAGACCGCCCTCTATCTGAACCCCGGCCTCACCTTCGGCACCGGCTCTCACGCCTCCACCCAGCTCTGCCTGGGGGGCGTGGAGCGGTATGTGACCGATGGGTGCAAGGTGCTGGACCTGGGCTGCGGAAGCGGCATCCTGTCCATCGCGGCCCTTCGCCTGGGTGCGGAGCACGCGGTGGCGGTGGACATCGACCCCAAGGCGGTGGACGTGGCCTATGAGAATGCGGCCATGAACGACATTGGAAAGGACCGCTACCATGTGCTGGCGGGAGATGTGCTCACCGACGAGGGACTGGTGAACGAGCTGGCGGAGAAGAAGTATCAGGTGGTGCTGGCCAACATCGTGGCCGACGTCATCATTCCCCTCTCTGCCAAGGTGGACCGTTTTCTGGCGGAGGGCGGGACCTTCCTGTGCTCCGGCATCATCGACGTCCGTGCCCACGAGGTAGTGGAGGCGCTGGAGCGCAATGGCCTGACCATCGTGGACCGGTGGGAGAAAAAGGGCTGGGTTGCCCTGGCGGCCCGGTTCCAGTAACAAAAGACCGAGGCGGACGCAGCTGCGTCCGCCTCTTTGCGTCCGGGAAAAGCCTTTGCATCTTGGGCAAAAATCCCGTATAATGGGGAAAATAACGGGGGAAAGGGATGAGTCATATGCGAACCCACTGCTTTCGGATGCGCCGGGGGGATGACCTGCGGCAGTCGTTGGAGCGCTATGTCAGAGAACAGCATATCCGGGCGGCGGTGGTGCTCTCCGCCGTGGGATGTGTGAGCCGGGCGGTGATCCGGGATGCCTCCGGCGTAACCGTGCACACCCTGGAGGAGCATCTGGAGATCGTCTCCCTGATGGGGACCCTCTCGGAGGAGCGGACCCATCTGCATATTGCCCTGTCCCGGGAGGACCTCTCCACCGTGGGCGGGCACCTGAAGGACGGGTGCATCGTCAATACCACCGCAGAGGTGGTGCTGCTGGAACTGTCCGGCGTGGCCTTTGGGGCGGACTATGACCCCGAGACCGGTTATGACGAGCTGGTCATCTCACATGGGGAGGAACCGAAATGATCCTGAATATCTTGGCTGTTGGCGACGTGGTGGGGGAAGCGGGGGTGGAATACCTGTCCCGCCGTCTGCGCGGCATGAAAAAAGACCATGAGATCCACTTCACGGTGGTCAACGGAGAAAATGCCTCGGGCGTGGGGATCCTGCCCCGGCAGGCCCAGGCTATCTTTGACGCGGGAGCCGATGTGATCACCCTGGGCAACCACACCTGGAACCGGCTCCAGATCGCCGACTATCTGGAGGAGAATCCCTACATCCTCCGCCCGGCCAACTACACCAACCGGGTGCCCGGCCGGGGGTGGGGCGTGTATGAGGGCCCCAGAGGCCTGCGGATCGGGGTGCTCAACCTCATCGGGCGGTGTGAGATGGACTGCAACTTTGACAATCCCTTTACCGTGGCGGAACGGTGGGTGAAGCGGGGCGAGGCCGACATCATTCTGGTGGACTTCCATGCGGAGGCCACCAGTGAGAAGGGGGCCATGGCATGGTATCTGGACGGACAGGTCCAGGCAGTCTGGGGGACTCACACCCACGTACCCACCGCCGACACACAGATCCTGCCCAAGGGAACGGGCTTTGTCACCGACCTGGGTATGGCGGGGCCCATCCACAGCGTGCTGGGGATCCGGCCCAATCAGGCCATCAACCGCTTTTTGGGCGGGCTGCCCCAGCGGTTTGAGTCGGCGGAAGGGCCCTGTAAGATTGACGCGGTCCGCTTTTCCGTGGACACCGCCACCGGGCGCTGCACGGCGGTAGACCGGGTGGATGTCCGCTGAGTTTACGCAAGAGGGCAAAAAAATGCCTCCGCTCATACTGAGCGGAGGCATTTTTACATATGACTTCAGGACACGTAAGGAATTGCTTACTTGTGGTCCACGCTGTACATATGAGCGATCAGATCCAGAACCTTGTTGGAGTAGCCGATCTCGTTGTCGTACCAGGACACGACCTTCACGAAGGTATCGGTCAGGGCGATGCCGGCGGTGGCGTCGAAGATGGAGGTGTGGGTGTCGCCCAGGAAGTCGGAGGAAACGACGGCGTCCTCGGTGTAACCCAGAACACCCTTCAGCTCGCCCTCGGAAGCCTTCTTCATGGCGGCGCAGATCTCCTCGTACTTGGCGGGCTTAGCCAGGTTGACGGTCAGGTCGACCACGGACACGTCCAGAGTGGGAACACGCATGGACATACCGGTCAGCTTGCCGTTGAGCTCGGGGATAACCTTGCCCACGGCCTTGGCAGCGCCGGTGGAGGAGGGGATGATGTTGCCGGAAGCAGCACGGCCGCCGCGCCAATCCTTCTTGGAGGGGCCGTCCACGGTCTTCTGAGTGGCGGTCACGGAGTGAACGGTGGTCATCAGGCCATCGGTGATGCCCCAGTTGTCATGCAGCACCTTGGCGATGGGAGCCAGGCAGTTGGTGGTGCAGGAGGCATTGGAGACAAAGGTCATGCTGGAGTCGTACTTGTCCTGGTTGACGCCCATGACGAACATGGGGGTGTCGTCCTTGGAGGGGGCGGACATAACGACGTGCTTGGCGCCGGCGTCGATGTGAGCCTGGGCCTTCTCCTTGGTCAGGAACAGGCCGGTGGACTCCACCACGTACTCCGCGCCGATCTCACCCCAGGGAATGTCCTTGGGATCCATGCAGGCGTAGAAGTTGACCTTCTTGCCGTTGACGGTGATGGAGGTCTCATCATACTCGATGGTGCCCTCAAACTTGCCGTGCATGGTGTCGTAACGCAGCATATAAGCCATGTAGTCAGGGCTCATAAAAGGATCGTTGATGCCAACGAATTCGATGTCAGAACGCTCGAGGCCGGCGCGGAACACGAGACGGCCGATGCGGCCGAAACCATTAATGCCAACTTTGATGCTCATGGGAATCTCTCCTTCACAAAGTGTAGTTGTTGTACCTTCGCGCATCCTTATTATATCCCACACGGGGGGAAATGAAAAGGGCCAAACGTAAAAAACTGGTCATTGTCCATAAAAAGCCGTGGCGGTTTGACCAAAAGTGGGCGAAATTCGACACAAGTCGACTTTTAAGCTTGTTGTAGAAGCCAGTATTTGCTATACTGGCCGTGTGTATGAGGCTTATGCTGCCCTGTAATCCTAGTAGCGTGTTCGAAAGCACTTTCAGGCGTTGGCCGAGGGAGGTTTTAAATTGAGTAAGGATGCGGATGAGCTGGAGCGCTTCCTGGCAGAACAGCTCCGGGAACAGGTGGGGAACCTGATGGCAGCCTCCCAACTCCTGGCCCCGGTGATCCGGGAGCAGGAAAATCGGCACTATGACCAATATATGGCCATTTTGAATCAGAGCCTTTATCGACTGCTGCGCCTGGCCGAGCATGTAGACCTGGCCCAGCGGGAGCGGCGGGGCGACAAGCTGGAGTTTCATCCGGTCCTGCTGGAGCTGGAGCCCCTCTGCCGAGAGCTGTGCCAGAAGGTAACGGGGGCTGCTGCCCCGCTCCGCGTGGACTTTCAATGGGAGTGGGACGGCCGGGAGGCCGCCGTACTGGGGGATCCGCTGCTGCTGCGCCGGATGCTTCTGAATCTGATTGCTAACGCCCTGCATGCCGCCAGCAGCGGCGGCCAGGCCGGGCTGCGGCTTTGTACCGAGGGGCGAAGCGTGCGTCTGACCGTGTGGAACAGCGGGGGAGAAACTCCGCTGCCCGGATCCGAATCTATAGAGTCGGAGAGCAGCTGGAAGAAAGATTCCGGTGTCCAGACCCGGATGGGGGTGGAGCTGGCCCGGGAAGTGGTGGAGTGCCATCAAGGGACTCTGGTCTTTGAGCAGGGGGAGCGCCGTGGACTGCGGGCAGTCATCTCTCTGCCGGTGGCCAACGACACAGAGGCCACGGGGCTGCACACGCCCCGAATGGGCTACGATCCTACCGGCGGCTTTTCCCAGGTGCTGGTGGAGCTGTCCGATGTCCTGCCCTGTGAGGCCTATCTGCCGGAGGATGTGGAATAAAAGAAGAAATATCTGCTGTACGGAAGCAGCGGAAAACGGAGCCGCCGGGCGATCCATTGGGATCGCCCGGCGATTTTGCACACAAAGGGGTGAAAGGGTGGAAAAGATCCCGTCAGCAGAGGAACCAGAACCAGCGCAGCAGAAGCCGTTTCCACCAGGGGCGGGAGCGGTAGAGCCGCTCCGCTTCGGCGCTTGCCGCCTTCCGGGCCAGGCGGCACTCCTCCAACGTCACCCCGTCCCGGCTGAAGGCCGCCTTTTGGGCCAGTTCCTCCACCAGAGGAGGCAGCGTTCCGCCGTGGCGGGAGAGTCTGCGGGCATAGCGGTAAATGGATACCATGGCCCGGTGGGGGTCCTCCTGCCGGAGTCTGCGCCGCCGGAGGGTCCCTGTAATATAGCGGATCAGGATGGGGAGGAAACACACCGCCAGAAGGATTCCAACCGGGAGCAGCCAGCCGGGAAGAGATCCTGTCCCACCGTCGTCCTGTGTCTGTGCGGGCGGGGTGGAAGCGGTGGGCCGGGGAGTCTGCACCGGCGCGGCGCTTGGCTTGGGTGTGGGTGTGGGCTTGGGCGTGGCGCTGGGGGTAGAGACCGGCTCCTCGCTCTCGCCCTGACTCCAGGGGAGGGCGTCGCCCTGATAGCCGGGGGTCATCTCCACCGGATACCAGCCGTAGCCGGAGAGATAGATCTCCACCCAGGCGTGGGCGGCGCGGTCGGGTACGGAGTGGGAGCCGGGGGTTTTGACGTTGGTCACATAGCCGCTTACATACCGGGCCGGGATTCCCAGGGAGCGCAGCAGAAGGGTGCCGGCAGAGGCGAAGTGCATACAATATCCCCGATGGCTCTCGTTGAGAAAATAGAGGGTAAAATCCTCGCCGTCCGGGACGGGCGGGGTCTCCAGGTCGTATTCGGCCAGTTCAGCCAGGTATTCCGCCACCAGTTCAGCCGCCAGCTGAGGGGCGCGGGTCGGGTCATAAGCAGAGTAAAAGGCGTAGCGGGAGGAGGACATCTGAGCCTGGAAGAGCCGGTCCGAGAGCGCATAGACGTGGGGGGAGAGGGCATAGAAGAGGTCGTCGGGGACCTGGAGGTAGTGCTGCTGCACAAATGCCTGGTATTCCTGTTCGGCCAGGGCATCCTGCCACTCCAGCGGGGGTGCGGCGTCCGGTTCCAGCGCGCCGGGCCGGAAATAGACCGTGTGCTTCCCCACCAGAGGGCTTCGTATTATGCCGGAATCATCCTGAAAGGAGGCCCCCCGCAGTTCCTCCGGCCGGGAGAGGATCTGATAGGGGAAGTAGACACAGCCGCCGGGGGCGGATACCTGCTCCACTTCAAAGGCATAATAGGGAAGATCGGCCTCCGCCCGGGCGGGGAAATTGAGAGGATTGAGTCCAGAGGAGGTCCCGGTGGAGTCCACCACAGCCCCATCCGAGAGGAGGGAGGCATAGGCATCCTCCTCCAGGGGGGTCCAGCGGTTGTCCTGATAGAGGGCCGCACTGTATCCCCGCAGGTAGAGCTTTCCGGTATAGTCGGTGCGGATGCGCAGGACAGTATGGCCGTCGTAGCTCTGGGTTCCGGCGGCGGAGAGGTCCACCGTGGCGGTGGAACCGGCGGAAGAGAACAGAGAGCGGCCAAAGGGGCCGGTCCAGTTGAGGGAGAGGCTCAGGTCCCCCACGGTCTGAAAAAGAGTGTCCCGACCGTCCTCCACCCAGGCCGGGGGCTGATAGTCCGCCGCAGGAACAAGCAGGGTCAGAAGACTCAGGGTGATACCCACCAGAGGCAGCGCGGCCAGTGTGAGGCGCGCCGCCCTTCGGGGGTCCTCCCGGGCGCTGCGTGCGCTGAGGAGCAGTCCGCCCCAGCCGGTCAGCAGGAGCACCAGCCACAAGATGGGCGGGGTGCCCAGCGGAAGGGCGGGGATCACCGGGACCAGAACCGCCAGTCCGCTGACCCAACAGGAGCGCAGACGCACCACCAGAAGGCCCAGCAAGACGGCATAGACCGCGGCAGCGGCGAGTACGGTGAGGGTCACCGCCCAGCTCCACTGCTCGGGGGTGCGCTCCATCACCGGGACCAGGCGGGAGAGACCGGGGAAGTGCTCGGAATAGGTATTGACCACGGCGCACTGGATGGCCGCCTGTCCGGCGAAGAGGTCCTCCCAGATCCGCCAGACCAGCTGTCCCCAGAGCAGGGAGGAGAGAAACAAAAGGGGCATCCCAAAGCGCAGGGGGAGGGAGAATATAGTGAGAGAGAGTAAGGTCAGCAGGGTCAGGCCCCCGTACAGGAGGAGCGGGTCCACCGGCAAGGAAAAGGCGGTGCAGAACCAGCCCACCGGCGCCCACAAAAGCAGACCCAGCAGCAGCCCATCGGCCAGCAGGCGCAGAGCAGAGGGGCGAGGGGCAGAAGAACGATTCACAGCCATCCCCCTTCCTGCCAGAGCGTCGGGGTCACATGGAGCCGGCGGGGCGGCCCATCTCCGGCGGGCGGCGGGGCCGCCGCGTCCAGAATGGAGTGCCCCTGGAGGGGGGCGGGCTGAATCAGGATGCGCTGGACGGCGTCCATGAGGGCGGCGGCATCGGTGACCGGGCAGCTCTCCACCGCGCCGCTCACCGGATGGGCCCACTGGATGACGTGCGGGGTATTTTGCTCCAGCAGCAGGCGGGAGATGGCCAGCAGGCGATCCAGAACGGCGTCCAGATCCTCTGGTGTGCCGAAGTGGTCAAAGGTGAGCAGCAGCGTGGGGCGGCAGGGCTCCAGCATCTCCTTGACCACCAACTCCTCCCGCTTGGAGGAGAGCTTCCAGTGGACCAGGCGCATGGGGTCCCCGGGGCGGTACTCCCGCAGATCATAGTCCTCGGTATTCCCGCCACCGGGGCGGACCTTCCATTGGACGGAGTGTCCGCCCTCCCCGATGAGCTGGGGGACAGGGCCTGCCTCCATGGGTGCGGGGAGCACATACCGGGTATCCGGCTTGGGCACGGAGAGGGGCAGGGAGAAGAGCCCCAAAAAGTCACACAGGCGGGGCCGGTACACCGTGCAGGTCCAGGCACCGCAGTGTTCGGCGGGGATATCCTGTTCCCAGGTTCCGGCGCCCTCCCGGATGTCCACCTGCCGGATGAGGCGCTGGGCGGAAAAGGGGTCCTCCAGCACCACCCGGGCCCGAAAGCGGGTGAGCGGGAAGGGGGAGTGGCTGGAACAGGAGAGGATCCATCCGGCCGACTCGCCGCGGGTGAGCGAAGGGGACGCGCAGGTCAGAACCAGGGTACCGCCCAGAGCGGCGGGCAGACTCAGCGCCAGGGAGAGGAGCGGGAGGATGAGGAGAAACAGCAGGAAGAAGAGAGCGGCATACCCGGTGGAGCACAGCAGGAACAGCAGTGCCAGAAGCAGGGCGGCCCCATAGGCGATTCGTCGGTGCAGCATGGGGGCGGCCTCACTGGATGGCAGGGGGCTGGACCCCTTTGAGGATGGCCTCCACGGGGCTGCCGACCTCGCCGGACTCGCCCCGGGGGGAGAGGAGAAGCCGGTGAGAAATGGTGTCGGCAAAGACCAGGCGCACGTCGTCGGGCGTCACATAGTCCCGGCCCCGGACGAAGGCGGCGGCCCGGCTCATGGCGGCCACCGCCAGAGTGGCCCGGGGGCTGGCCCCCTGAACGATGAGCGGGTGCTCCCGGGTCGCGCCGATGAGACGGACGATGTACTCGCACACCGCGTCGCTCAGATAGACCCGGTCTACAGCGGCGCGCATGGCCTCCAGCTCTTCCAGAGTGGCCACCCGCCCCACTTGGGAGAGGGGATTTCCGTTCTGCTTGCGCCGCAGGAGCTCGGTCTCATCGGCCGCAGAGGGATAACCCAGGGAGAGCTTGACCATGAAGCGGTCCAGCTGGGAGTCGGGGAGCAGCTGGGTCCCGGAGGCCCCCGCCGGGTTCTGGGTGGCGATGACCAGAAAGGGCTGGGGGACCGGATGGGTCACGCCATCCACGGTGACCTGCCCCTCCTCCATGGCCTCCAGCAGGGCCGACTGGGTGCGGCTGGTGGCCCGGTTGAGCTCGTCGGCCAGAAAGAGATTGCACAGCACCGCCCCCGGCTGGTACTCCATCTGCCCGGTGGCCTTGTTGAACATGGTAAAGCCCGTCAGGTCCGAGGGCATGACGTCCGGGGTAAACTGGACCCGGTGATACCGGAGGGAAAGAGCCCGGGAAAACGCCAGGGCCATGGTGGTCTTGCCCACACCGGGGATGTCCTCCAGCAGAATATGGCCCCGGGCCAGGATGGCCAGCAGGGCTTTGGAAAGCACCGCGTCCTTTCCAACCACGGCCTTGCGGACCTCCAGGATCACGTCCGCGGCCAGCTTGCGTTCGGTCATAGGTGCGCCTCCTCCAATCAAAAATTCAGATCAAATCCCAAGGGGATAAACTTCCCATTCTACCCCATTCTATCAAACATCCTCATTATGTCAACAAAAAAAGGTTACAAAGAGGCAAGAGGATGTCCGAAGGCGAAAAAAGTTTGTTTTCCACCCCGCCAGAGCCTAAAAACGGCGGTTCTGCGCCAAAAGAAGCGGCAAAAGATG
Organism: Pseudoflavonifractor hominis; assembly: GCF_014288125.1. Lineage (NCBI taxonomy): Bacteria > Bacillati > Bacillota > Clostridia > Eubacteriales > Oscillospiraceae > Pseudoflavonifractor > Pseudoflavonifractor hominis. The sequence continues at coordinate 184,494 of NZ_JACOPR010000002.1, read as the reverse complement.
AGGCAAAGCACTTGCACCGCCGCCCCCGCTGTGGTATAATCGCTATGATAGTAAGAGTAGGTTATGGTTAGAGTGGGGTCCGCCCCGCTCTTCTTTTTGAGAAAAATTCGGCATGTAAAATTCTGGAACCTACTGTTGAGGGCATTGAACTGGAGGTGCGCGCATGGCAAAGGTAACGGATCTGGTGGCCGAACTGGCCGCCCCCATCGCCCGGGCGCAGGGGTGTACCCTGTGGGATGTGGAATATGTGAAGGAGGCCGGTTCCTGGTACCTCCGGGTGTATATTGATAAGGAAGGCGGCGTCTCCATTGACGACTGTGAGGCCGTGTCCCGGCCCCTCTCCGACGCGCTGGACGAGGCCGACCCCATCGAGGGGAGCTATACCCTGGAGGTGGGCTCGGCCGGCATCGACCGGGTGCTGCGCAAGAGCGAGCACTTTGCGGCCTATCTGGGCAGCGAGGTAGAGGTCAAGCTCTACCGGGCCTGGGAGGGGAAAAAGGAATATGTGGGCCTGCTCCGGGGGTATGCCGACGGCAATGTCACCCTGGAGGAGGGCGACGGCACCGTCACATTTGAAAAGAAAGACATCGCACAGGTCCGCCTGTATGTGCGTTTTTAAAGGAGTAAAGAACAATGGCGACGAGAAAGAACGCAAAAGCACAGAAGAGCAACGAGCTGGACGCGACGGAATTTTTCGCCGCGATCCGTATGATCGAAGAGGAGAAGGGCATCCCCAAGGCCTATATGATCGAGAAGATCACCCAGGCTCTGGTCTCGGCCTATAAGCGGGACCACGAGGGCGTGGGCGATAATGTGACCGTGGACGCCAACGAAGAGCTGGGCACCGTGCGCATGTTCGTCAAGAAGGACGTGGTGGAAGAGGTGGATAACCCCTGCACCGAGATGAGCCTGGAGGAGGCCCGGGCCGCGCTGCCCCGGGCGCAGCTGGGCGACGTGCTGCGCATTGAGATCAAGCCCCGCAACTTTGGCCGGATCGCCGCCCAGACCGCCCGTCAGGTCATCATCCAGGGCATGCGTGAGGCCGAGCGCGGCATGATCTATGACGAGTTCAACTCCAAGGAGCATGAGATCCTCACCGGTCTCGTCACCCGCATCGATCCCCGCTCCGGCGCGGCCAGCCTGCGCATCGGCTCCGGCAACGAGAGCACCGAGGCCTATCTGGCGGTCAGTGAGCAGGTCAAGGGCGAGCCCCTCACCGAGGGCATGCGCCTGCGCGTCTATGTGGTGGAAGTGCGCCGCTCCACCAAGGGACCCCAGGTCCTCCTCTCCCGCACCCATCCCGGTCTGGTCAAGCGCCTCTTTGAGATGGAAGTGCCCGAGATCTATGACGGCACGGTGGAGGTCAAGTCCATCGCCCGTGAGGCTGGCTCCCGCACGAAGCTGGCGGTCTGGTCCGCCGACCCCAACGTGGACGCCATCGGCGCCTGCGTGGGTCCCCGCGGTCAGCGCGTAAACAACATCGTGGAAGAGCTGGGCGGCGAAAAGGTGGACATCATCAAGTACAGCGAGGATCCCGCCGAGTACATCGCCGCGGCCCTCTCCCCCGCCGACGTCATCAGCGTCACCACGCTGGAGGAGGGGAAGAGCTGCCGGGTGGTTGTGCCTGACGATCAGCTCTCCCTGGCCATCGGCAAGGAGGGTCAGAACGCCCGTCTGGCTGCCAAGCTGACCGGCTATAAGATCGACATCAAGCCCCAGAGCGCCCCCGTGGAGGAGGAACTGCCTCAGGATGAGGAGGACTTCCTGGCCGACGAGGAAGTGCTGGAGAACGAGAGCGCCGAGAGCGACAGCGAGGAATAAGCGCGGCGGGCGGGGAGAGCTCTCCCCGCCCACGCCCAGAGAAAGGGGGCAATCCCTATGCCGAAGAAGATCCCCATGCGCCAGTGTCTGGGCTGCCGGGAGATGAAACCCAAGCGGGAGCTGATCCGGGTGGTCAAATCCCCGGAGAATGAGATCTCCCTGGATTTTAAGGGGAAGAAACCCGGACGGGGGGCCTATCTCTGTCCGGACAGCGCCTGTCTGGCCCGGGCCCGCAAGTCCAGGGCGCTGGAGCGGGCCTTTTCCACCCAGATCCCGGATGAGGTCTATGCCGGCCTGGAGGAGCAGATGCAGGAAGGGGCAAAGGATGAATAGCGTACTGCACCTGATCGGACTGGCCCGGAAGGCGGGCCGCCTGGCCGTGGGGGAGGACCCGGTGGGCGAGGCGGTCAAGAGCCGGGAGGGCAAGCTCCTGCTGGTGGCCTGCGACGCGGCGGAGAATACCATACGCCGGGCCGGACACATGGCCGAGAGCGGCACCGCGCCCTGCCTCACCGTCCCCTTCACCAAGGCGGAGCTGGGGCATACCGTGGGGCGCTCCAGCTGCGCGCTGCTGGCCTTCACGGATGTGGGGCTGGCCTGTGCCGCGGCGGAGAAACTGGCCGCAGAGGACCCGGAGCAATATGGCGCCGCGGCCGAGCTGCTGCGTACCCGGGCCCGCCGGGCGCTGGAGCGGCAGAAGGAGCGGCGTACCCGGGAAAAGGAACGCCAGGCGGCCCGCAGCAAGCCCTGGGCCGCGCCGCCCAGAAAGAAAGAAGGATCGGCCGCCGGGAAGAAGTCCCGCAAGAGATCCGGCCCCAAGGGGGCCCCGCGCCGCCATGAGACATAAGCGCGGCATGAGAACGTATCAAACAACAACCGGACTTGTTCCAATCAGAAAGCATAGCGGTGTGCGCTGTGTTTTCTCGTTGGTACAAGTCCCACAGTGGAGGTGGCTTTATTTGCTGAACAACAAGTATCGTGTCCATGAGGTGGCCAAGGATTTTGGCAAGAATTCCAAAGAGATCGCTGATATCCTCACCGATTACGCCACCGCCCCCAAGAACCATATGCAGGTTCTGGAGGACGGTGAGCTGTCCGTTATTTTCGACTATCTGACCCAGCACAACCAGGTGGAGAGCGTGGAGTCCATCTACGCCGACGTCTACCATGAGCCCAAGGCGGCCGCCAAGCCGGCCCAGGCGGCTCCCCAGGGTGGTCAGAAGAGCGCGCAGAGCGCTCCCCGGCCCCAGAACAACCAGAAGCCCCAGAATGCCGGCAGCCAGCAGCAGGCCCGTCCTGCCCAGCAGCAGCCTGCCCAGAAGAGCGGCCAGACCCAGCAGCCCGCCGCCCGTCCCGCCAGCCGCGTCCCCGAGAAGAAGATAGTGGACACCCGCAAGGGCGGCGATGTGAACCTGGATAAGTACGACGAGCGTCTGGAGGACCTGGCCGCCGGTAAGACCAAGCAGATGCAGGCCGGCAAGCAGAAGTTCCAGGGCCGCAACCAGCGCAAGGGCGGCTTCCAGGGCGGCAACAAGCGCCGCCAGGAGGAGCAGGAGAAGATGCGCCGGCTCCAGCTGGAGATCGCCAAGAAGACCCCCCTCACCGTCAAAATCCCCGATGAGATCGGCGTGGGCGAGTTGGCTTCCCGCATGAAGAAGACCGGCGCCGAGGTGGTCAAGACCCTGATGAAGAACGGCGTCATGGCCTCCCTGAGCGACGTCATCGACTTCGATACCGCCGCCATCATCGCCGAGGAGATGGGCTGCAAGGTGGAGAAGGAGGTCATCGTCACCATCGAGGAGCGCCTCATCGACACCGCTGAGGACAAGGAAGAGGATCTGCTCCCCCGCGCTCCCGTGGTGGTGGTCATGGGTCACGTCGACCACGGCAAGACCTCCCTGCTGGACTATATCCGCAACGCCAATGTGGCCTCCGGCGAGGCCGGCGGCATCACCCAGCACATCGGCGCTTACCAGGTCCAGGTGAACGGCCAGACCATCACCTTCCTGGATACCCCTGGCCACGAGGCCTTTACCGCCATGCGTGCCCGCGGCGCCATGGTCACGGACATCGCCATCCTGGTGGTGGCCGCCGACGACGGTATCATGCCTCAGACCGTGGAGTCCATCAACCACGCCAAGGCCGCCAAGATTCCCATCATCGTGGCCATCAACAAGATGGATAAGCCCGAGGCCAACCCCGACCGCATCAAGCAGCAGCTCACCGAGTATGAGCTGGTGCCCGAGGAGTGGGGCGGCGACACCATCATCTGCCCCATCTCCGCCAAGACCGGCGAGGGCATCGACAACCTGCTGGAGATGGTCAACCTGACCGCCGAGATGCAGGAGCTCAAGGCCAACCCCAACCGTTCCGCCCACGGCGCCGTCATCGAGGCCCGTCTGGACAAGGGCCGCGGCCCTGTGGCCACGCTGCTGGTCCAGAACGGTACCCTGAAGCAGGGTGACGTCATCATCGCCGGCACCGCGGTGGGCCGTGTCCGCGCCATGACCAACGCCCGCGGCCAGAAGCTGACCGAGGCCGGCCCCTCCGTGCCTGTGGAGATCATCGGTATGGGCGAAGTGCCCGGCGCCGGCGACGACTTCCACGCCGTGGCCGACGAGCGCATGGCCCGCGAGCTGGTGGAGCAGCGCAAGCATGAGCAGAAGATGGCCGCCTCTGGCCCGGTGGGCCACAAGGTCTCCCTGGAGGATCTGTTCAGCCAGATCAAGCAGGGCGAGATGAAGGAGCTGCCCATCATCGTCAAGGCCGACGTGCAGGGCTCTGCCGAGGCCGTCAAGGCCAGCCTGGAGAAGATCTCCAACGACGAGGTCCGCGTCCGGGTCATCCACTGCGCGGTGGGCGCCATCAACGAGAGCGACGTCATGCTGGCCACCACTTCCGGGGCCATCATCGTGGGCTTCAACGTCCGCCCCGATGCCAACGCCAAGGATACCGCCGGCCGCAACGGCGTGGATATGCGGATGTACCGCGTGATCTACGACGCCATCGACGAGATCGAGGCCGCCATGAAGGGCATGCTGGCGCCCAAGTTCAAGGAAGTGGCGCTGGGCCAGGCCGAGGTCCGCGAGGTCTACAAGATCACCGGCGCGGGCATCGTGGCCGGCTGCTATGTCACCGAGGGCAAGGTGGAGCGCAAGGCCCAGATCCGTCTGGTCCGCGACGGCATCGTGGTCCACGAGGGCGCCATTGCCTCCCTCAAGCGCTTCAAGGACGACGCCAAGGAAGTGGCCCAGGGCTACGAGTGTGGTATTACCATCGAGAAGTACCAGGACATCAAGCAGGGCGACATCATCGAGTGCTTCCTGATGGAGCAGATCGAGGTATAAGATCCAGATAGAGCTAAGGCGCTGTCCCATTCGGAACCAAATCAAACAGACCCGTTCCATCCCCAAGTCATTTGAGGAGGGGCGGGTCTGTATTACGTGATAGGAGAATCATATGGCAAGTAATCGCATCGGACGCATCAACGAGGAGATCCAGCGGGAGCTGGCGACCCTCATCCGCACGGTCAAGGACCCCCGGGTCCACGGGCTGGTGTCCATCACTGCGGTGGAGACCACCCCCGACCTGCGCTTTTCCAAGATCTACGTGAGCGTGCTGGACAAGAGCGACGTGAAGGAGGTCGTCAAGGGCCTCAAGTCGGCGGCCGGGTACCTGCGGCGGGAGCTGGGCTCCGCCCTCAAGCTGCGCTATACCCCGGAGCTCCAGTTCGTGGAGGACGACTCCATCGGCCAGGGCGCCCATATCCTGAGCATGCTGCGCAATCCGGAGGTGGTCAAGCCGGCCAATCCGGCCAATGCCCACATTGACCTGGATGCCGAGGATGAGGAGTGAGCGCCATGACCTATCAGGAAGCGGCTGCCTGGCTGCGGCAGCATGACCGCTATCTCATCCTCACCCACAAGCGGCCGGACGGGGATACCATCGGCTGTGCCGCCGCCCTGTGCGCGGGGCTGCGCCGTCTGGGAAAGACCGCACACATCTGCCCCGGTACCGGGGAGACGCACCTCTTCACCCCCTATCTGGAGGGATACCTGGCCCCGGAGGGCTATGAGCCGGAGACCGTGGTCTCCACCGACATTGCCGCCCGCAGCCTCTTCACCAGGGAAGGGGAGCGGTGGCTGGAGCGGGGGATCGACCTGGCCATCGACCACCACCCCTCCCAGGAGTACTTCGCCCGGGAGACCTGCCTGGACGCCGGGCGGGCCGCCTGCGGCGAGCTCATCTACGACATCCTGCGGGAACTGGGCGAGATCACGCCGGAGATGGCGGTCCCCCTCTATGTGGCGGTTTCCACCGACACCGGCTGCTTCCAGTACGGCAACACCACCGCTGACACCCACCGGGTGGCGGCCGCCCTGATGGAGACTGGGATTGACGTCTTTGCCCTCAACAAGCGCCATTTCCGCACCAAGAGCTGGGCTCGGCTCCAGGTGGAGCGGCTCATCGTGGAGCGGATGCACCGGTACAAGGAGGGGCGCATCGCCGTGGCGCTCATCTCCCGCTCCCTGCTGGACGAGGCGGGGGCCACCGAGGAGGACCTGGAAGACATCGCCGCCTTCCTGGGCCAGATCGAGGGTGTGGAGACCTCAGTCACCATCCGGGAGCAGGAGGGCGGTACCTGCAAGCTCTCCGTGCGCACCAGCGGCGGGCTGAACGCCACCAAGGTGTGCGCGCTCCTGGGGGGCGGCGGACACGCCGCCGCCGCGGGCTGCACCGTCTCCGGTACGCTGGAGGAAGCAGAGAAGGCCATCCTGGATGCCATCGGGCAGGTGGCAAGCCATGGCTAACGGGATCATTGTCATCGATAAGCCCCAGGACTGGACCAGCCACGATGTGGTGGGGCGGTGCCGCCGCCTCTTCCACGAGCGGCGGGTGGGCCACGCGGGCACTCTGGACCCCATGGCCACCGGCGTGCTCCCTGTCTTTGTGGGGCGTGCCACCCGGGCGGTGGAGTTTGCCTCTGAATCCGGAAAGGAATATATCGCCGGATTAAAACTGGGTATTATCACCGATGCCCAGGATACCACCGGGACTGTGCTGGAGCAGCGGCCCGTCCAGACTGGCCGGGAGCAGCTGGAGGAGGCCCTGGAGGCGTTCCGGGGCGAGATCCTCCAGATCCCTCCCATGTACTCCGCCCTGAAAGTGAAGGGGCAGAAGCTCTATGAGCTGGCCCGGAAGGGAGTGGAGGTGGAGCGCAAGCCCCGTCCGGTCACCATCCATGCCCTGGAGGTGCTGGAGCAGACCGGAGCGGACACCTATCTTCTGCGGGTAGCCTGCTCCAAGGGCACCTATGTCCGCACCCTCTGCCATGACCTGGGACAGAAGCTGGGCTGCGGCGGGGCCATGTGCTCCCTGCGCCGCACCTGGGCTGCCGGGTTTGGCCTGGAGAGTGCGGTCTCGCTGGAGGAGCTGGCCCAGGCTGCCGAGCGGGGAGAGGCCGAGTCCCTTCTGCGCCCGGTGGACTCCTACTTTTCCACCTATCCGGCCCTCACGGTGGATGCGCGGCGGGAAAAGGCCGCCCGGAACGGCGCGGCCTTTCCGCAGCAGGGAGCGGACGGAACCTACCGGGTCTATGGGCCGGAGGGAGACTTTCTGCTGCTGGGCCGGCTGCAGGATGGCTGTATGACCACGATCAAGAGCTTTTTTGAGGTGTGAGAGGAATGGAAGAGACAAGACGTGTGATCGCACTGGGCTTTTTTGACGGGGTCCACCGTGGGCATGGCGCACTGCTGCGCCGGGTAGGGGAGAAGGCGGCTGAGCTGGACGCAGTGCCGGCGGCTGTCACCTTTGACACCCATCCGGAGAACCTGATCCTCCGCAGTCCCCTGCCCCTGCTCAGCTCCCCCCATGACCGGGCCGACCTGATGCAGCGGTACTATGGAATACGGGACGTTATCATTGCCCGCTTTGATGAGCGGATGATGCATATGCCCTGGCGGGAATTCATTACCGACTACCTGGTAAAGGAGCACGGAGCCGTCCATCTGGTGGCGGGCCATGACTTCCACTTCGGTTATAAAGGGGAGGGAAATCCTCAGCGCCTGCGGGAGACCTGTGAGGAGTTGGGGATCGGCTGCGACATTATCCCCAAAGTGGAGCAGGACGGCATTACGATCTCCTCCACCTACATCCGTACCCTGGTGGCCCAGGGCGAGATGGAACGGGCCAATGAATTTTTGGGCCATCCCCACACCCTGAGCAATACGGTAGCCCACGGAAAGCGGCTGGGAAGCACGCTGGGCTTTCCCACCGTGAACCTGTCCATACCCAAAGGGGTGCTGATTCCCGCCCACGGGGTATATGCCTGCCGGGCCTGCTTTTCCGACGGGAGCAGCCGTCTGGCGGTGACCAATGTGGGGACCCGGCCAACGGTAGATGACGGGGACCGGGTCAACGTGGAGGGATTCCTGCTGGATTTCAGCGGAGACCTGTACGGAAAGACCATTCGCATGGAGTTTTATAAGCGCCTGCGGGGGGAGCGGAAATTCCCCTCTCTGGAGGCGCTGCGGGAGGAAGTCATGCGCAACGCGGAGGAGACCCGTGCCTATTTTGCAAGTCTGGAACGCGGGAGCGGGGGATCGTAAATGCGCTATGGAAAGATCTACTACGGAGCGCTGGGCCTGGCGGCGGTACTGCTGCTGATCGGCCTGGTCATGGACGGTCCGCTGGCCATCTGGACCGGACTTGGAAAGATCGTGACGACGGAAAACGCCCTCATCACAGACTATATCCAGCTGGCCGGACCGGGTGCGGCCTTTGCCAACGCAGCGATTGTGATACTCATCACCGCGGCGCTCTACCGGCTGTCGGGGGACCCCCTCAATGGCTCTTCCCTGGTGGGACTGGGCCTGATGGCGGGCTTTTCCCTCTTTGGAAAGAACTTTCTGAACATCTGGCCCATCCTTCTGGGGACCTGGCTCTATGCCAGGAGCCGGAAGGAGCCCTTTGCGAAATATATCTCGGTCTCACTGCTGGCCACCGCTCTGGCCCCCATGGTCAGCTATATTGCACTGGATAACGGTTTTGGCAATCTCTTCAGCGGGATCGTGGTGGGAATCGTGATCGGGTTCATTATGCCGCCCCTGTGCGCCTATACTTTCCGGATCCAGAACGGGATGAACCTCTACAACGTGGGGTTCGCCTGTGGCCTGCTGGCCATGCTCTTTGTGCCGGTGATGACGGCGCTGGGCGCCGATCCCACCCTGAACTACCACTGGGCCGAGGGATATAATGTTCTCTTCGGCGGCCTGCTGGGAGCGGCATGTGTGGGCTTTGTTCTGGCCGGACTCTTCCTGTGCCACCGTCCCCTCTGGGCGGCCTGGGCCGGATACCGCCGGCTGCTCAAGACCAGCGGGCGAGCGCCCAGTGACTACCTGCGCATGTTCGGCATGGGCCCTGTCCTCATCAACATGGGCATCAATGGACTTATTGGACTGGCCTTTCTGCTCCTGCTGGGCGGCGATCTCAATGGGCCCACGCTGGGCGGCCTCTTTACCATCATGGGCTTCTCTGCCTTTGGTAAGCATGCGGGCAATATTATTCCGGTTATGGCCGGTGTGACGGCCGGGGGATTTTTCTTCCAGGGCGGGATGGAGAGCGGGTCTCTCCAACTGGCGGTGCTCTTCTGCACGGCTATGGCCCCCATTGCCGGGTATTTCGGCTGGCAGTACGGCGTCCTGGCCGGATTCCTCCACTCGGTGGTGGTACTGAGCACGGGCAGTCCGGTGGCTGGTATGAACCTCTATAACAATGGGTTCTCCGCCGGGCTGATTGCCATTGTCCTCTACCCCACCATCATTGCCATTGCCCGCCACCGCAAGGCGGTCATTCAGGAGGAGGACTACTTCGATACCTTTGAGCACGATGAACCGCAGCTGCCTGCGCCCAAGCACGGGGAGCTGAGCGAGGAGCGGGAGGGCTCCTGACCCAGTTCACCTCACATAGACGTAGAGACAGAGACCGGCCGGCCCTATTTCAGGGCCGGCCGGTCATTTTTTATTTCCGGGACTCAGACGGAAGCCTGCTCCGGAGCGGTGCAGGGGAAGAGCCGTTCGGGCAAAAAGGAGAGAAGGCGTCCAAAGAAGCGGGCGATCAGGCCGACCAGAAGAGCGGCCAGAATGGTGCCCTCCCGCACGCCGTCCAGCCGACGGCTGAGTAGCAGGGAGAGAAGCGCCGCAATAACAGTCATAGAGACATCAAAGGCTACCTTTGTATTGCCAAAATTGGTGTTCCAGGTGGTGCTCACCGCCCGGACAAAGGACTCACCGGGCAACATGGCCACGTTGGCCAGGACCTCCAGATAGACGCCGAAGCCGAGCACCACGCACCCGACCAGGAGAAGAGCCGCGTGAATGGGATACCAGGCCGGAAGGGAGAGGTCCAGCAGGGCCATGGTCAGGTCAATAAAGGCGCCGAATGCCATGGAAATGGGGATTTGGAGCAGGTGTTCCAGCTGGAAGTTCCGGCGCAGGATGAGCAGCTGGAGCAGAATAAGCAGGAGGCTGAATACCACCGTAAAGGTGCCCAGTGTCCAGGGGAGAGACAGGCTGAGGACATAGGGAATGGAGGAGATAGGAGAGGTACCCAGATCAGCTCTGGTAATCAGGCTCACGCCCAGGGAGCTGAGAAACAGCCCCAGAAGAAAAATCAGATAGCGCTTTAGTTTTTCCATGTGAGTCATTCCTTCTCTTCGCTCAGATTTTGATAAATGGCGTAAAAAACGCGGAGAAACGCACTGCGGTCCTCCGGCGAAATGCCGTGAAAGGTGTCCTCTTCCAGGGAGTCAAACATCTCCTGTACACTGCCCTGGAGCGCGCGCCCCCGTTCGGTGAGAAAAATATAGAAGCTCCTCCGGTTTCCGTGGAGCATTCTCCGTTCCACCATTCCACGCTCTTCCATGCGATTCAGAATCGAGGTCAGAGAGGCGGGTTCAATGTGGCAGGCAGTGGCGATCTCTTTTTGACTGGCACCGTCATGGTCCCCCAGGTAGTCCAACACCTTGGGCTGACCCAGGGTGAGCCCGGTGTCCCGCAGGCCTGCCAGCAGTTTTTTGTGAAAGATAGCCTGGTTGGCCATGAGAAGATAGTGAAAGGAAGGCTGCAAGGAAAAATCTCCTCCTCTAATATTAGAATTATAATAGTTAGAATTCTAATATTAAAGTATAGGATGCAGATATGCCGTTTGTCAAGGGGAACGTAAAAACAGACGCCGCAGCCTGCTGGCTGCGGCGTCTGTTCCAAGGGTTGAATCAGCGCTTGTTGGAGCGTCTCCAAATGCCCATCTTGGCGGCATCGGAGATGAGCTGATCCCGGAAATCCGGGTGAGCGATGGAGATGATCTTCTCGGCGCGCTCCCAGGTGGAGGTGCCCTTCAGATTCACCTTGCCGTACTCGGTGACCAGGAAGTGGGTGTTGGCACGGGTATCGGTGACGATGGAGCCGTTATCCAGCGTGGGCTTGATGCGGCTCTCCAGCTGACCGGTCTTTTTGTTCATGAAAGTGGAGGAGCAGCAGATGAAGCTCTTACCGCCCTTGGAGAGGTAGGCGCCCATCACAAAGTCCAGCTGACCGCCGGCGCCGCTGATGTGCTTGGTCCCGGCGCTCTCGGCATTGACCTGGCCGAAGAGGTCCACATCCACCGCGTTGTTGATGGACATGAAGTTGTCCAGCTGGGCTACCACCCGCACGTCGTTGGTGTAGCTGACCGGAGCGGCCATGCAGACGGGGTTGTCGTTGAGGTAGTCATACAGCTTCTGGCTGCCGGCGGCAAAGGCATAGGCCTGACGGAAGCGGTCAATGGGCTTTTTGGCACCGGTCAGCTTGCCGGCCATGGCCATGTCTACAAAGCCGTCCACGTACATCTCAGTGTGGACGCCCAGATCCTTCAGATCGGACTGAGCGATGAGGGAGCCCACCGCATTGGGCATGCCGCCGATGCCCAGCTGGAGGCAGGCGCCATTGGGGATCTCCTCCACGATGAGACGGGCGACCGCCTCATCCACCGGGGTGGCCGGGCCGCCGGCGGGCAGCTGGCCAATGGGGGATTCATGCTCCACGATCATGGAGACCTGGTCTACGTGGATGCTGTTCTCCATACCGCCCAGGCAGCGGGGGATGTTGGGGTTGACCTCCACAATGATGATCTCCGAGCGCTCACAGACGGCCTGGAGATGGGAGGTGCTGGGGCCGAAGGTAAAGTAGCCCTGGCTGTCCATGGGAGAGACCTGGAACATGGCCACATGGATGGGAGCCACATTTTCCCGGTAGAAGCGGGGCAGCTCGGAATAGCGCATGGGAGCATAGAAGGTGGCGCCCTCGGCGATCATCTTGCGTTCCACACCGGACATATGCCAGGAATTCCAGGTAAAATGCTCCGCCACGTCGGGAACCGACATGATAGCGGGCTTGTGGAACAGGACGCCGCCGCGCACCTTGACATCATAGAGCTCCTGATAGCGGGCTGCCAGCGCCTGATCCAGAGCCTCGGGGGTAATGGCACACCAGCCGTAATCGATCCAGTCGCCCGACTGCACGACCTTGACCGCCTCTTCCGGCGTGGTCAGCTTGCTCTGATACTGCTCCCGATAATTCATCGTCTGACACCTCGTATTGTAAAATTTATATTGTTAGAATTTTAACAATCTAGTGGTACTATTATAGCACCTTTCCGACAAAGATACAAGTAGAAGAAGGGGAGAAAGTCAGAAGTTTTATCCAAAGAAAGACCCCCCGGCTTTCGCCGGGGGGTCAGTGCTTTTATGGATCAGCTGTCCAGCTCCTGGATAGCCTTAGCCGCCTCAATGGCCTTCTGCTGGGCCACAGGGGGCGCCTCCTCGTAGCGGACAAAGTGGAAGGTGAAGGAGCCGCGGCTCTGGGTGAGAGAGCGCAGATCGATGGCATAAGTCATCATCTCGGCCATGGGGACCTCGGCCTCCACCACCTGATTGCCCTTGCCGTCGGGATTCATGCCCATAACACGTCCGCGGCGCTTGTTCAGGTCGCCAATGATGTCGCCCATGTAGCTGTCGGGAATGGTAACCTTCAGCTCGCCGATGGGCTCCAGAATGGTGGGATTGGCATCGGGGAGACCGGCCTTGTAGGCCAGCTGGGCCGCCGTCTTAAAGGCCATTTCGGAGGAGTCCACCGGGTGGTAGGATCCATCGTACAGGGTGGCCTTCAGGTTGACTACGGGATAGCCAGCCAGAACACCGTGCTGGACGGCCTCGCGCAGGCCCTTCTCCACGGCGGGGAAGTAGTTCTTGGGCACCGCGCCGCCGAAGACCTCCTCGCAGAACTCCAGCTCTTCCTGCTCGCCGGGCTCGAAGCGGATCTTGACGTCGCCGAACTGGCCGTGACCGCCGGACTGCTTCTTGTGGCGGCCCTGGACCTCCACCTTCTTGCGGATCTTCTCCCGGTAGGCCACACGGGGAATGGAGAGCTCAGCCTCGACGCTGAAGCGGTTCTTCAGCTTGGAGAGGAGTACGTCCATCTGCATATCGCCGGTGCCGGAGACCACCATCTGGCGGGTCTCGGCGTTGTTGGACCAGTTGAAGGTCAGGTCCTCATCGTTCAGACGGGTGAGGCCGGCGGCGATCTTGTCCTCCTGGCCGCGGGTCTTGGGGGCGATGGCCACCGAGTAGCAGGGCTCGGGGAAGGGCAGGGCGGGGAATTTGACCACCTTGCGGGCATCACAGATGGTATCGCCGGTCTTGAGTGCCTCCATCTTGGAGATGGCGCCGATGTCGCCGCAGACCAGCTCCTTGACCTCTTCGGCCTTCTTGCCCTTCATGATATACAGGCGGCCCAGCTTGACGTTTTCGCCGGTACGGGCGTTCACCAGAGTCATATCGGGGGTCAGGTTGCCGGACATCACCTTGACATAGGAGTACTTGCCGTACTGGTCAGAGGTGGTCTTGAAGACAAAGGCGCAGGGATAAGCGCGGTCGGAGAGGACATACTCCTCCAGCTCGCCGTCGGCGTTCTCCACCAGCTCAGCGGAGCCCTCCAGGGGATTGGGGATCAGATCCACCACGGTATCCAGCAGCATCAGCGTGCCCAGGCCCTGCACGGCAGAGCCGCAGACCACCGGGAAGAGGGACAGGTCCCGCACGCCCTGGCGCAGGCCCTGGAGCATCTCGGCATAGGTGAAGTCCTCGCCGGAGAAATACTTGTCCATGAACTCCTCGCTGGTCTCAGCCACCGACTCCTTCAGAGCGTCATAGAGCTCATCCAGCACGGGGAGCTTATCCTCGGGGACCTCGATCTCCACGCGCTTGTCGCCCTGCATCTCATAGGCGCGCTTGTGGAGGACGTCGATGATGCCGATGACCTTCTTGTTCTCGTCCCAGATGGGGGCGACGACGGGGGCCACGTTCTTGCCGAACCGCTCCCGCAGGGTAGCGAAGGCGGCGTTGTAGTCCGCGTTTTCCTCGTCGGTCTTGGAGATGTAGAGGATGCGGGGCATATGGCGCTCCTCGCAGTAGTTCCAGGCCTTCTCAGTACCCACGCTCAGGGGGCCGGCCTTGGAGGGAGTGACGATCACGGCGGCGCCGGAGACGCTCAGGGCCTCCATGACCTCGCCGGAGAAATCAAAATAACCGGGGGTGTCCAGTACGTTGATCTTACAGCCCTTATAGTCGACGGGGGCCACCGCCGTGGAGATGGAAACCTGACGGCGGATCTCTTCGGGATCAAAATCACAAACGGTGTTGCCATCGGCGGGGGAGCCCATCCGGATGGTGCCACCGGTCAAAAACAGCATGTTCTCGGCGAGGGTGGTCTTGCCGCTGGCGCCATGGCCCAGCAGGCAGATGTTGCGGATGTTTTGCGCGGAATAGCTCATATGGTTTCCTCTCCTTGCGTTCAAAATCGGAGCAGCCGTGCGTCCGATGGAGCGTCACAACTGACATTAGTCATTATAACTCAAAAACAGCATACTGGCAACTGGAATTTTATCAAAATAATGCAAAACGCCGCAAAGCCATGGGAGACAAGCAAAAGCAGGTCTGTGCGATACGTGCACAGACCTGCTTTTGAGAGAAATTCAATTGTCGATTTTGTCACAGAGGGTGTGGACCGCAGAATCTTCCTGCTGGGCCTGGGCCTCCGATATCGTCTCAACGCGCACGGTCTCGGTTGCCGGGAGGACATAGTAGCACAGATAGGAAGTATCCCGGGCGGAGAGAAGGGGTTCTGCGCTCTCATAGCTGTGGAGATGAAATTTCAGCTCCTTCTCTGCGGTCATACCTACGTAGATCAGTACGGCGCACCGCGGAGCGGGTTCCTCGGTCACAGGAATGGGCTGGAGCAGAAGGGCGGTTGTTTCCGCCTCAGGCAGGACACTTCGGGTAAAGGCGGCCTGCCCCCCCAATTCCTCTTCATAGAGGAGCACAAGGGCCTCCTGAATGGTCTCCTGCAGCCCGTCCGAGGTACCCGAGTTGGTCTGGGCTCCATAGGGGGCGGGAGCGTCCTGGACCGGCCCATCTGCCTGAGGCTGTGACTTGGGAGCAGCCGGCAAAGAATCAAGTTCTTCGCTCCCGTAAAGGGCAGGCGCGGGGGCAGGAGTAGAGGCGGGAACGGATGTGGGGGAGGGCTCTGCCGAAGGGGGAGCGGAAGAAGCGCTTCCGTCCGGGATCGCCGCGTATACCGAGGGCAGATCTTCCGACGTATCCTCCGTTGCCGGAGGGGTGGAAACAGGGGCAGAAACAGAGGGGAAGCCGGACCCATCGGGCAAAGAGGTGCCGATTGTGGAACGCTCCGTCTGGGGCGTGGGCGAAGGGGAGGAGAGGGTGCTCTCTCCGGGCAGCGCGGTGATCTGGGCCAGGCCAATTCCGCCGGCCCCCAGGAGTACCAGAGCAAAGACCGCCGCCGAGGCGGCCCACTGCCGCCAGTGCCGGGGCAGACCGTGCCGCCGGGGCAGCGGGACCACCTTGGGCTCGGCGTGGATTTGATCCAGGATGCGCTGGGAGAGTCCCTCGGGTACCGGGGCATTCAGCAGCGGGAGCTGATCGTGGAGGGACTCCAGATCCGCACGGAGGGCCCGACAGGGGGCGCAGATCTTCAGGTGCTCCTCCAGACGCACCGCCTCATCGGGCGCAAGGGGGCCGTCCAGAGAGGCGCTGATGAGCTCCAGAGCCTCGTCACAGGTGAGCATAGGGGTCCCTCCTTTCGGAATAGAGTACAGGGTGATGGGGATTGTGTTCTTAAGGAGTAGACGAAGAAGCGGAGGAAAAGTTCCCGGTGGCAATGAGATATTTTCGCAGGGCCAGACGGGCCCGGGCGATGCGGGATTTGACGGTCCCCTCCTCCAACCCAAGAAGCTGGGCGATCTCAGCATAGGAGAGCCCGTCCAGCTCCCGCAGGACCAACACCCGGCGGTGCTCCTCGGAGAGGGAACGCAGCCCCGCGCGGATGAGCTCCTGGACCTCCCGGCGCTCGGCGCTCTGCTCCGGAGAGAAGCGCTCGTCGGGCACATCGGCCTGGCGGCCCTCCTCTTCGTCATCCAGAGAGACTGTCATGGAGAGGCCGCTGCGCCGCTTCTCCCGGCGGAGAAAGTCGATGCACAGATTGGAGGTCAGACGGTAGAGCCAGGTGGAAAAGGAGCTCTCACCCTGGAATTTACTGAGGCCCCGCCAGGCGTTGAGGAAGGCCTCCTGGGTGAGCTCGGCCGCGTCGTCCGGGTTGCGGGTCATGCGCAGGGCCAGGTTATAGATGCGGCTCTGATTCTGTTCCACCAGAAGGGCGAAGGCAGACTCGTCGCCCTGCCGGGCCAGTCTGACCAGTTCCGCTTCCGATTGCATGGACACACGCTCCCCTCCTTTCCCGGACGGAAGGAACACGCGTCAGCGCAGGTCCCGCTTGATGCCTTCCGTGACCTTGTAGATATCCTCCATGGTGGAGATTTTGGAGATCTGTTCCTTATAATAGCCCGCATAGGGCACGCCCTTGAGATACCAGGCATAGTGCCGCCGGGCCTCCAGACAGGCCACCTTCTCCCCCTTGTGGGCGGCATTGATCTCAAACTGACGGACCGCGGTATCGCACCGCTGGGCCAGCGGGGGGAGCGGGGGGATCTCCTCCCCGGCGAGCGCGGCGGCGCACTGCTGGAGGAGCCAGGGGTTACCAAACACACCCCGGCCCACCATGGCCATGTCCGCGCCGGTGTAGCGCAGGATGCGCACGGCGGCCTCCGGCGTAAAGACGTCTCCGTTGGCGATGACAGGGACGCTGACCGCCTCCTTGACCGCCCGGATATAGTCCCAGTTGGCCTCCCCGGCGTACATCTGCTTGCGGGTGCGCCCGTGGACGGCCACCGCCGCCGCGCCGGCCTGTTCCATCATGCGGGCAAACTCCACACAGTTGATGGAGCCCTTGTCCCAGCCCAGACGGAATTTGACGGTGACGGGCCGTCCGCCCGCGCCGCGGACCACAGCCTCCAGCACCCGGGCGGCCAGCTCCGGGGTGCGCATGAGCCCTGAGCCGTCCCCGCTCTGGGCCACCTTGGGGACCGGACAGCCCATGTTGATGTCGATGATCTGGGCGCCCGAGATCTCGGCGGCCAGTCCGGCGGCCTGTTCCATGCAGGCCGGGTCGCTGCCGAAGATCTGGGCGGCGGCGGGATGCTCGATCTCCCCCAGCTTGAGCAGGGGGATGGATTTTTTGTCCTGGTAGCAGAGCGCCTTGGAGCTGACCATCTCGGTGACGGTGTAGCAGCCGCTCAGCTCCCGGCAAACCGTGCGGAAGCCCAGATCGGTGACGCCGGCCATGGGGGCCAGGACCAGTTTGGAAGGTATGGTGACGCTGCCAATGTTCAAAAGGATCCCTCTCTCAATCAAAACGATAGGTCTTTGGTGTCAGCCGCGTCACAGGGGCGGCCGACTCAATCCTTACTATCATAACATAAGGAGAAAAGGGGGGCAAGGGATGAATCCCGGGCGCGGGGGGCATACTCCTCCCAGGAGGTGATGCGGATGGACAGCGATATGCGGCCCTATCTCTGCTCGGTATGCGGATATGTCTACCAGGCCATGGCGGGAGACGCCGCCCGGGGTGTACCCCCGGGGACCGGGTTTCGCGATTTGCCGGAGGAGTGGGCCTGCCCCCGGTGCCACCAGGGGAAAGAATTGTTCGCACCGATGGAGACATAAGAGATTCAGCCCTTTGGACGGCGTTCCGATCAGGAGGAATGCCGTCCTTTTTGTGCGGATTTTTACCGATAAGCGAAAAAGAGACTGGGAAATGACCTGAAATAGCACAGGAAAAGTGGAGCGGGCAAACTTCTCTTCCCCATTCCGACGGCGTTTTTCCAAAAGCTGGGATATAATGACGGACACACGAAAGATGGCGGCAGGACCGCTGTGGACAGGGAGGAAACCGAAATGGCAGCAAAGGAGACGATCCGAACCCGGGCAGCCCGGGTCAGTGAGGAGATGCGGGAGACCGGACGCCTGGTGCTCCGTGCGCCCATTCTGGTGCGGGGCGCAGAGTGCGCCATGCGCTTCCTCCTGGGAAGCATTTTGGCGGGGGCGGGGATCTTTGGAAACTATGCGCCCTTTGGGCTGGGCATGGTGGCCGCGTCGGGCTCGGGACTGGATGGATTCTGCGCCTTGCTGGGCGCCTGCATGGGGTATCTGCTCTTCCAGGGCTTTGTGGAGGGGCTGCGCTATGCGGCGGCGGCCATACTGATCTTCTCGGTGGCCTTTGCCTTCTATGACATCGGTGCGTACCGCAAGGTGTGGTTTATGCCGGCCGCCGCCGCGCTGATGAATGGGATCACCGGGTTTATCTACCTCTCAGACCGGGGCTGGACGGCCGAGCACTTTATCTTTTTTGGGACCGAGGTACTGCTGGCGGGCGCGTCAGCCTACTTCTACCGCATCGCCTTCTCCCCCTGGACGGAGAACCGGGAGGAGGACGCCCTCACCATCCGGCAGACGGTGAGCCTGCTCATTCTGGCGGGAACGGTGCTGCTCACCCTGTCCAAGATCACACTGGGGGGAGATCTCTCCATTGGACGGCTGGCGGCCGCTCTGGCTGTGATGGTGTGCGCCTATGAGGGCGGCATCGGCGCCGGGGCCACCGTGGGGGTCAGTACCGGGATCGGGATGGATTTGGCGGCAGGAGGGTCGCCCTTTTACTCCATGGCCTATGCGCTCTCCGGGGTCATGGCAGGGGTCTTTCACCGCCAGGGGCGGCTGTGTACCGCCCTGGCCTATGTCCTCTCCAACGCCGTGGCCGTGCTCTGGACCTGGGGGAATGGAGCGCGCCTGTCGGTACTCTACGAGGTCTTTGCCGCGTCGGTGCTCTTTTTCCTCCTGCCGGAGCGGAGCCTGCGCCAGGTCCGGGCTCTGCTGGTCCGGGAGCCCCGCCGGGATACGGTGGACAAGGCCCGGGAGTATGCCAGAAAGCGCCTGGAGGGGACA
The DNA here is from genome assembly GCF_014288125.1 of Pseudoflavonifractor hominis. Lineage (NCBI taxonomy): Bacteria > Bacillati > Bacillota > Clostridia > Eubacteriales > Oscillospiraceae > Pseudoflavonifractor > Pseudoflavonifractor hominis. The sequence continues at coordinate 165,230 of NZ_JACOPR010000002.1, read as the reverse complement.
GCCCGGGCCTTTCGGGAGCTCCACGATTCTCTGCGCAGCCGCTTTGACCACTCCGGCGGAAACGACGGAGATACGGCCATTATCTTTGACCGGGCCGCTAACCGGGTGTGCAAGACCTGTCCCCAGCAGATCATGTGCTGGCAGCGGTCCTATGTGGACACCTATAACGCCCTCAACGACGCCCTGCCCGCCATGCTGGAGCGGGGAAGGGGGGAGGGAAGCGACTTTCCCCTGCACTTTTCCAGCCGGTGCCAGCGGTTTGCACAGTTTCTCTCCGCGGCCAATGAGGAGCTTTCCGCTCTCTTTTACCGCCGGCAGTACCAAAACCGCCTGCGGGAGAGCCGGGGGGAGGTGTGCCGCCAGTATGCCGAGCTCTCGGCCGCCCTGGGCGCGGCGGCCAGCGAGCTCTCGGCGGAGCTCTCCCCCGATCCCCTCCGGGAGAGACGGCTGCGCCAGCATTTTACGGCAATGGGACTGGAGGCCGAGCCTGCGGTCTACTATGACGAGTCCGGACGGCTCCGGATCGAGATCGAGGGGGTAGGGCTTCAATCCCTCCGGCGGGGGGAGGCCGTCAAGCGCCTGGCTCAGCTGATGGATAAGCCCCTGCGTCTGGTGGAGGAGTGCCCGCCCCGCCATGACCGGGTGGTGCTGGCCGAGCGGGAGCCCTTTATGGCCATGGCGGGCGTGGCGGCCCGAAAAAAAGACGGGGAGACCGTGTCGGGAGACACGGGCGCCTGGTTCAAGCAGGAGGACGGGAGCCTCTTTGTGCTCCTGTGCGATGGCATGGGCTCGGGACCCTCCGCCCACCGGGAGAGCAGTGAGGCCGTGCGCCTGCTGGAGCAGTTCCTGCGGGCTGGGGTGCCGCCGGAGGAGGCCCTGCGCACCCTATCGGGGGCACTGGCCCTCCAGGGAGAGGAGACGGGGGGCTTTACCACCATTGACCTGATGCGGGTAGACCTCTTTACCGGTGCGGCGGCAGTCTACAAATACGGTGCGGCCCCCACCTATGTGAAAAAGGGAAATACCGTGCAGCGCATTACAGGCAGTACGCTGCCCGCCGGGCTCTCCCCGGTCCAGGGAGCGGCCCCCGATGTGAGCCGCTTCTCCCTGGAGCCAGGGGACTGCGTGCTGATGGTCTCTGACGGCGTGGCCGGCGGGGAGGGGGATGTGTGGCTCCGGGAGCGGCTGCGCTCCTTCCAGGGGGAGAGCCCCAAGGAGCTGGCCCGCATCCTGATCGAGGAGGGACAGCGGCGGGTGGGGAGCGGAGATGACCGCACCGCCATCCTCCTGCGTCTGGAGCGGCGGACGGAGTAGTGTGCCCACAGAAAATCCCACTTGACAGGGAAGGGACGGGTGTGGTAACTTTATTAAGTAATTAAGAAAATACTTAATAAAAGGAGATGGGGAAATGCCGTCGAAGCGAGTGGCCCGGGTGGGCCGTGGCTGTGTGGCCTGCGGAAGCTGTGTGAAGGTCTGCCCAGTGGGGGCTATCCAGGTATGGAAGGGTGTGGAGGCCCGGGTGGACGGAAACCGCTGCGTGGGCTGTGCCCGCTGTGCCGGGGAGTGTCCCGCGGTGGTCATCGACGTGAAGGCGCGGGAGGAACTGGCATGAGACAGAAGCGGCACTGGTACGACTACCTCTGGATCGTGACCCCCATCTATCTGGGGCTGGGCATGTTCAACATCCTCTTTGCCTGGCTGGGCATGATCTCTTTCAGCCTGCCCCTGCTCATCTCCATCTTTGGCGGGGGAAAGCTCTACTGCAACCGCTTCTGTGACCGGGGGCAGTTCCTCAGCCTGCTGGGCAGCCGGCTCAAGCTCTCCCGCAACCGGCCTCTGCCCCGGTGGATGAAGCATCCGGCCTTCCGCTATGGATTTTTGGTGTTTTTCCTGGCGATGTTCGCCAACATGCTCTATGTGACCTGGCTGGTATGGGCGGGAAACCGGGCGCTGGGAACCAGCATCAAGCTGCTGTGGACCTTCCGGGTGCCCTGGGCCTGGGCCTATCCGGTGGAGGTGACCCCCTGGGTGGCCCAATTTGCCTTCGGATTTTACAGCCTCATGCTCACCTCCACGCTGATCGGCCTGGTGGTGATGGCCCTCTATAAGCCCAGAGGGTGGTGCGTCTTCTGTCCTATGGGGACCATGACCCAGCTCATCTCCCGCCTGCGGGCGGGTCGTCTGGCAGAGGCTGGCTGCGGCGGAAGCTGTGCCTCCTGCACGGCCTGCACTCTCTCCCGTGGAACGGAACAGGAGGGAGAATGATGGGACTGGAGGAACACGCCCGCCAGGTAGCCGATCTGCTGCGGCTGCTGGCCAATGAAAACCGTCTTCTCCTGGTCTGTGCCCTGCTGGAGGGACCCAAGGGGGTGGGGGAGCTGGCTGCGGTGGTGCCGGGGATCACCCGGCCGGCCCTCTCCCAGCACCTTCACGCCCTGCGGGGGGCGGGACTGCTGCGGGATGAGAAGCGGGGACAGTTTGTGACCTATTCCCTGGCCGACCCCCGCCTGCGGGAGGTATTGGCCGTACTGAAACGGGAATACTGTCCCGATCCCTGAGGACCCTTTGCGTGGGGCCTATTTTGTGATAGACTATGAGGTACAGAGCGTGCCGGCCGGACTTGAGCCTTGTCGTTCAAGTCCGGCCGGTATTTTTGTCTATGATTTTTATGTTTTGTATTCATATACAGGCGAGCGCAGAGGATGACAGATATGAAGAAACTTGTGGTTGGCATATTGGCCCACGTGGACGCGGGCAAGACCACCCTCTCGGAGGGGATGCTCTACGTCAGTGGAGCGGTACGCAAACTGGGCCGGGTAGACCATCAGAACGCTTTTCTGGATACCGACGCCCTGGAGCGGCAGCGGGGCATTACCATCTTCTCCAAGCAGGCGGTCTTCACCCTGCCTACCGTGGAGGTGACCCTGCTGGACACCCCGGGCCATGTGGATTTTTCCAGCGAGATGGAGCGCACCCTCCAGGTGCTGGACTGTGCCATTCTGGTCATCAGCGGAACCGACGGGGTACAGGGCCATACCCAGACCCTGTGGAAGCTGCTGGAGCGCTACCATATCCCCACCCTGCTCTTTGTCAACAAGATGGACCTGGACGGAGCCGACCGGGCGGGCTGCCTGGCCCAGCTCCGGGAGCGGCTGCACGACGGCTGTGTGGACTTTACCCAGGAGCGGGAGGGGGAGACCCTCCAGGAGCAGGTCGCCATGTGCGAGGAGGCCACCCTGGAGCGCTATCTGGAGACCGGAACCGTGGAGGACGGGGACATCCGTCACCTGATCCGGGAGCGCAGGCTCTTTCCCTGCTGGTTTGGCTCGGCCCTCCGGCTGGAAGGGGTGGAGGCCTTCCTGGAGGGCCTGGAGCGCTATGCGCCCATCCCCGACTATCCGGCGGACTTTGGAGCCCAGGTCTATAAGATCGGCCGGGATGCCCAGGGGGGGCGTCTCACCTATCTGAAGGTCACGGGAGGCAGCCTGAAGGTCAAGGATCTGCTCTCGGGCGGAACGGGCGACGCCGGAGGAGAGGCCCCGTGGGAGGAGAAGGCGGACCAGATCCGCATCTACTCTGGAGAGCGCTTTCAGACGACCGACCGGGCCGAGGCGGGGACGGTGTGCGCCGTCACCGGGCTCACCCATACCCGGGCGGGGGAGAGTCTGGGGAGCGCCCGGCCCATGCAGCTTCCCATGCTGGAGCCGGTACTCACCTACCGGCTCAACCTGCCCGAGGGTGCCGATCCCCACACCGCCCTGCGGCGGCTGCGGGAGCTGGAGGAGGAGGACCCCCAGCTCCACATCCTCTGGAACGAATCCCTGCGGGAGATCCACCTTCAGCTCATGGGAGAGGTCCAGCTGGAGATCCTGCGCGCCATCATCGAGGAGCGGTTTGGGCTCTCGGTGACCTTTGACACGGGGAGCATCCTCTACAAAGAGACCATTGCCGCCCCGGTGGAGGGAGTGGGGCACTTTGAGCCCCTGCGCCATTACGCCGAAGTCCATCTGCTGCTGGAGCCCGGCCCCCGGGGGAGCGGCATGTGCTTTGCCACTGCGTGCAGCGAGGACATGCTGGACCGCAACTGGCAGCGTCTGGTGCTCACCCATCTGGCCGAGCGGGTCCATCTGGGGGTTTTGACCGGCTCTCCGATCACCGATATGAAGATCACCCTGGTGGCGGGCCGGTCCCATGCCAAGCACACCGAGGGAGGCGACTTCCGCCAGGCCACCTACCGGGCGGTGCGCCAGGGTCTCATGGAGGCCGAGAGCATTCTGCTGGAGCCCTGGTACGACGTGCGCCTGGAAGTGCCGGCGGCCCAGGTGGGACGGGCCATGTCAGACCTCCAGCGGAGAGGGGGAACCATGGAGCCCCCGGAGACCGTGGGAGAGTATGCCGTCCTGACCGGGCGGGCGCCGGTGGCCGGAATGCGGGACTATGCCGCCGAGGTGGCCGCCTATACCAGGGGCCAGGGCCGTCTCTTCTGCACCCTGAGCGGCTATGAGCCCTGCCACAACGCCCAGCAGGTAGTGGAGGAGATGGGCTATGACCCGGAGCGGGATGTGGAACACACCCCGGACTCTGTTTTCTGTACGCATGGTGCGGGATATGTGGTAAAATGGGATCAAGTAAAGGCCCAGATGCATGTGGAGAGCGGACTCATGCGGAGAGAGGAGGAGCCGGAGATATCCGAGAGCCAGCCCCGGCGGGAGGCGCGGTATACCGGCTCTCTTGCGGAGGATGCGGAGCTCCAGGCCATCTATGAGCGGACCTACGGAAAGGTGGAGCGGGATGCCTTCCGGCCCCAGCCCAAGGCCCCTGCCCGCACCAGCCTGGATGAGAGCCGGTATAATGTCCGCACTCAGAACCGGGGACCGGAGTATCTGCTGGTGGACGGGTACAACATCATCCACGCCTGGGACGAGCTCAAGGAGCTGGCCCGGGCGGACCTGTCTGCCGCCCGGAAAGCGCTGATGGATATTCTGAGCAACTACCAGGGCTTCCGAAAGTGTGAGGTCATCGTGGTCTTTGACGCCTACAAGGTCAAGGGGAATCCCGGCAGTGTGTCCAAGTATCACAACATTCATGTGGTGTACACGAAAGAGGCGGAGACGGCGGACAACTATATCGAAAAGGTCACCTATGAGCTGGGGCGGAAATACCGGGTCCGGGTGGCCACCTCCGACGGTGTGGAACAGCTCATCATCCTGGGACACGGAGCCCTGCGTGTCTCAGCCCGGATGTTCCGCATGGAGATCGAACAGGCGGAGGGACAGATTGCCGATCTCATCGCACAAAACAACCGAAAGAACCGGAAGCTGGATCAGCTCCAGTACCGTCTCGGTGGAGAACAGAAGGCATAGACAGGATGAGCAGAAGGCCATCCGATAGATTCAAGCCGCAAAACATCGGTATCGATTCATACCGATGTTTTGCGGCTCTTTGTTTGGAATGAAACCGAAACGCAATGAAACAATACGATACAAAATAGTTCAATGCGTTCGAAAGAGAAACGGTTTGAAACAGTGGCTGTAAAAGGGCGCTTTGTATAAACCTCCGTACCGCAGAGGAGAGCCTCTGTGATACGGGGGCAATTTTTTATCCCAATGCGTGGAAGAGATCCCCGAAGATCATGTCCCGGTGACAGTAAGTGGCGGTGCGCATCCGATGGCGTCCCCGGGGCGTATGGTCCCAGGTCAGGTCGTTGTTCAGCGTGGGGGCCTCGGTCTCCAGCGTGAGGACCCAGTTGGGATTTTTCAGGAAGGCGATGGTGGAGATATCCCAGATGACCCGGCTCCAGGCCACATACTGGGTGGGGAACTGGGAGAGATATGCGTCGCTCTGATCGGACTGTCCCTTGAGATAGCCCTGACGGTTGAGATCCATGAGCGCAATGGAGGCCTCCGGCTTCTGGAAGGCGTCCAGACAGTTCTGAGCCAGATAGCGGCCGATCTCGCTGCGCTCCCAGAGGCGGCAGCGCAGCTCGTCCTCTGTGGTGGTGAGGAGAGAGGCCACGCCCATGCAGGGAATGTGGACCAGGGGAACGCCGCTGTCCAGGACCACCTGAACGGCCCGGACATCCTGATAGAGGTTATACTCAAAGCCGTGTCCAAAGGAGAGCGGCTGTCCTCCCAGCCAGACCACCACCAGCTTGCGGGCGATCTCGGGGGCCATCAGGAGGGCGGAGGCCACGTTGGTCAGGGCGGCAATGGCGGCCACATAGAGCGGCTCCTCGCTTTCCGTAGCACGGCGGATCAAATCCCGGGCGGCGTCGCTCTCGATGGCGCCCTCCGCAGGGAGATAGCCGGGGGAGCCCCGGAAGACCCGCCCGGAGGAGTCTTCCTTCAGCAGCGAAAAGAGCTTGAGAATCTCCTGATAGCTCTGCTCCATACCGTGAGCCGGTCCGTCTGCGGCGCCGTGCAGGGCGCTGGCCAGCTTGCTCTCCTCACTTTCGCCCAGGGGAGAGGGACCGTGGGAGAAGGGCGCGGCATAGACTGCCTCCACCGAAAAGCGCTCCTTGGAGCGCAGCGCCCAGGCAATGGCGAACTGGTCATCTACCTCATTTTTGGCGTCAGTGTCAATGACCAGACGCAGCTTCCCAGTGGGAATGGTCAGTCTGGATCGGATTTCTTCTTGTGTCAGCGGCTGATACATACCATATGCTCCTTTTCAGATGGCGGAGGATTTCGACGGAACCAGTGCCGTGAGTGCGTCGTCTACCTGCTGTGCATGGGGGATGGAGGGGGCGGCGCCCGGCCGGGCGACGGCCAGAGCGGCTGCCATGCTGGCCCGGGTCAGGGCCTGAGCATGACTGAGTCCCATGCAGACCGACGCAAAGAAATAGCCGGTGAAGGTATCGCCGGCCGCCGTGCTGTCCACGGCTTCCACGGGGAAGACGGCCTGACGGAGGAGACCCTGCTCACTGGCACAGAGAGAGCCATTGTCACCCAGGGTAAGAACGACCTGCATACCCGGCCAGCGGCGGCGCAGAACCTGGCAAATGTCCTGCGGCTCCTGCTCACCGGTGAGTCCGGCGCCCTCGATCTCATTGAGAATGAGCCAGGAGACACCGCTGAGATCGGTATGCAAGAGGGCATCATCCAGCGGGGAGGGATTGAGGACCACCTGCATACCCCGCTCCCGGCCCTGGGCGATCAGATAGGGGAGGCAGGAGATCTCATTTTGCAGAAAGAGCCAGTCTCCGGGGGCAAAATGCGCCAGAACTGCGTCCACTTCCTCCCGGGAGATGGACTGGTTGGCGCCGCCGTAGAGCAGGATGCAGTTCTGTCCCAGCGGGTCCACCTGTATGATGGCGTGCCCGGTGGGCAGGATGGAGTCCTGGTGGACGAGAGAGACATCTACCCCGCTCTCAGAGAGCTCCCGCAGGAGAAAGGCGCCGTCGCTGCCGATCTTTCCCGCGTGCCACACGGGCAGACCGGCCCGGGCCAGGGCAATGCTCTGGTTGAGTCCCTTTCCGCCTCCGGCGGTCTTCATCTCCAGGGACGCCAGCGTCTCGCCCGCACGGACAAAATGGGGCACGATGTAGGAGCGGTCGATGTTGAGAGAACCGAAATTAAGTACCTTCATGCAGATGAACCTCCATGCGTTGCGGATCAAGGGAGTTGTCTTGTCCTTTCAACAGGGCTGTGGTAAAATATGTACTACTAAACAAAGATGCGGGAGGAAGTGAGAGAAATGGCGGTGACGCTGCGGGATGTGGCGCGGCTTGCGGGGGTTTCCCCCGGGGCGGTGTCTCAGGTGCTCAACGGAAAACCCCACCGGATCTCTCCCGAGACCTGCGAGCAGATCCGGCAGGCCGCGGCACAGCTGCGCTATGTCCCCAACCAGAATGCAGTGACTCTGGTGACCGGGCAGAGCCAGGCAATGGGCGTGGTGATTCCGGACATCCGGAACCTCTTTTTTGCCGAGCTGGTCAGCGGCGTGGAAGCAGTGGCGCTGGAGGCGGGGTGGAATATTGTCATCACCTCGTCCAGCGACAAAAGTGCGCTGGCCCTGGCCAATTTCCGGACGCTGGCGGCCCGGGATGTAGGGGCGATTCTTCTGGTCCCGGCCAGCGATGCGGATGAGACGCTGGCCATGGAGTACCGTCAGGCCATCCGGGATTATGGCCGCCCTGTGGTCCAGGTGGACCGGATCATCCCGGATCTTGGCGTGAGTCTGACCGCCATCCACCAGAGGCGGGGGGCCAAACTGGCCATGGAGCACCTGCTGGATCTGGGACACCGCCGGGTGGCCTGCGTATTGGGCCCCACCAATACCTGTGCGCCCCGGCTGAGCGGGGTGCAGGAGGCCTGCGCCCAGCGGGGGATCGCTCTGCGGGAGCGAGATCTCTACCCGGGGGCCTATACGATGGAGAGCGGGTATGCCGTGGCCGACGCCATTTTGGAGGGGGACTACACGGCGGTATTCTGTTTCAACGATATGATGGCCTATGGATTTTACAAGCGGTGTCGGGAGCGGGGAATCTCCATCCCTCACGATCTGTCTGTCATGGGCTTCGACGGAGTGCTTTTCTCCGACTATCTGGAGAAACCCCTCAGCACGGTGTGGCAGCCTGCCCGTCAGCTGGGTGTGGAGGCCGCCCGGCAGGCCTTCCGGGAACTGGAGTGTCCGGAAGAGGCGGGGAAGTGTACTCTGCTGGAGCCGCAGCTCCAAATCCGGGAGAGCACTGCGCCGCCGGCGGCCGGAGCCGTCTGTCAGGAAACATAAACGGGCATCCGTCTCAGGGACGGATGCCCGTTTTTTCTGTGGTCATCCGACCGGCTTGGCCGCAGGCTGGTTCTGTGCTTTCCGACGTTTATGATTGCTTCTGCGGTACTGCCGTACCGAGAAGAGGATCAGGCCCACCAGGGTGACACAGTAGGGGATGGTGCGTACCAAATCGGCCGGCCAGCCCAGCACGCCGGCGGCGTTGGAGAAGGCATCGGCCGCGCCGAAGAGGAGCGAGGTAAGGGCGGTACCGATGGGGTGGGAGCAGCCCATGGCCTCGGCGGCGATGGCAATCCATCCACGGCCGGCCACCATGTCCCGGGAGAACCAGGAGACATAGCCCATGGACATGAAGGCGCCGCCCAGGCTGGCCAGGAAACCGGAGATGAGCAGGGCAACGGCCTGCACCCGCATGACATGGATACCCACCGACTCGGCGGCATGGGCATCCTCACCCACCGCGCGGAGGTGGAAGCCCAGAGGGGTGCGCTTGAGCAGGATGTACACGGCGATGACCGAGAGAAAGGCCAGATAGGTCAGGATATTGTGTCCGGAGAGGATCTCACCCACCACCGGGATCTGGTCCAGGAGCGGGATCTTTACCTGGGGCAGAACGCCGCTGGGTACCGAGGCGGAGGTGCCCTTGTCATGGCAGAAGAGATACAGGGCGAACACGGTGCCGCCGGAGGCAAGGGAGTTGATGGCAATGCCGCCCAGAATCACATTGGTGCGGTAGTACAGGGTGAAAAAGGCCAGAATACCGGCGCACAGCAGACCGGAGAGAATGGCACACAGCAGGCCAATCCACGCGCTGGAGGAGAGCGCGGAGGTCATCATACCCACAAAGGCGGCGATGAGCATAATGCCTTCCAGGGCAATGTTGGGAATGCCTGCGGTGTTGGCCACCACCATGCCCATGGCCGCAAAGACGATGGGCGTGGTCACACGCAGGATGGAATAGAAGAAACTGGGTGTGAGAATCACATTAAGCAGCGCGTCCATGCTTGACCCCCTTTTCAATCCACTTCTGACGATAGGTATGGAGGAACCGCTCGGCGGAGACCAGGAGAATGATCAGCGCCTGAAGGATGGAGACCATCTCAGTGGGCACGTCGGAGAGTCGGGCCACCATGTCGGCGCCCACCCGGAGATAGGCCACGAACAGGGCCGAGAGCACCACGCCCAGGGGGTGGTTTCCGCCCATCATGGCGATCATGGCTCCGTCAAATCCGTAGCCGGGCAGAGCGGTCCACTCAAAGCGCTGGTGCAGGCCGATGGTCTCCACTGCGCCGCCCATGCCGGCCAGCACGCCCGAGACCAGGTGGGCCATGATGATCACTTTGGCGGTGTTGATGCCCGAATAGCGGGCAAAGTCCCGGTTGATACCGGTCATACGGATCTCATAGCCCCACTTGGTGCGGTAGAGGAAGAGATAGGTGAGGAGCACGCAGGCCAGGGCGATGATCAGGCCAAAATGGATCCGGGTGCCGGGGACGATCTTGGGAAGAAGGGCGGTCTCGGCAAACTTATAGGAGATCTGGTTGCCGGTCTCCGGGTCCCGCATGAAGTTGGTGAGGATCCACAGTCCGACGCCCAACAGAATGTTGTTGAGCATGAGGGAGGTCACCAGCTCGCTGGCATTGAATTTGGCCCGGAGTACGCCGGGAATGGCCATTACGGCCGCGCCGATCACGCCGCCCAGAATCACGATGACCAGAGGATGGATCCCGGCGGGCATGGAGTAGAAAATGGCCACCAGGGAGACCACGGCGCCCGAGATGTAGTAGATGCCCTCGGCGCCCAGGTTGAAGAGGCTGGCCTGGAACACCACCGCCATGGCAAGGCCCGAGAAGATGAGGGGGATGGCGGCCTCTACGATGTTGCCCAGGTGACGCTTGGAGTCAAAGGGTCCCACGGTGAAGATCCGGATAGCCTCCAGAGGGGTATCGCTGATGAGGAAAATGATCACATAGGCCGCCGCCAGCGCGATGAGCAGGGAGACGGCGGTGCGGAGCAGTTGGAAGCTTCGTTCCCGGTTCATTTTGTCACCTCCTGGATGCGTTCCGGGGCGTGCCGCTGGAGCCCCAGCATGCACAGGCCCAATTCTTCTTCGGTCACGGCGGAGACATCGGGGAAATAGGCCACGATCCGTCCGTCATACAGGACCACCACCGCGTCAGAGAGCTTCATGACTTCGGCCAGGTCCGCCGAGATGAGCAGGACGGCGCTTCCGCTGTCCCGGAGGGAGAGGATCTTCTGGTGGATGATACGGGCCGCGCCGATGTCCACGCCGCGGGTGGGCTGTTCGGCGATGAGCACGCTGGGCTGACCGCTGCACTCCCGGGCCACGACCACCTTCTGCATATTGCCCCCGGAGAGCATGGAGATCTTGGAGGCACCGCTGCCGCACTTGATCTCGTAGTCGGCAATGCTCTGACGGGTAAAGGCGTCGATCTGCTCATTGGAGAGCAGGCCCGCAGGGCCGGAGACCGGGGCGCGGTAATAGGAACAGGAGATCAGATTCTCCCGGATGGAGGCTCCGGCCGCCGCACCCTGGCGCAGCCGGTCCTCGGGAATGTAGCCGAGGCCGCCCTCCCGCAGGGCACGCACCTTCTGGCGGGAGATGTCCATGCCGTTGATCTCCACACGGCCCTGCTCCAGCTCCCGGGCGCGGGTGAGCAGCTCCACCAGCTCCACCTGGCCGTTGCCCTGGACGCCGGCCACACCCAGCACCGTGCCCGCATGGACGGCAAAGCTGACGTCGTCCAGAACGGGGACCTGGGCGCCGCCGTAGTAGGAGAGGTGCTCGGCCCGGATCAGGACCTCGCCGGGAGTACAAGGGGCCTTTTCCAGCTCCCCGCCGCCCTCCCAGCCCACGATCTTGGCGGAGAGCTCTTCCTCGGTCAGCTCATCGGTGTCATAGACGCCCACGCTGCGGCCGTTGCGCATGACTGTGACCCGGTTGGAGATGGCCTTGACCTCCCGCAGCTTGTGGGAGATGAAGATGATGGTGTGTCCCAGGTCCTTGAGCACGTTGAGCTCGGCAAAGAGCTGGTCGGTCTCCTGGGGGGTAAGCACGGCGGTGGGCTCGTCCAGAATCAGGATACGGGCGCCGCGGGCCAGCGCCTTGAGGATCTCCACCTTCTGCTTGATGCCCACCGGGAGAGTGCCCACCACGGCGGTGGGGTCGATATCAAAGTGATATTTTTCACCCAGCTCCCGGGCAAAGTCGTTGACCTTAGCCGAGTCCACAAAGAGCCCCTTTTTGGGCTCGATGCCGAGAGCGATGTTCTGGGCCACGGTGAAGGAGTTGACCAGCATGAAATGCTGATGGACCATGCCGATGCCATGAGAAATGGCATCCTCCGAGGAGTTCATCTCCAGAGGGGCTCCCTCCAGGGTGATGGTGCCGGAGGAGGGCTTCTCCATCCCGAAGAGGATCTTCATCAGCGTGGTTTTACCAGCGCCGTTTTCGCCCACCAGCGCATGGATCTCACCGCGCTTGAGGTTAAAGTTTACATCCTCGTTGGCGACAATGCCGTTGCCGTAGATCTTGGATATATGCTCCATGTTCAATACATACTCTTCCTGCACGGGAACACCTCCTGTTTGGTAAGGCCGCCGCCTGCTCCGGCGGGAACAGGCGGCGGGAAAAGGATCCGGTCTGGAATGGGGAGGATCAGGGCTTGGCAGCCTGACGGATCTGCTCCACTTCCTCGGTGGACATGCCCACGGTATCCAGCGGGGTCACCTCGCCGGAGATGACCTTCTGCCACTCGGCGTCCACATAGTCGCGGCTCTCCTGGGAGAGGAGCTTCTCATAGAATTCGTTCTTGGCGATGGTCACGCCGTTCTCCTTCAGGCCCAGCATCTCGTTGGTGCCCCAGGGAATCTCACCATTCAGGAAACGCTCCACCGCGTCGCAGGTGTACTGGGGGATGTTCTTGATGGAGGAGGTGATGATGAGGCTGGCGGCCTCGGGATCGCTGTCCTTGAGGCTCATAGCCTGGTCGGTATCCACGCCGATGGCAAAGCGGGGCTCGCCCTTGGCAGTGAACTCCTTGGCGGCGTCAAACACGCCCAGGCCGGAGGCGCCGGCGGCGGTGTAGATGATCTGGGTATCCTGGTACATGATCAGGGCATTTTCCTTGGCCTTGCTGGGATCAGTAAAGCTGCCGACGTAGGAATAGGCCACCTTGATGTCGGGGTTGACGTGCTGGGCACCATCGATGTAGCCGATGAGGAACTCGTTGATGCCGGGGATGTCCAGACCGCCCACAAAGCCGATCTGGTTGACGCCCAGCTCCTCGGCCTTCTTGGCGGCGACCATGCCGGAGAGGAAGCTCATCTCGCCCATCTTGGCCAGCATGGCATACACGTTGTCGGGCACATCGGTCATCGTGGCGTCCACGTTGATGAAGAGCTGCTCGGGGAACTCCTCGGCCACCTGGATCAGAGTGTCGTTGACAGAGTCGGACACGGTGAGGATCAGGTCGTAGGAGCCATCTTCACAGTAGTCCACGAAGGTGGGGTACCACTTGGTCTGGTCGGTGCCCATCTCCACGGTCTTGACCTGGGCGCCCAGCTCGCTCTGGATCAGGTCCATGGCGGAGTTGGTGGCGTCAAAGAAGGACTTGTCGCCTAGCAGGCCGGGGACCAGCAGAACGAGGTTCAGAGACTCACCGTTCTTGGGGGTGTAGGAGCCGGTCTGAGCGGTGGGAGCGGGGGTAGCGGAGCTGGTGCCGCCGGTCTGAGCGGGATCGCGGGTGCTGCACGCAGCCAGGCCCAGACCCATGGTGACAGCCAGAGTGAGGGCGATGAGAGACTTCCATACTTTCATGATGTACCTCCAGATTCTTCCTTTGTTTTTATGAACAGCGGCGGTAAGCCGCTGCGGCATATGAGAGAAGCTCAGCGCTTCATCAGCGCGACAGTACGCCGGGCCAGGTCCGAGATGGACGCCTCAGGATACCCATGCACACCGGTCTGGAGCCGGTCCGCCAGCGGCTCGATCCACTGGGCGGGGAGCGCCTTGGCGCCCAGCAGAACGCCCAGGACGGAACCGGCCGTAGCGGCGTTGCAGTCGGTGTCAAAACCGCACTCCACCGCCAGGCCAATGGTGCGGGTGAAGTCACACTCGCCCCAGAGCAGGGCCATGGCGACCAGCATGGCGTTGGGGATCACGTGGCACCAGTCAAAGGAATCGGTCTCATCCCAGGCCTGATGGACCCGCTCCACAGCCTCTTCGGCGGACAGGCCGTCGGCGTGCCACTGGAGAACCTCCTCCACGGCGGCGGTCAGGCGGGAGTGCGCGGGGATCTGGCCCAGGCCCTGCCGGAGGATAGCGGCGGGGGTGCCGCCTCCAAAGGCAGCGGCCGACATGGCGGCGGCAAACATGGCGCCATAGATACCGTTTTTGGTGTGGGAAATACGAGCATCCCGCCAGGCCATATCTGCGGCGGTCTCGGGATCACAGGGATTGACCCAGCCATACAGATCGGTGCGGATCTGTGCGCCAATCCACTCCCGGTAGGGGTTGCGGAGGGAAGCAGAGGCGGGCGGGGGGACCAGATTGGCCAGATTGCGGTAGGCCACCCGCTCGGCAGAGCAGGTAAGCAGGAAGGGAAGGCTGGTCAGCCAGCCCACCGCCACATCCTCTGAGGTGAAGTCCCGGCCTACCCGCTCCAGGATTTTCAGGGAAAAGACGGTGTAGTTGGTGTCATCGTCCTCCCGCATACAGTCGATCAGATTGATCCAGTTTTTGTGGAGGGCGTCATAGGGACCGGGGCCGTCGGTCACATCCCAGCGCTTGCGCACCTCCTCCGGCAGATCGGAGGAGAGATAGCGGGCAATGGGATAATTGTTTGTCTCCTTCAGCAGACCCTGGATCCGGGCGCGGGTCCAGCTCTCCACCGGCTGGCCCAGCAGACAGCCGGCACAGCGGCCCAGCCATCCGCCCAGCACCCGGTCCTCCACATCCCCGGAGAGGGTCAGAGGGGGGCTCTGGGGACGCAGCGCCCGGATGGCATCCAGATCATCCGGCTCCCGGGCGGCCTGGGCGGGATCGACCGGCAGCTGAGCAATTGCATCATACAGTTTCCAGGCAGCTTGTTCCCGGCTGCCCCCGGAGGGAAGGTTCTGGATCTGCTGTTGCAGTTCCTGCGGAATGGTCCGTCCTTCCTGCTGAGCCTGGCGCAGCTCCCAGGCGATATCATCTGCGGCACGCAGCCACAGGTCCTGCTCGAGCATGTTCATCCTCCTTGTCGGCTGTACAGATAGGGGAGAAAATCAGAGAAATCACAATTTAGAGTTGTGAAATTTAACTGATAAAGCGTTTTATCAATCAGATTATATAGAGAAAAAAGCGCTGTGTCAATTATTGTTGTAAAAAAAGACATACTTTTTTCAAATGGAAAGAAGGGCCGCAGAGGGAGCGGTGTGTGTAGAGACGGAAAGATTGGGGACAAATCGGCAGAAGAAGAGCGCGAAAATGGTGAAATGGAGGAGAAAGAAAACGGAAACTCTATATTACAAAAATTAGACATTGTTTTTGTGCAATTACAACTAAAGTTGAAATTAAAAAAAGAGTACTTGCGCAATTTGACAAAAAGAGATATACTGTGTTCATCAAGTGAAACGTATAACTAAACAAGACCACCGAAACGATACCGTTATGAAGGCGGGAGGGGAGCCAAATAGCAACCATCAAAGATATTGCGCTCCATGCGGGGGTAAGCGTCTGTACCGTATCCCGCTATCTGAACAACAAGATCAATGTCCGGCCGGAGACCCAGGAGCGGCTGGAGCGGGCCATTCAGGAACTTGGCTATGTGCCCAATGTGGTGGCGCAGTCCCTCAAACGGAGCAGTACCGACAATATTGCGGTGATTTTACCGCGGATCAATACCTCCTACTATTCCGACATGACCAGCGGTATCAGCTGGGAGCTTGCCAAGCACGGCTACCATCTCTTCATCTATGAGATGGAGAACCTGCACAAGCCGGAGCTGGAAGTCCTCCAGATGATGCGGGAGAACATGGTGGCAGGGGTCATCTCCATTGGGATGTCCGATGACATGATGTTCCGGGATTCCCTAGTGTATTTGGTGGAGTGGGGAATCCCTGTGGTGTATGTAAACCGCCTGATCCCGTACCAGGGGTACCCGCTGCTCTATCCCGATTTCATGCGGGTGGGGGAGCTGGCCGCCAACCACCTGATCGAGCGGGGTAAGCGCCGCCTGGCCCTTTTGCAAAAGCCCTCGGGGGAGGACCTGGTGGTACACCATGCCGAGACCTTCCGGAAAGCTGTGCAGGCCCATGGCCTGGAGCCTCCTGCCATTTTGGAGACGGCCCCCGGCCTGGTCACCTCGCCGGAGTGTCTGGCCCGCCTGACCGGGGGAGAGATCGACGGGGTCTTTGTCCTCAACGAGCTGATGGCGGCCGGCCTCATCAAATGTCTCACCCAGCAGGGGATACGGATTCCGGAGGACATTGCAGTCCTGGGATTTGGTAATTCTCTTGTTGGAGAGATTACAGCGCCGGAGCTCTCCTGTGTGGACCTGCAAAACTATGAATTGGGCGTCCATGGCGCCCGGCTAATCCTCCGGCAGATCCAGGGGCTTCCCATCGAGCCGGTCACCATGCTGGAACCTTCTATCGTACAGCGCAAATCAACGTAGCAGCACAAAAGACGGACTAAAGTTCGTCTTTTGTTATAAAGGTTAAACGTATAATTAAATGCGAATAAAAGAGAAGAGGTAGATTTTATGTATGGAAACGGAGTACCGCAGCTTCAGCAGGTCCACGACATCTTTGATGTGGTCCACGGGGAGACGGTATATGGCGGATCCCTCCTGATCTACCGCTTTGAGTCCCAGCTGGCCCATCCAACCGCCCTGGGCGAGGCCATGGTGCCCAACGGGACCACGACCATTTTTGCCGAGTGCCTGGACCTCATCGGTTCGGCCGGGGAGGAAGGGCTGGAGGCCTTCCGGATGCTCTTCAAGGCCTATGATATGAGACCCCCGGAAGAAATCTTCCGGGGGTCTCACCTTTGAGCAGAGAGAAGTAACTTTTTCAGTCATATGGAGTACCGCATAACAGGGCAGGGCGGCTTTGACAAGAATGTCAAAGCCGCCCTGCTGTCGTATACAACACTAAGAATGGTTTGAAAAACGCTCAATAATTTCATCAATTTCTCGGATCTTGTCGGTATTATATAGGCCCTCTTGCTTTGAAAGCTTATATAGCAGCGTATCAATAATGTGCATGGTTGGGACAAAGGAGAGAAAGGCCGCTTCGCTCTGCACGGGGAAGATGAGATCACTGAGGCTGGCAACACAATTGCGGTACCCGTCACAGATGGAGATGATACGGCAGCCTTTTTCTTTTCCGTATGAGAGCAGATCATAGGTGAAATTTTTTTTCTTCATGAAAGAAAAGGCGATGATAAGATCCTCTTTGGCCCAGGTACTGATTATGTCAAAGGACGTATCCAGCCCGGGGATCAGCAATTGACAGTTTGGGATTAACTGATTTAACAAAATTTGCAGGGTAATTGCGGGGCCAATCGCCACACGGGTGGCGGCGATTCCAATTCGCCTGGAGGAGGAAATGAGAGAAATCGCTTCATCATAGAGGGAATCCGGAATTTGGCGAATGGTTTCATTCAAATTGTAGAGTGTTTGATTGTAGATTTGGTCGGTATCGGTCAGATCCTGATTGTCTGAGGCCAGCGCTTTCATAAAGCGTTCTACAATCGACTTGCCGGACTCCACTTCACCACGGATGTCGCGCTGCATCTCTCGAAAGCCGCCATACCCAAGAAAGGTAGCGAAACGGACGACACTTGCTTCACTCACGCCTGCTTGCTGCGCCATCTGTTTCACATTCATATAGACCGCTTCGTCTGTATGCGCTGTAATAAAATCTGCAAGCTTTTTTTGACGTTCAGACATCGCGGCGTAGCTTTTTTGGATTTTATTTAAAATCATATAACGCATCCCCTTTTGTAGTCAAAATAAAGAGTGCGGGGGAAAATGCTGGTATTTTCAAAAAATTGTTTTAAATGCGGTGCAAATATCATTATAAGTATAACATATTTTATAAAAAAAGGAAGCTATAATATTTTTTGTGCCGGAAATAAAAGTGAAGACAGGAAACAAAAAACACAAAAAATAATTAATAATAAAATAATTTTATGTCATATCATACAAAAACAAGACGGTGTTTTTGCTCATATATGAAAAAAATATTTCATATATGATTTTATCATTGAAATAAAAATAATCAAATAATATAATGGAGCCATCAAAGCCGACAGGCTACTGCATCGGAGGTTGAGTATTCATGAAAGCAAAAAGATGGTTTGCGTGTGTCCTTACCACAGCGATGTTGATTGGAACCACTTCGTGTAGCACAGAGACAGAATCCACAACTGGAAGTGATCCCGGAGGAGAAGAGCACACATATCAAGTGGCGATTTTGATTCCAGGGTCCATTAACGATGGCGGTTGGGGAACGACTGGCTATGAGGGAGCGAAAAAAGCCGCAGAATCCATTGGCGCTGAGTTTAGCTATACAGAGACGAAATCTCCGCAAGATGCCATTGAGGCGCTCACCGATTATGGCGAGCGAGGATTTGATATTGTGTTTTGCCACAGCTATGACTATCAGGATTCCTGTGCCAGAGTTGCGCCAGACTATTCGGATACGCAGTTCATTACTTCGGGCGGCACGGTTATGACGGAGAATATAACCCCCATCTATGTACAGTCGGAGCAGGCGTCCTATCTGCTGGGCGTTTTGGCGGCCAAGATCACGAAAACCGGAAAAGTTGGTCTGATTGGAAGCGAAGAGCTTCCCTCTATCACAAAGACCATGGTGGGCTTTGAACAGGGCGTCATGGATACGGACAGCAGTGTAGAGGTGACCACCACTTATTTGGGAAGCGCCACCGATGTCGGAAAGGCGAGAGAAGCGACCGTAGCGCTGATCAACAGCGGATGTGACATCATTTTTGGAAATGCAAATGCTGCGGCACAGGGCGTATTCCAGGCCGTCGATGAAAACAAGGATAAAGGCGTGCTGGGCTTCGGAAGCTATGCCCGCATTACAGAGACGTATCCGGACTGCTTCATCGCAGACATGGTGTCCGAATATGAGCCCGTGTTTGTGAAGATGGCCGGCGAGATCAAAGACGGCACCTTTAAGCCGGGTGAGCAGTATTTTGCAGACATTTTCAACGGAGGCGCGGTGATTTACTTTAATGATGAGCTTCCGGTAGAGGATGAGGCAATGGATGCCTATAATGCGGCGGTCGAACAATTCCGGAATGGCGAAATCGAGATCGATATTGGCGAATATTAAAAATAGGTGAATGAGTCGCTTGCTGTTGGGGCCCCTCTCAAAGTTGTTTTGAGAAGGGGCCCCATAACAAAAGGGAGGCATCTATGCACAAATTAGAGGTAAAGGGATTTACAAAGCGATTTGGAAATCTTGTGGCAAATGATGACATTTCTTTTTCCCTGGACAGTGGAGAAGTGATGGCCATTCTGGGAGAGAACGGAGCCGGAAAGACCACATTGATGCGCGGGATTTACGGAATGGATGTACCGGACCAGGGAGAGATATGGATCAATGGCAAGCAGGAACAGATTCTTTCGCCCAAAGATGCAATCCGGCTTGGCATTGGCATGGTTCATCAGCACTTCATGTTAATGAACCAATTTACGGTGGCGGAAAACCTGATTCTTGGGTTGAGCGAGGTAACCGGTCCGATTTTGGACCGCAAAAAAATCAATCAGAAAATCAACGAATTTTTTTCTCAGTATCATTTTGATGTTCCGGCGGACGCATTGGTGAAGGATTTGCCGGTTGGACTCCAGCAGCGAGTGGAGATTATGAAAGTTCTCTTCCGGGGTGCCGATATATTGGTGCTGGATGAGCCGACAGCCGTTCTTACGCCCCAGGAAATTCAGGAGCTCTTTCATATCATCCGCCAGTTACAGGCAGAGGGAAAATCCGTCCTCTTCATCAGCCATAAGTTGGACGAGGTAAAGGAAATCAGTCAGAGGATCATGGTACTCCGCCTTGGAAAAGTGACGGGTATTGTGGAGACAAAGGATGCAGACCCGGGGCAGATGGCACGCATGATGATTGGGCGTGAATTGGCGGTACTGAAAAAAGAGCCGCTGCCTCAAGACTTGAAGCGCCGGCGGATTTTGCAGGTAAAAAACTGCACAGTGAAGTCGGATAAGAAATATTGCGTCAAAGGCATTTCGTTTGATGTATTTTCCAACGAAATACTGGGTGTTGCAGGCGTGGATGGAAATGGACAGAAGGAGCTGGCAGAGGCCATTACGGGACTGTGCCACATGGAGTCGGGCAGCATTCAGGTCAATGGAGTAGAGCTGCCCGGGAAAAGCGTGCGGGAAATCCGCAACAGCGGAGTGGCGCATGTACCCGAGGATCGAAGAAAACGCGGCCTGATTCTTCCGTTTACTCTGGTAGAAAACAGCATCCTGGTCAAACATGATAGCCCGCCATTTTCCCATGGTATCCTTCTGGATCAAAAAGAGGCCGTGGCATTTACAAAGAAGAACATTCAGGACTATCGCATCAAATCCCAGTCCGAGCGGGACACGGCCGCAAGCTTGTCCGGCGGAAATCAGCAGAAAGTGATCATTGCACGGGAGCTGGCCACAGACCCCGAATTGCTGATCACAGTAAAGCCCACTCGCGGCCTAGACGTTGGTGCGGTAGAGTACATCCATTCCTGTCTGCTCGCGCACCGCAATCGCGGGAAGGCGGTATTGCTGATCTCGTCCGAGCTGGAAGAGCTCATGACATTGAGTGACCGCATTATGGTCATGCACGGCGGAGAGATTACTGGAATTGTCTACCCGGATGAGGTCGATGCAGAAAAACTGGGTTTGATGATGGCTGGACAAAAAACAGAGGATTGGGCTGAGGTACCGAGAGAAGGAGAGATAATGTGAAAATGACGGAATCTTTTCAGAGAATGCTGCGGTCTATTTGCCTCATTCTGCTGGCGCTGCTCTGTTCCCTGGTAGTAGGGTCGTTCTTTTTGCTTGCGGCCGGATATCAGCCCCTTGAGGCGTATATAAACATTGTCCGAGGCGCATTTGGAAGTAAGACCGCACTGACACAGACACTGTGCAAGGCGACCCCTCTTCTGTTGATCGGAATTGCTGTGGCGGTGGCCTTCAAAGGCTCTGCGTTCAACATTGGCGGTGAAGGACAGTTTTATGCCGGAGCACTTGGATGCGTCCTGTGCGAGATGCTGGTACATAATAGCGGTCTTCCGGGAATCGTCGTCATTCCCTTCTGCCTCCTGGGGGCATTCCTCTTTGGGGCGCTGTGGGAAGGCATCCCGGGGTATTTGAAAGCGGTACGGGGATCCTCTGAGGTCGTTACATCCGTGATGCTCTCCTCCATTATGGTGCTTCTGGTGAAGTTTTTGGTGGGCCAGGGAGGTCCGATCGCGGAACCGCGGGGGATTTATCCGGAGACCCAGGAGATCATGGATGCGGCAAAGCTTCCGTATGTGATTCCCGGAACCAGACTGCACCTGGGATTTTTCCTTGCGCTGTTGATTGCGGGACTGGTCTATTTCTTGCTGGAAAAGACTACGCTGGGCTATAAAATCAAGGCAACTGGCCTAAATAGCAATGCGGCAGAGTATGCAGGAATCCGGGTCGGTATGGTTACGCTCTCCACGATGGCTTTCAGTGGAGCCATCGCCGGTCTGGCCGGAGGAATCGAAGTGCTGGGTACATCCTGGAAACTGTATGCAGGCCTGTCTCCCGGGTATGGATACAATGCCATCGCGGTGGCCCTGTTGGGACGGCTCCATCCAATTGGAATTATTTTTAGTGCGCTGCTGTTTGGAATGCTGAATACCGGTTCCAATCAGATGGCACGCAGCATCGGAATCCCGAGTACACTCGCATCCATTTTGCAGGCGCTGGTCCTGCTCTTTGTGGTCGGATTCTCCATCCTGGAGCAGAAGCAGTTTATCTTCAAGAGAAAGGAGACCGTAAAATGAATGGCTTCTTGAGCGGTTCCGTGTGACTTGTGCTATTGCAGTCCACGGTGCGAATGGCAACGCCCTATACGCTGGCGGCAATGGGAGGCTTATACTCGGATAAGGCCGGTGTAAGCAGTATTGAGCTGGAAGGTATTCTTTTGATGGGCGCGTTTTCTGGATTTACAGCTGCCTATATGACCAATCAGCTCTGGATTGGGTTGGCGGCTGCAATGATCTCCGGAGTGCTGCTCGCGGCGATTTATGGGTATATGGTTGTGTACCTGGGAAGCAAGCCCGCCCTGGTAGGTACGGCAATTGTACTGCTTGCCACAGGTGTGACCAGCTTTTTTACAGAAGTATTTTTGGTGTATCCGTGGAATTCCCGTCGGTGGACCCGTTCCAGGATATTGCACTTCCAGTGCTCCATAAAATCCCGGTCATTGGAACGATTTTCTTTGAGCAAAACATTCTGGTCTATTTGTCCTATTTGCTGGTGATCGGAAGCTGGTTCTTTTACAGCCGCACTGCGCTGGGCCTGCAGTGCAGAGCGATGGGAGAAAATCCCTATGCAGCCGATACGCTCGGCTTGCGGGTGCGCTGCTATCGCTTCACCAATGTTTTGATCACAGGTGCGATTGCGGGAATCGCAGGGGCCTATCTGTCCATTGCCACAGCAAGCAGCTTTGTGGAGGGAATCTCCGCAGAAAAAGGATACGCGGCCTTCGCGATTATCATATTGGGAAAATACCACCCGATAGGCGCATTTTTGGGATGCCTTCTCTATGGTTTTGCAGATGCGCTTCAGCTTAATTTGCAGGCCTTTGGCATCAATATTCCGTATCAGTTTATGCTGATGCTCCCCTACATCTTTACCCTGATCGTGATGTTCCTCACAGGCAGCGGAAATAAGCCGGAAGGACATGGAGTCTTTTTCAAAAAAGGGGCGCAGTTAGGATAACCCGATACGGTTGGCGCAGCAATAAAGTGCAAGGGGACAGAGTATGAATGAGAAAGATGTGTTGATTTTAGGAATTTGCGGAAGTCCAAGACGGGGAGCAACGGACCGTGCACTGGATTTGGCGTTGGATGCAGCGGAAAACATTGAGGGAGTCTATACTGAAAAAATCGCGCTCTATGGGAAGGACATCCGATGCTGTAAGAATTGCAATGTCTGTGTAAAAAAAGAGACGCATTATTGCCCGGTCATTGAAGACGACATGGAAGAGAGATTTTACGATCTCTATTTGCGCTGTGACGGAATCATCCTGGCAACTCCGATTTACTACATGACGGCCACCGGACTGATCCAAAATTTTATGAGCCGGATGAAACCCTTAAGTGCCTATGCGCGCAGCGGTGTGTTTGGGACCCGCATGGGAGGAGGAATTGTAGTCGGCGGGATGAGAAATGGCGGACAGGACTTCTGCCTCTCCGTGCTGAACAATATGCTGCAGGCCACCGGCACCAACATTGTCGGCGGAGGCGTTCAGTTCTATAATGGAGCTGCGGTATGGTCCCAAAATGAGATCGCGCCACGGGATCAGATCGGTATGCTGGAGGCACAGGCGCTGGGGAGAAAACTTGCGTATATGTGCAAAGTGGTAAAAGAAGGTTGTTATCATCTGGAGGGATCCCTAAACAGCGCAAACTTTTTGGGGTACAGAGACCAAGCAGAATTGGCGCAGGGGTCCCGCATACGGGGACTGTAAGGCTGCCCATCGATTGAATAAAACGGAAAAAGGAGCATAAATGTTATGGATCGTGAATACGGAACGTTTCAGAAGCCGAAGAAAGTACGGATTGTTGTCGAAAAGTGTCCGAAAAACGAGGCAGGGCGGGCATGTCACTGCCATGAGGTCGGGCAGGTTTTTACCTTTGATTTTGAGCGATGCCCGCAGGACTTCTGTGCTGCGGCCTTCCACAGCCTCTGGCCGCAGCTGCGCGTCCTGGAGCTGGGCGGCCGCCATCCGTGGGACAGCCAGGAGGGGGTCACCCGTGTGGCCTGTCCGGATCCGGGAAAACCTACGATTTTCCGCATCGAGACCTATGAGGAGGACTGAGTGAGGTAGGCGCTATGGATATTACATTGCCCTACGGCAGAGGGCATCTGACTGCTGAGATCGGACCGGCCCATCCGGTTCGGCTGTTGCAGAACCAGGAGCATTTTGCGGAGAGACCGCCAGAAGAGATCATAAGGGAAGCCATGACGCATCCGTTTGGAGAACGGCTCTCCACATTGGCGAGTGGCAAAAAAAGTGCAGTGATCATTGCGAGCGACCATACCAGACCGGTTCCAAGCAGATGGATCCTGCCGCAGCTCTTACAAGAGCTGCGGCAGGGAAATCCACAGATTGCGGTCACTATCCTGATTGCCTGTGGATGTCACCGGGAGATGACTCCCCATGAGCTGGAGACAAAATTCGGAGCGGAAGTTCTGAAAAGCGTTTCGATTGTCCAGCATGACTGCCGGAGGGAAGAGGATTTTGTCGAGATTGGGACACTTCCCTCCGGAGGGACGCTGAAAATCAACCAGGTCGCGGCCAAGGCGGATCTGCTGCTGGCAGAGGGATTTATTGAACCACACTTCTTCGCCGGATTTTCCGGCGGCAGAAAAAGTGTGCTGCCAGGGATTTCGGCCCGCGAGAGTATTTTTTGGAATCACAGTGCCGGTATGATTGCAAATCCCTGTGCGCGCGCCGGAGTGCTGGAGCACAATCCGATCCACGCAGATATGGAAGCGGCTGCCGACATGGCTGGTCTGGCGTTTGTCTGCAATGTGATCCTGGACAAGGAGAAACGGCTGGTGGCGGCTGTGGCGGGTTCTCCGCAGCAGACCCATCGAGCGGGATGTGAGATATCCCGACAGATGACGCAGGTGAAAGGAAAACGGACCCCCATTGTCATTACCACAAACGGGGGATATCCTCTGGATCAAAATCTATACCAGTGTGTAAAAGGAATGGCGACGGCGGCCGAAGCGTGTACGCCGGGTGGGGTCATTATCCTGTGCGCAGCCTGTGAAGATGGACATGGAGGGGCCCATTTTTACCAGGCGCTTAAGGAGGCGGCATCCATTCCGGAACTGCTGGACAAGATTCAAAAGACTCCGCCGGAGCAGACGACGGCGGATCAGTGGCAATATCAAATTCTGGCACGCATATTGAAACAGCACTCTGTAATTATGGTAACCCGACCGGAACTTGAGAAAATGGTATGTGAGATGCATATGGAGTATGCACCGGATCTGGAGAGTGCCATCGAAATGGCAGATAGAAAGGTTGGGACCACGGGAGAGATCACGGTGATCCCGGATGGCGTCAGTACCATATTTTGCGCGGAATGAAGAGGGGGGAGGATACTGCCGTGAAACGAATCCTATTTGCGTCAGATTCCTTTAAAGGGACCCTGTCTGCACAGGAGGTCTGCTCCATTCAGAAGGAAGAATTCCAGATGCAGTTCCCCCAGTGTGAAATGGTCATGCTGCCTATGGCGGATGGCGGGGAGGGCTTGGTAGAGGCCTGCCTATCTCTCCGCCCGGGACAGCGAATTACCTGTACGGTGACGGGACCAAACTGGGTGCCGGTGGAGAGCGGGTATGCCATTTTAGAAGACGGGACGGCGGTCATTGAGATGGCCGCCGCAGCCGGATTGCCGCTGGTGGGGGACCATCGGGACCCCCTGACGGCGACGACATATGGCGTAGGAGAACTGCTGCTGCATGCCTGCGGACAGCCGGGGGTGCGCCAGATTCTCTTAGGGCTCGGTGGAAGCGCGACCAATGATGCCGGAATTGGCATGGCACAGGCACTTGGATGGAAGTTTTTTGATGAAAAGAGGGAAGAAGTTCCCGCGAAAGCATGCTATCTGAACCGGATCCACCATATCCTTCCGCCGGAGCACCCCCTTCCGGTGCCGGTGACGGCCGCGTGTGATGTCAAAAATCCGCTGTGTGGGCCCATGGGTGCGACCGCGGTCTATGGACCCCAGAAGGGCGTAACACCGGAACAGGTGCCGATTCTGGATGGAGGCCTGCGTCATCTTTCCGCCATACTGGAGCAAATGCTGCACCGGGAGATCGGGACCATAGAAGGCAGCGGAGCCGCAGGAGGCATGGGAGCGGGTGTGTTGGCCTTTCTCAACGGCAATCTAAAGCCGGGAATCGAGCTGCTTCTGGATATGGCGGACTTTGACCGTATTGTGCAAGGGGCAGATTGCGTCATCACAGGAGAGGGAAAAATCGATCGGCAGAGTCTGTATGGAAAAGTCCCGTCTGGTGTGGCGAAGCGGTGCCAGAAATACGGGGTGCCATGTATCGCGCTGTGCGGAAGTGTGGGTGAAGGGGCGGAAGAGCTTTACCAAATCGGAGTGAGCGCGATCTTTAGCGCGGTATCCACTTGTACGGATTTTTCCGGGGTTCAGAAAACCTGCCGTGAAGACATACGCATGCTGAGCAGAGCGACCGCGCGGATGATCCGTACCTTTCAATGAGAGAACAAATTTGTAATATTGCAAGAACGAGGAAAGGTCTCCACGCGATCCGACCAATAGATCGCCAATGGAGACCTTTCCTCAATGGAAAAGAAGGGGGGATTCGCTTAACTTAACAGATCGATGATGGTGCAAATCATCATTTTGCTGGGGAGGAGATAGAGCATCTCTTCATTGTCAATGCGGAAGCGGTCTGAATGCAGAGCACCGGAACATCCGCCTACCACAATTTGAGAGGTGGGTACCAGTTTGGACACGTTTCCCAAATCGTTGCTGTAATAGCCGTGAGGACGAATCGGGACCGGACGATGAGTCAATTCCTCACAGTTTTTCATGTAGATCTGGCTGAGGGGCATATCGGCAATGAAAGACTGATAACCCGGTATTTTCTCGTACTCCAGTTTACAGCCCAGGCTCATGGCCGCGCCTTCCACTGCGCAGACGACTTTTCGGTCGATTTCTTCCAAAATTTCCGGAGTCTTGCTCTTCGTCGTCACCCGCAGAACAACATGATCGGGGATTCCGCTCGTGTGCTCCACGGGATCCAGGGAGTCTGAAATGTAGGAATAATCATCCAGAGGAAGCGATTCGCGCACACACTTCAGAGCGTACATGGCGAGCATGGCGCCGTTAAATGCATTGATACCCTTGCTGGGATCCATCGCTGCATGGGCGTTCTTCCCGTACAGGTGGAAGATCCAGCGGTTGAATCCATTGCACCCTGCGGACAGGAGAGCGGGCTCCGTTACTTTCTCATCGTTGATGAGCGCATGCGTACTCAACAGGGCGGTCAGGCCGTCAAAGCATCCCAAACGGATCATCTCCTGTTTGCCGCTGCGGGATTCCAGCCCCTCGGTATCGTGGAGCTTTTCAAACAGCGCATCGGAAACACCGCCCTCTTCGGCGGGGCAGCCAAAGAAGCTGACGCTTCCTTGGAGATGTTCTGCAATGCCGGAGCCGGTCAGTGCACGGGCCACGCCCACCAATGCGGTCGTCTGGATGTGGTGGCCGCAGGTGTGAGCTGCCCCGGTAGAGGGATTTGCGTCCGGGTGGTTGGGGATATAGGTGGCGTCAATCTCGGCGATGACACCAACATGGGGGCCGGTTTGCCCGAGCTGAAAGGTTGCGGCCACACCGGTGTGGGCTACGCGATTGAGCTGGGTGGGATGCAGGGCATGGAGCGAGTCAAACAGGTGCTGTGCCGTAAAATCCTCCTGAAATGCCAGCTCTGGATGGTGATAAAAGGTCCGGCCCAGCGCAATATACTCCTCCTTATGGGCGTCAATATATTGGACTGCGGCCTCTTTCATCTGCTGCTTTTGCATATGGCACCGTCCTTCCCGAGAATATGGAATTTTTTATTTCTCCTCAAAGGACTCGCCTTCTTCAATGGCCTCGATTCTGAAATTCACGGTGACAACCGGATCGGGACAGGCGACCAGGGTGGTTCCCTCTTTGGCATCCCAGGGGTGCCGGCCGCCCAGCTCCAGAACGCGCAGGGCGGGCCAGAGGCTATGGAACGCAGCAGCACAGAAATTCTGAGGGCAGCGCTCGAAGTCAAATTCAAAGGTATCTCCTACCTTATGGCAGCGGCAGGTTTTACCGCTCTCGGGATGGGGGCGGCACTGATCTACGACGATGCGGACCTTCTTCGGCTTCTGATAGCTGTGGTTATCCATAGTAAATATCCTCCTTTTTTATCATGAAAAACATATATTACAGACCAATTGCGGCATACGCCTGAAGCATCTGTTCCTTGGAAAGGCAGCCTGCCCCATAAAAGGGATTCCAATCCTCCGGACAGTGTTCCATTCCGCGGACAACAATGGATGCCAGTGCGGCTACTTTGCGTCCCAGTACCTCCAACTCAATCTGTCCGGTTGGATCGTCCAGGACCTTTTGGTTTTTAGACCATACGGAGGCTCCGTTGTAAAAGAGCACACCTCCGCCGACCACATTCGTTCCCCCGCTTTGCAGCAAGGCGTTCATAGCGGCAAGCGCTGTGTCCTGTCCGCCGTTTCGGCGGCCGCCGACGGCAATGGTACCGCCGATCCGCAGCCCGGCGGCGGCTTTTTCTTCCGGACCGCCTCCGCCCGGCCGCATTCGGGCAATAAAGTTGGAGAGAAGACCGGTTGGATTCATCATATAGAGCGGAGAGGCCAGAATGATGCCGTCGCAATTGCGATAGCGCTCCAAATAGGAGGGCTGGAAATCATCCTGGAACACCGGACAGTAGGAGAGCTTTTGCTTCCGACAGGCATTGCAGTTGATACAGCAATGAATTTTTTTCCCGGATAGATCGATGAGTTCGGTCTCAACACCGGGGATGCTTTTGGCAGCATCCAGACAGTGCTGAAGTGCTTGAAGTGTGGCGCCCTTTCTGGGGCTGGCGCTCACGCCCAAAATACGAACGGTACGCATAGGCCCTACACCCGATCCGGAAGGTTGGAACACTTGCGAATGTGATACGCGCAGCGCTCCAGCATTTCGATCACATGTCCCTCGTTAGCTGTGGTAAAACGACCGTTCTCAAGAACGATTTTGCCATTGATCACCACGGTGTGGATGTTCTCTTCTCCACTGGCGTAGACCAGGCTGGAGATGGGATCTGCCACAGGGGCAGACTTCAGTGTGCGAGGATTGTAGAAGAAGAAGTCGGCGCGTTTCCCGGGGACAAGCTCACCGATATCATCCCGGCAGAGGGCACGGGCACCGCCCTTGCATGCAATTTCCAGCGTCTCGGATGCAGTCAGAACGCGGGCGTCCAGCGCGTTTACTTTCTGGAGCAGGCTTGCAATTTTGATGGTTTCCAGCATATCCTGGGAGTCGTTGCTGCCGGCGCCGTCTACGCCAAGGCTGACGCAGATTCCGTGGTCCAGGAATGTGCGCACCGGAGAAATGCCGGAGGCCAAAATCATGTTGGACACCGGGTTGTGGGATACCTTCACGTCATAGCGCTGGAAGATAGCAAAGTCCTCTGGATGCATTTTTACGCAGTGTGCCAGAACACAGCGAGGTCCGAAGAACGACTGCTTTTCCAGATAGGGAACGCTTCTTTCGCCGCATTTTGCCACCAGGTATTCATCGTCATCCACGGTTTCCACCAGATGCTGGGTATATGGGACGTTCAGAGTCTCGGCGCACTCGCGGATCTCGCGCAAATAACCATTCTGGTAATCCGGTTCATCCAGAATGCCGGGAATACCGGGCGCAATCAACGCCACATCCAACAGCGCGGGATCTTCCATTTGACTGTGAATGTTGGAGACGTTCCGGAAATACTCCTTTGGCGTTTCCGGCGGGACCTTGGACAGACCCAGATAATCTCCCTTGTACTGGATGCGGCCGACATAGCCCCGGATCCCACAATCCCGGAATGCCTGACAGACCGCATCAAACTGACCGATGTGGGAATGGCAGTATTGGAAGTCTAACGTAGTGGTAATTCCGCTGTGGATGCTCTCCATACAGCCTGCCAGGGCAGCATAGTAGATGGCCTCCTCATCGATATACGGAGTCATCTGCCGAATGGTATTCTCCAGCCAGTCCCAGAGCAGCCGTTCTTTTCCGAGCCCTTTGGTCAGAACTTGGAACAGATGGTCATGCGTGTTGACGAAGCCGGGACACACGTACATACCGGAGGCATCCAGGATACGTGCCGGATCATATTGCGCAAGCAGGTCCTGTTCCTCACCCACTGCCAATATGACCCCGCGGTCGATGGCAATGCCTTTTGGCCGCTCAGGGAGATCGGAATGGCCCGGTTCCAGAATCTTGGCAGAACGGACCATCAAATCGATTTTCTGCATAGTATCGCTCCTTGCTGAAAAGATGTGGATATACTGTGTTCCATGCAGCATATAGCAACATCCTGGAGCGAGGAAAATATCTTTTACGGCTCTCGATCAGAACCAATCGGATGATTCAGCCAGGGGTGAAAGAGCATTTCTTCGGATTTCGTAATATCCTCCAGCGAATGGGTCAGCCGATTGGCCACCAGGTAATTCAGTACATTGTATAGGGCGATCAGAGAAGTGAGGGATAACATGGCACTTCTCGTCTGATATTGAAATACGTAATCAAACTCTTTTAGCGGAGTTTGCATAAAAGATTCGGAATCGGTGAACCAGACTGTTTTGCATCCGCGCTTGCGTGCGTACTCCAGCATTTCTACCGCAAAACCCTTGCCGTAGCTGAATGCGCTTACGCCAAGTAAAATGTCATCACTGCCCCACCACTTCAAAATATCATGCGAATTATTTACACCGGGAGTAAGAAGAACGACGTTGTCGCGCATTTCGTTAAAGAAAATAGAGGGGATCATATTGCAGCCGATTCCGGTTCTGGATGCAACAAAGCCGACGTGTTTGGCTTTGACGATGTGGTCGGCAACTTCTTCCAAAGCGGAGAAAGAAGTATTTTGGAAGGTGGCCTGGATGTTTTCCATGTCCTGCTTTATGATTTTCCAGGCGTTTTCTTTCATATCGCCCAATTCATCCTGCCGCCACTTCTGGAGACTTCCGGACAAGCTGACCCGCTCTTCGACCTCTTTCCGAATCGCATTTTGCATGTCTTTGTAGGAGGAAAAACCAAGCGATTTAATGAATTTTACGATCTGTGCATTGCTTACACCCAGCTGCTCTGCAATGCTGGAGGCGGTGCAGTAGGCGACGATATCCATGTTCTCATTGATATAATCGGCCACCAAGCGCTTTCCGGGACTCAGTTCTGGATATTTTTCTTTTAAAAGACTTGAAATAGTCATAAATATACTCCGAACAATTCATAAAACTGTAGGTCATTTTTTTTGACACAGGTAAAAAAATATTTACATCACAACGGTATTATAAGTGCAATGCGAACGCCTGTCAATAAGTGGCCGCAAAAATTTAAAAAAATATTGTTGCATACAGACAAAAAGAAGGGATGAGAAAAAGGAGTAAGTGATATTTTTTACAAAAATATATTGACAGTAAAAATATTTTTATTTATAATAAAAGTCAATAAAATATTTTTTACTATTGGTTCCATGCAGCTTGCGGAGTGACATCCAGCAAACGCATTCTATAAATATACAATATCGGGGAGGGAGATAAGAGCAGGTAGCAGTTCTCTCGGGGTATACATCGTAGCGTAGGCAACCGAAGATATGAAAGAGATTGAGGTGTTAAATAATGAAAAGAAACACTCGGCGCATCGCTTCCGCGTTCATTGCCCTTTCAATGCTTGGTTCGTTAAGTGCTTGTGGCGGTAACCCTTCTTCTGAGAATCAGCCGGCAGCCGGCGGCGGGGAACAGGATAAGAGTACCATTGTTTTCGCTTGCAGAGCAGAGCCCCCGACCCTTGATACAATGAATCAGAACTATATGATGACCTGTGTTTCCACACTTCTCACCCACAACTGTCTGGTCAGAGTCAGCGACGATCTGACACCCGAACCGGACCTGGCAAAAAGCTGGGAGACGGTCAGCGACACGGAGTGGATCTTCCACCTGAATGAGGGCGTCAAGTTCCATGATGGGAGCGACATGACCGCCGATGATGTGGTTGCCACCTTGCAGCTGGCGGCAACCGTTCCCCAGGCCCAGCAGTATGTTGAAAAGATTACAAATGTGGAGGCCGTGGACGATTATACGGTGAAGATCACCACGGATGGTCCCTGCTCCAGCCTGCTCATGGATCTGACCAACCAGCAGGTTGCCATCCTGAGCAAGGATGACATTGATGCGGGCGTTGATTTTAATACTCATATCAACGGAACCGGCCCATATGAATTTGTGGAATATGTCTCTGGTGATAAGCTCGAATATAAGGCCAACGAGAACTACTTCAACGCGGAGGAAAAGGCCACGATCGAGCACATGGTCTGGCGCTTCATTCCGGAAGGCTCCGCGCGTACCATTGCCTTTGAAGCGGGCGAAGTGGACTACCTCTATGACCTGGATACGGTCGATGTGGAAAAGCTGAAGGCAAACCCCAATGTTAGTGTTCTGGAGCAGGACAGCGTGGCTCTGAAATATTTGTTGCTGAACAACGAGAAGGAGCCCTTCAACAATGAGCTGTTCCGAAAGGCCATCTCCGCAGCTATCGACCGAGAGAGCATTATCCAGGTTACCATGAACGGCTTTGCAAAGAGCGTCATCTCCTGTGCGCCTCAGGGCTATCTGTCCTCGACGGATGAGAATGCCGTAGGCTATGATCTGGAGAAGGCGAAGCAATATCTGGAGGAATCCGGAGTAGATCCCTCCACCGTGGAGATGCCGCTGGTCTGTGCATCCGATGAGGACCTGAGAACCGGTGCGATTATTCAGGCCAACCTGGCAGAACTGGGTATCAATGTGGAGCTGGTTTCTATGGATGGTGCCACTTGGATTTCCAGCTACAACAGCGGTGATTATACCGCCGGTCTGACCCAGCTCGCACAGCGTACCATGCAGCAGTGGCTCACGACGATTTATCATTCCAAATTTATTAACGCTACAAACGGCGCCCGGGTAAATGATCCGAAGGTAGACGAATATCTGGATCTCGCCGCAATCACGCTGGATGAAGAAGAGAACAACGAAATCCTGCGTGAATGTGTGGCGCACCTGAATGATCTGTGCCCTGTTGTTCCTCTGTTTGCCCAGACCTATGTAAAAGCATATGACAGCGGCCTGGAAGGTGCCAATTGTAATGCAACCGGAGCAGCCTATTATCATTTCCTGAGTTGGAAGTAATGCTCTGATGCAATCACGATGATAAGCGGGCCCTGCGGGAGCAACTCCGCAGGGCCCGTGTCACTCCATGGACAGGAGGGAATATTGGGATGCTTAAATACACGATAAAGCGGATTATATCACTGATTCCGGTCATTATTGGTGCCACACTGATTGTCTATGTCATCCTGAGTATGGCAGATGGCGACCCGGCCCGCATTATTTTAGGAGAGGACGCCACACCGGAACGGGTGGCTGAGCTGCGGGAAGAGATGGGATTGAACGACCCTGTTTTGGTGCAATATGGACGGTATATGCTGAACCTCTTGCATGGTGACATGGGAGTGTCTTACCGCACGGGGGCGCCTGTGGTCACGGAAATTGCCGCCCGGCTGCCCAACACGATCCGCCTTGCACTGGTGGCCAGTGTAGTCAGTATTGTTTTGGCCATTCCACTGGGCATTATCGCGGCAATCAAACAGAACTCCATTTTTGATGGGATCTGTATGGTTGTGTCACTCATCGGTGTTTCCATGCCATCCTTCTGGCTCGGACTGCTGCTGATCCTGCTGTTTTCGCTGCGGCTGGAATGGCTGCCGTCGTTTGGCGCGGATCAGTGGAAGTGCATCATCCTGCCATCCTTTGCGCTTGCAGTGGCCTCCATGGCATCTGTGGCAAGAACGATGCGCTCATCCATGCTGGAAGTGATCCGTCAGGATTACATCCGCACCGCGCGCAGCAAGGGTCTGTCAGAGGGAACGGTCATCCGGCGCCACGCACTGCGAAATGCCATGATTCCGACGATGACGAGCATTGGACTTCAGACCGGAATCCTGCTCTCGGGATCTGTCTTGGTCGAGACCGTATTTTCTTGGCCGGGCATTGGCCGTCTGATGATCACCTCGATTCAGCAGCGCGATATTCCTACCGTGGTAGGATGTATCATTATTTTTGCCATTTGTTTCTCGATCGTCAATTTGATTGTGGACCTGCTTTATGGACTGGTTGATCCACGCATGAAGTCGCAGTACGCATAAGGAGGGATACACATGGCAAAAAAGAATCCTGCCCAACCGGTGACCTTGCAGCCGGATTTGAGGAAAAAGAATCGGAGCCAGATGTCGTTGGCTATGCGGCGTCTGATGAAAAATAAGACGGCAATCTTAGGACTTATTATTATCATCTCGCTGATTTTGCTGGCTCTTTTTGCAGATGTTCTCTTTGACTATGATGAAGTGGTCATTAAACAAAATATTGCGGAAATGCGTCAGCCCCCCTCTCTGGCCCATCCCTTTGGTACGGATGAACTGGGACGAGATATTCTGGCCCGCGTCGTGCATGGCACCAGGGTCTCGCTCTCCATTGGCTTTACCTCCACATTGCTGGCATCGCTGATCGGCGGAACCATTGGCGCAGTTTCGGGCTATTTTGGCAAACGGGTCGATATGATTATTTCCCGTATTATGGACATGCTCCTGGCCATCCCCGGCACACTCCTGGCAATTGCCATTGTGGCGGTGCTTGGCACATCGGTCACCAATCTCATTATGGCAATGGTGATATCCAGCATTCCAAAATTTGCGCGTATTACACGTGGAGCCGTACTGACCGTCAAAGATGTGGAGTACATCGAAGCGGCGCGGGCAATCGGCGCGACGGACCGTACCATTATTTTAAGCCATGTGATTCCCAATTGTATGGCTCCCATCCTGGTAGAGATGACACTCAACATCTCCTTTGCAATTTTGACCATCTCCGGCCTGAGTTTTCTGGGCCTGGGCGTGGAACAGCCCAGACCTGAGTGGGGCGCCATGCTCTCCAGCAGCCGGACCTATATCCGGGATTACAGCTATATGGCGCTCTTCCCCGGTCTGGCCATTATGGTGACCATCCTGGCATTCAACCTGCTGGGAGACGGTTTGCGGGACGCTCTGGATCCCAGACTGAAGTAAGGAGTGGTACGCATGAGTGAACAGACATCCCTTGCATTGGATATTCAAAATTTGACGGTTGAATTTCACACCATGGATGATGTGGTGCATGCGGTCAATGGACTGGATCTATCCATCAAAAAAGGTCAGACGTTGGGACTGGTGGGTGAAACCGGAGCAGGCAAGACTACAACGGCGCTCTCGGTGCTGCGCCTGCTGGCCAAACCGGCCGGACGGATTATATCCGGAAGCATCCTCCTGGATGGAGAGGATATTTTAAACAAGACCGAGCAGGAAATGGGAAAAATTCGAGGACAGCAGGTGTCCATGATTTTTCAGGACCCCATGACTTCGCTCAACCCGGTCAGAACCGTTGAGGAGCAGATCGCGGAGGTCATCCAGCACCATAAAAAGCTGGATAAAAAGGCTTCCCTGGCAGAAGCGCGTAAGATGCTGGAGACCGTGGGCATTCCGGGAGAACGCGGTGAGGAATATCCCCACCAGTTTTCCGGCGGGATGAAGCAGCGCGTGGTCATTGCCATGGCGCTGGCATGCAGTCCGCAGCTGCTGATCGCGGACGAGCCCACCACAGCATTGGACGTAACCATCCAGGCCCAGGTCCTGGAGATGATGCGCGGACTCAAAAAGCAGTATAATATGTCCATGCTGATGATCACGCATGACCTTGGCATTGTGGCGGAGACCTGCGATGAAGTTGCGATCATCTATGCCGGACAGGTAGTGGAGCGCGGAACGCTGGAAGACATCTTCCTGCATACCCGCCATCCCTATACCAAGGGACTTTTTGATTCACTTCCGAATCTGGAAGACCGAAAGGCGCGGCTCAAGCCCATCCCGGGGCTGATGCCAGACCCCGCCCATTTGCCGGAGGGGTGCCCATTTGCCCCGCGCTGTGCCTATGCCACGGAACAGTGTCAGAAGGAAAAACCCTGCCGAACCTATCGAACCGCGGACCACTATGTGGAATGTCATCTTTATAATGAGCAGAACATTCAAGAGCAAAGGCTGGTGAATGAAGCATGAGCAAAGCAGCCCCTTTGCTGCAGGTCAATCACCTGAGCAAGTATTTTAAAACGCCCAAAGGAGTGCTCCATGCAGTAGATGATGTCACCTTTACCCTGGAGGAAGGAAAGACGCTCGGAGTGGTGGGAGAGTCCGGATGCGGCAAATCTACAATGGGACGTACCATCCTGCGCCTGCTGGAGCCCACATCCGGCGAGGTTCTCTTTGATGGACAGGACATCAGCAAGCTGAAAAAGCAGGAAATGCGAGCCATGCGGACAAATATGCAGATGATTTTCCAGGACCCGTTCTCTTCTCTGGATCCGCGAAAGTCCGTCAGCCAGACCATTATGGAGCCGCTGCGCCTGCATAAGCTGGTCAAGGAAAAAGATGCGTGCATGGACCGCGTGATGGAGTTAATGAAGACGGTTGGCCTGGCAGAGCGGCTTGCCAATGCCTATCCCCATGAACTGGACGGTGGCCGGCGGCAGCGAATCGGGATTGCCCGGGCGCTGGCGGTAAATCCGCGGTTTATTGTGTGTGATGAGCCGGTTTCCGCGCTTGACGTCTCCATTCAGGCCCAGATCCTCAATTTGATGAAGGATTTGCAGGAAAAAATTGGACTCACATACATGTTCATTACCCATGACCTGTCGGTGGTGAATCATTTTTCCGATGATATTGTCGTGATGTATTTGGGACAGTTGGTGGAGAAAGCGCCTTCCGAGACGCTGTTTGCACACCCCACACATCCATATACAAAAGCGCTGCTGAGTGCCATTCCCATCCCCAAGATCGGGGGAAGCCGGGAGCGGATTCTCCTGCAAGGAGAAATTACCTCTCCGATCGATCCCCCCAAAGCGTGCCGCTTTGCAAATCGTTGCCCCCATGCCACCGAACAGTGCCACGCAGAGGAGCCGAAGCTCAAAGAAATTGAGCCCAATCATTTTGTGGCATGTTTTATGGTATAGAATCAAATTGGAAGATTCGTTTTTTCGATATACCATAAATGATACGAAAGATAAGAATAGGAAGAGAGGACTGCTGGCATGCAGTCCTCTCTTCCTGTGTAAAATAGTGTGCAGTTTCCTTCTCTGTTTATGGAGTGTGACAGCCTATATGTGAAATGTGACATATGATACACGGAACGGGTACCCGCTGCGAGAGCAAGAGAAAATCCCGGTGCCCTGCATTGCAGGGCACCGGGATTTTTGGTGGAGCAGAGCAGAGCTTAAACGAACACTCAGCCTCGTTATTCTCTACTGCGTTAACTGCGGATTCTATTGGGATCTGGATTGTATTTTTATTGCCGGAGAAGCTGAACACCAGCCGCAGATCATCGTCATAAGCATACACCGCGACCAGGAATGTGTCAAATAGGCGCGCTTGGTACTTCTTATCGTGAACATCGCCATCTCGGAACATCTCCAAGCCGGATATAATGTCATCGCGGCTGACAGCCACGATGTCTGCCCGAGCCGCTGCGATATTAGCTTTGATGGTAGCGCGCTCAGACTCCAGCTCGACCAGCCTGCTTTTCGTGGTTTCGGTGATGATGCCCTGCTCGATGGCGGACATGATGTTTTTTATGCCATGCTCCGTGCCGGCGAGTTGGTCTTCCAAAATGCCGACCTTGCTCTCGGCTTCCTTGCGCTCATTGTAGGCGACCGTGCTGTCGGCGATCCACTCGATAACATCGTCCTTCAGAGCATAGTCCTTGATGGCCTGGGCGACCTGCAGCTCAATTTCATCTCGGCGCACATTCTTTTTATCGCAGGTCTTTTCCGTTCGACGCTTCTGGCAGACGTAGTAGTAATGCAGGTTGCCGGAGCGTCCGGTGCCGGAGACGCCAGTCATGGGGCTTTTACAATGCCCGCAGAACAGCTTGCCGGTAAGCAGATAGTCACCATTGACGCGGTGACGCCCTTGCGGATTCTTCTTCGTGGTGATCACCTCCTGGACCTTGAAGTAAAGCTCGTCGCTGATAATCCTCGGGATGCCGCCCTCTTTGCGGACATCGCCGTAGATATAGATGCCGCGATACCGTTCGTTGGAAAGGATCTTCTGAAAGCTCGACCGCCCCCACGGGCGACCGTACGAGGTCTTGATTCCACGGGCATTCAGGCTGGCCATGATATCAACGAAAGCCTCACCGCAGGAAACGCGAGTGAATATCTCCCGGATAACCGCAGCCTTCGGCTCGTCGATGGCATAGTGTAGCGTTTCGTCCGCTTTATAGCCGTAGGGCAGATGGCCGTTCGCCACCATGCAATTCGCGGCGTTGTCATATAGGCCGCGCTTGATGTCCTCGGCCATGTTCTCGGAATAGAACTGGTTGACATTCATCATCGAGCGGGCGGCGAAGCGTCCAGCCGCAGTATCGTCGAAATCCTCCTCCACATAGAGAACACGAACGCCAAGATCCTGAAGCCGAGCTTCGTTGATCAGAGCCTCCAGCATATTGCGCCCCATGCGGTTAGACTTCCACGCGATTACATAGCGGAACTTCCCTTTTGCAGCGTCAGTCATCATGCGCTGGAAGTCACGGCGCTTGTCGGTGCGGCCAGAAACGGCGCGGTCGGCATAGGTGTCAATGATCCTGATGCCATACTCCGCCGCCAGCTCGTAGCCCTTTTCAAACTGCTGCTCTACGGAAATGTCCTTCTGGTTGTGGCTGCTGTACCGGCCATAGAGAACGCCCGGCTCTTCGATTTCCAGCTTCTTGCCCCGCTTCGGTTTCGCCGGGTGCTTTGCGGGTTTTCTCGGCAACAGCGCCACCCCCTTCTAACGATAGATTTGCAGTAGTAGATATTCAGAATCAGAAACAGATTACAGATACAGTCTCAGATACAGATACAGGTACAGAGACAGTGCGCGCACGATCGCGCGCACACGCACGCGCGCACGCGATGTATCGCTACCCTATAGATACGGTATAGATACCATATCCATAGGGTATCAGAGGCCGAGGAGTTGGCGCTTCTTTGCGTCAAACTCTTCTGAAGTCAAAATGCCATCGTCAAGCAGTTCTTTCAATCCGCGGATTTCCTCGACGACAGAAACAACTTTTCCTTCGGGTGCAGCCTTCTCAACATCGTAGCTTGAAATATAGTCCCGGATCTGGATAGCTATAGCCAAATCCGCTTTTGAGAAAAAGAAAACTTTCTCAGCGCCGATTGCTGCACTAACCCCAAGGCCAAGCCCCACACCTGCACTTGCGGCTTGAGCAGTATGAAAAGTAATTTTCCCCATGCCGAGGCCACGAGGCTCTTTCAAAGCGAAAGACTGAATTTTCGCAATAGGGAAAAACTCTTCCGTTCTTTTAGCCTCAACAACAAGATTTGGTCCTCTGGTATGCAGAGTAAAACCGTTTGAACATCGCAGTGTTACTTCGGGGATATTCATGCGTGTGCCTCCTTTTCTCAAACTCCCGCTCCTACACCATATCACGATGCGAAGTCAGTCGAAAGTGATAATATATCTTTTCAAAGCGAAACTGCATAAATTTTGATAGAATAACGATGCCGTAGATGGCAATTTTGCAAAGAAAGGAGTCCGGGCATGGGACACGATCATCAATCGGAAGCAGCAGCGAGGAGTATATTGAAAACGCTGCTCGCGGCCGAGCTGTTTTCAAAGCTTTCCGAAAGCCAGCAGGATATGATAATCAGCCAGCTAAAAGCCCTTTTATCACGTTGATGATGATATCTTGCTTTTCCGGGGTCAGCAGCTCGAATAGCTCAATATACTCTTTTGTGCGCCCATCGCTCGTTTCAGCGGTGGGCGTTACGCTTCTTTCCATGCTGACATCATACCCCATAAGCCAGGCTTCGGAAACGCCGAGTGCGAGGCCGAGGATTGTAAGCTTGTCCTGCCCGGGAAGGGTCTTCCCTGAGACATACTGGCTCAAATCGTTCTTGTTGAGCTTTACGTCAAACCGTTTGCAATAAGGCTCTGCAGCGTGAAGAATATCGACCTGGCGCATCTTCTTGATGTCCATGATTTGCTTCAAACGCTGAGAAGTGCTGTACTCTTTCATCGGTCTATCCTCCCCTTGCAGATGACATCATTATAAAGGGCTTTGAACAAAAGTTCAATAGCGAAAAGAAAAAAAGTTCAACTTTTTTGAAAAAATGTGTTGCAAATCATCAAGGCGTATGGTATTCTAACGACAGGTTCAAGGAAATTGAACTTTTGAACAAGCTGAAAGGAGGATAAAAATGGCGTACGATTACAGCAAGCTCTTGGGTCGCATCACCGAAAAGTTTGGAACGCAGGCTCGCTTTTCCGGCGCGATGGGAATGTCTGAGCGCAGCCTTTCTCTGAAGCTCAACAGCAAAGTACCGTTTAAGCAGCCGGAGATTTCCAAGGCCTGTTCTCTGCTGGAGATTGGCGATTCCGACATTCCTGCTTATTTTTTTACCATTGAAGTTCAATAGCTTTGAACTAATGGGAGAGAGGAGGTTCCGATGCAGGTCGCAAGGCTTACGCCAACCGAGGAAAGCGAGCTGGTGAACGAAGTACATATCAACACGGCGGAGATTCCTGATTTTGTACGGGACAACCTCGCCGCAGCGACGCTGGATCTGATCCACGGAATACTTCGGCATCCAGGTGGACGCGAAGCGCTGGACGCAAAAACCGCAGCCAGACGCGCAGGCAGATCCGCAAAATGAAGGGAGTTGAAAGAATGGCATATTACCGGACTTGCCCGCTTTGCGGGAGCAATAATGACCCGGGTGAAGCCTGTGATTGCCGCGCAGAAACGAAAAAAGAGTCCGCCCCGGCGCAACGGGAACGGACTCAGGCAAATGGATACCCGTACACAGTTTACCAGCCGGGTCGAGCCGCGTCAAGAACAAAGGAGGTGCGACCGTGGCTGAAGAGCTGAGAGAGCTCCGGCTTTCCAAGCAGATACCGGCCAAGGATATGGTCGCGGTGGTACAAGCCATCTACCCCAAGTACGACAAGACCGTTCAAAGCAAGTGCGAGAACGGAGACGCCTACGGCGTGAGCCTGCGGCCAGACGCGATGGCGGCGCTCTACGCGCACTTCGCACCGGAGCTGGCAGAGGGCCGCAAAGCGGTCAAAAAGGACGCGCACCGGCTGACCTGTCGTATCTCGGCAAGGCTCGAAACCGCCGACTACGAGGCGTTGCAACGGCTGATAGAGGCTGAGGGCTACGCCACCACACAGGACTGGCTGACCGCCACCGTCCGCCGCTACATCGCAGAGGCAGGTGAAACCGAATGAACTACGATCTGCCAGACCACCCCGTTATCCAAAACATGGAGCGCACCGGCTACCCGGACGGCAAGGAGCCGACCTTCCCGATTTGCCCCGTCTGCGGCGAAGAGTGCGAGGAAATTTTCAGAGACAACGATTTGAATATTGTCGGCTGCGATATCTGTATCAAGCAGTCCGACGCATGGGAGGAGCCGGAGTGCTTCCCCGGAAAGGAGTATTGATGAAAGGACTGGTTATCACCACCGAAAACAAGATGCAGGTCAGGGAGTTCGACGAGCCTGCTTATGAGACCATCGGAAAGGCTGTCGGCGGATGGATCGAGGTCGTACACCCGAAGGGCCTGCCCGGTCCGTTCTGCATGGTCGTCAACGAAGAGGGGTTGCTGCATGGTCTGCCGCTCAACCTGTTTGGCTGTATTCTCTACGATACCGTGCGCCACGGAAATCCCATTGTCGGAGACATCGTGATTCTCAAAGAAGGCTTCACCACGCCTGGCGAGAGAGACTTTATCGGGCTGGACGAGGACGACGTCAAATTCCTCGGCGCAATGGCCGTCAGTCTGAGCGGCGGCGGCATCAAGTGGGAAAGCGAGGCGCGATAATGGCAAAGTTCTATTTTACCTACGGCACGGACGGCCAGCCGTTTTTCGGTGGCTGGACTGAGGTCGAAGCACCGGACGCTCACGCGGCCTGTGCCGCGTTCCGCGCCTATCACCCCGATAAGACCGAGGGCTTAGTGAATTGCTCCAGCATCTATGACGAGGAGAAGTTCAAGCTGACCGGAATGTACCGGGAAAGCAATTTCGGTTTCCGGTGCCACGAAATCATCACTCTGCGGCGCGAAGCCGCTACCAACTGAAAGGAGCTATCACCATGATTAGAAACCCGAACGACATCCAGGAGGGCGCAAAGAAAATCCGCATGCTGATCGCCGGTTATCCCGGCATCGGAAAATCCACTCTGGCGCTGTCCGCCCCCAATCCCCTGCACATCGACGTTGACTTCGGTATCGACCGCATCGAGCCGCGCTACCGCAAGCCGTACATCCAGCCCCAGAGCTACGACGAGATCCTCGGCGATCTCACCCCCATCAATCTTCAGGACTTCGACACGCTGGTTTTCGATACCGGCGGCAAGCTGATCTCGCTGATGTCCCTGTGGGCCATCAAGAAAGACCCGAAGTATGGCCAGCGCGACGGCAGCCTCTCTCTCAAGGGCTATGGCTTCGTCGGTAAGGAGTTCGTCCGGCTGATGGACTACTGCTTCTATGAGCTGCAGAAGAACATCGTCATTGTGTTCCACGCCACCGAGGAAAAGGACGGCGACAACACCCGCCTCCGCATCAAGGTCGAGGGGCAGACAAAAAACAATGTCTGGGAGCCTATGGACTTGGGCGGCTTCGTGGAGATTTACGGCAATGACCGCACCATCGGCTTCTCCAACTGCGAGAGGTATTTCGCCAAGGGGACGCGCGGCATCTCCGGCATTCGCAAGATCCCCGCACTCGGCCCGACCAGCCCTAACGACTTCCTGACGAAGCTGTTCGCCGAGTACAACGCCAAGGCCACTGCCGAGGTCGAGCAGAACGCTGTTGATCAGGCGGCATACGAGGCCGCGATGGTTGAGGGCACGGCCATCATCGCCGGCATTGTCGATGCCGACACCGCCAACGCCGCCATGCCGAAATATCAGGCCATTAAGCACGCGCTGACCTCCAACAAGGAGCTGGGCGTCCTCTGGAACAAGAAGGTTAAGGAGTGCGGCCTGTTCTACGATAAGGTGCTGAAAAAGTACACGCCCGCGCCGGCAGCGCCCGGAGAGGAGAAGGGAGCTGAGTAAATGGGACGCTACCTGATGACCCATTCGCTGCTGTCGTCCTGGCTCTACACCATGAAAGGCAACCCCTATGAGGATATGACAACGGAGCGCGACCCGATGGCGGAGTTTATGCTGACGCTGCGCCGGGAGCCGACGCCTACCACCGAGGCCATGCAGAACGGCATCGACTTTGAAGATTTGGTGACGAGCATTATCAACGGCCGCGGCGATCCGAACAATCAGTGGTATGCCGCTGCCGAAAAGGTCGCTCGACGGTGCGCCGGGGGCATCCTCCAGTACAAGGCCAAGAAGGTTGTCGAAGTCGGCGGCGTGAGCCTGCTGCTGTACGGCCGTCTGGACTGCTTGAAAGCCGGGGAAATCATCGACGTCAAGTTCACCAAGAGCTATGACGCTGGAAAATATTTCGGCAGTACCCAGCACCCCACCTACTTCGAGTTAATCCCCGAAGCGCGGCAGTTTACCTACATCGCCAGCAACGGGCGCGATGTATGGCCGGAAACATACTTCCGTGAGGACGCTCCCAGCATCTTCCCTGTCATTTCCGACTTCTTCGACTGGCTCCGGGCAGTGGATCTGATGCAGGTCTATCAGGAGAAGTGGGCTGCATTATGAACGGCAAGCTGAAAGACTGGTCGTTCTCCCGCACCGGCGAAAGCGTCCTGACTATCACAACCCGCGAGAGCTGCAAGAAGCTGTGGGACGCGCTCGGAGATCAGGAGATCACATTCTCCATCAAAAGGCGCGTCATCCCTCGAAGCCTCAACGCGAACAACTACGCGTGGTCGCTGATTGAGAAATTGGCCGTCGCGGTGAAGTCGGACAAGGACTCTGTTTACGAGGAAATGCTCCGGCGCTACGGCACCGGCGAGACATACACCGACGAGGCCGGGAACGAGTGCAAGGTACTGTTTTCCCTACGGGAGGGCGTACCGCCTGCACTGGTGGCGCGGCACTACGCAGAAACCGGCGTCGGTTATGTCGAGGGGAAGAAGTTCATTCATTACCGGGCGATCAAAGGCACCAGCGAGTATTCCACCAAGGAAATGAGTGTTTTTTTGGACGGCATCATTTCCGAGTGCCAGGAGGTCGGCATCGAAACCGACACCCCAGAGCAGATCGCCAGATACAAGGAGGCATGGCATCCGTGAGGAAAGTTTATTGCGACTACTGCGGTCGAGAGACTGAGTATGTCGACAGCAAGGTCATCTACGGCAAGAGCTACGGCAAAATCTATCTCTGCCGGAACTGCATGGCATACGTCGGTGTGCATAAGGGGACGGACAAGCCCCTTGGCCGCCTTGCCAATGCGGAACTGCGGAATTGGAAAAAGGCTGCACACGCCGTATTTGACCCTCTGTGGAAGTACGGCCGCTTTCGCGGCCACCGCAACGCGGCCTATGCGTGGCTGGCTCAGAAGATGGGCCTGCCTGTGGAAAAGACCCACATCGGTATGTTCGATGTCGGACAGTGCCGCAAGGCCATCGAAATCA
Organism: Pseudoflavonifractor hominis; assembly: GCF_014288125.1. Taxonomy (NCBI): domain Bacteria; kingdom Bacillati; phylum Bacillota; class Clostridia; order Eubacteriales; family Oscillospiraceae; genus Pseudoflavonifractor; species Pseudoflavonifractor hominis. The sequence continues at coordinate 120,734 of NZ_JACOPR010000002.1, read as the reverse complement.
TTGAGAAAGAAACGAAAGGAGACCGTTATGGAAGATACCAAAAAGACCCCCGCTGAGCTGGTCGCTGACCTGATGCTTGACCCCGGCTTTGTCCTCGTTCCGCAGGATCGCTACGAGGAGCTGATCCGCGCTGAAACTGAGCGCGATGTGCTGGAAGCGACCATCAAGGGTGAGAACAGCTACAATGTCGAAAGAGTTCTCGATGCCATTCAGCAGGCGCGCAGTGCGCTGTACCGCATGAAGATGTTGGTGCTGCGAAACGCTGACGAGCCAGAGGATACGGCCGATGCTGAATAAGATCATCGTCATGGGTCGATTGACCCGCGACCCAGAATTGCGGCGTACGCAGTCCGGCCTTTCTGTGACCAGCTTCTCCGTCGCCTGCGACCGCGATTTCAAAAGCCAGTCCGGGGAAAAGGAAACGGATTTCATCGACATCGTTGCCTGGCGCCAGACTGCTGAATTCGTCTGCAAATATTTCAGCAAGGGACGCATGGCGATCGTCGAGGGGCGACTGCAGATCCGCGACTGGCAGGACAACAACGGCAACAAGCGCCGATCCGCCGAGATTGTAGCCGACAATGTTTACTTTGGGGATTCCAAACGCGACGGTGACGGAGGCGGCTATCAGCAGGGCGGTTACGCGCCGCAGGGCGGATATCCTCAGCAGAGTCAGGGCTACGGTGCGCCGGGCGGCTCTTATGGCGGCGCTGCTCCCGGTGGATATCCCGCCTCTGACTACGGTGACTTTAGCGAAGTCGGCGAGGATGATGGAGAGCTGCCATTCTGAAACGGTCGCCCGGGGAACCGGGCGACAGCCCACCGAAGGAGGTGAACACTATGGCGAGCTATCGGAATATCAGCATGGACTTTTGGACGGACAGCAAGGTCGTCGATGACTTTACGCCCGAGGATCGGTACATCTATCTCTACTGCATGACCAATCCGCACACCAATCTCTGCGGCTGTTACGAGGTCAGCATCAAGCAAATTGCCAACGAGACAGGGTACAACAACGATTCCGTGGAGCGCCTGCTGAAACGCCTGGATAGCGCGCACAATGTCATTCGGTATAGCGCGCAGACCAAGGAGCTGCTGATCCTCAACTGGTGTCGATACAACTGGTCGGCGTCCGAAAAGCTCAATAAGCCGCTACTGAGCGAGATTCGCAAGGTCAAGAACGATCGTTTCCGCGAGTACCTGGCAGCGCGCTACAACGAACGCTCTACCGTAACGGCGCAGTATAACGCTGCAGAAGATGACCGCCCCGAGGTCCCCCGCCATAAGCACGGCGCGCATGGATGGGTGCGGCTCACCGAAGAGGAATACGCCCGGCTGATCGACGACCTCGGCGAAGAAGAGTTGACGCGCTGCATCGACTACATAGACGAGTCCGCTCAAATGCACGGCAACAAGAACAAGTGGCGCGACTGGAATCTTGTCATTCGGAAGTGCAGCCGTGAACGCTGGGGCATCCGTGCCGGCAACGGCAACCGACCGAGCACCAGCGGGAGCGCTATGGACGACCTGCAGCAGCTCCACCAGATGTACGCCAGCGAGGAAAGCCTATGACGCACAAGGAAATGAGCGAGATATTCGCCGTGATGCTCCTTGCCTATCCGAATGCAGAGGTTTTCAAGGGCGGCATCGCAAAGCTCGGCCCTACCATCAATCTGTGGGTGACCTGCTTGCCGGAGATCGACTTCTGGACGGGGCAGCAGGCTGTTGTAAAGTTGGTGCGCGAGTGTAAATTCCCGCCGACTATCGCAGAATTCAAGGAAAAAGCCGAAAAGGTGCAGGCCGAAGTGAGGGCGCGGATTGACCAGGCGTGGAATTACCTCAAGCTCGATATGGACTTTGGGAAAACACCAGAGGAGGCTGTGGCAAGATTGTCGGAGGGAACGGATATCAGGCGCGTCATTGAGGCTATGGGTGGCCCCTCTCGGTTGATTGCAACAGGAGAGCGCACCTTTGGCGACGGCACCGTAAAGACATACGAGTATTACAACTACGACGGTTTCAAGTCCGCATATGAAACGATCATCCGGCAGACAAGCGCGCTCAACAGCGGGCCGCGCAAAGCGGTCGGGCCGGGCATGAAGCAGATAGGAGGGAAAACATGAAACGAAGAAGAAAAAGGAGGGCTTCGCCGGCGCCGCTTATCTGCCTGCTCGCAGTTTTAGCCTGCATCGTGGCTCTCCGCATCAGTGTCAGCGAGGAAACCGCAGCGTCAGCACAAATGACCGGCAAGTTAGAAAACCCAGCAACGACAGCACCTGTCCGGCTTTTAGAAGCAGAAATGACCGAGGCTGAGCAAGTTACCAGGGCCGAAGATCGTCCCGCCCGTGCAGCTCGGTATGTCAACATCGAAATGACTGACGAGGAGTTGGCAGAACTGGCTGCGGTCGTATTCCTCGAAGCCGGCAATCAGAGCGCCGAGGGGCAGCAGGCCGTTGTCGAAGTCGTTTTCAACCGCGTGCTGCACTCCGCTTTCCCGGGCACAGTACACGATGTGCTGCACCAAGGAGAGGGAGGCGATGTTCCGCAGTTCTCCACCATCTACGCGGTCAGCACCGCGACGCCGACGCAAGCGCAGTATGACGCCATCAACGGCGCTCTGTATGGAGATACGATCCTTGACGCCGACGTGGTTTTCTTCTCCCGCAATGGAGAGAACGACCGCGTATGGGGGCAGATCGGAGATCACATCTTCTGCCGCGAATACATCTGGAGGTAACGAGCATGACGCGAAAGAGATTTCGGCAAGCCTGCGGCATCATCGCTGCGCTCGGCTTCCTTCTGGTCCTCGGAACTGCCGGTGCCAGCGATTGCGACCTTATCCCCATGAGCCAGATACTCCGGCAAGGCTGCATCGGACTGGGAATGTTTGCCAGCGGGCTATGGCTGGGAGGGTATCTCTCATGACTGTGAAGAAAGACCCGAAGCGCCAGCTGCTCGGCAAGATCGCAAAAGCCCGCGGTAAGCAGTTTGAGAGCCGCATCGACGATTCCTTTGCCTACTACGCACAGAAAGGCTTTGCGATCATCGAAAAGACGCCGGAGCCGATGCATCCCACGAAAAATCTCGGCAACGGCAAGTTCATCGCCTACTACGAAAAGCAGGCACAGCCGGACTATAAAGGCACCATCAAGGGCGGCAGGACGGTCATGTTCGAGGCGAAATTCACCGCCGCCGACCGAATGGAGCAGAGCCGCGTCCTCCAGAGCCAGCAGGACTATATGGACAGGCATCAGGCGCTCGGCGCTCGCTGCTTTGTCATCGCCGGTTTCAGCTCCGGCATGGTCTATTGCGTCCCCTGGGACATCTGGAAGACCATGAAAGACCACTTCGGCCGCAAGTATGTGACGGAGGCCGACTTGGAGAAATATCAAGTGCAGACGGCGTGGAATGGCACGCTGCTCCTGCTCAACTGAATTGAAAGGAGTTACCACCATGAGCGAAATTTCCATGTATGAAGCCCAAAAGAAGAAGATGCAGGGCCTGTGCGATGAGCACGATCTCGTCTATCGCTTTGAAAAAGACAGATACCCCATCATCTTTACCATCAAGCCCGTACAGGGCATGGACGCACAGATTTCCATGCTGGAGAATGTCGAGGAGGTCGGCTACCGCAGCCCCGACGCCTCCATGTCCTGGATCTTCGAGGACGGCGGTCTGGACACGAAGGTAACGGGCGGCACCTTTACCATCAGCAAGACGCTCCGCACCAAGATCGAGTCCATTCTGGTGAAGATGATTACCTACTGGCAGCAGTATTTTTTCCGCGATGTGCTGGAAAAGAAAGCATTGCGCAGCGGCCTCATGCCGGTCATTGACGAGGACGAGGCTGGCGATACCGACGAGGAGCCGGAGGACGAGGGGGATATGCAGGGCGAGGATGGCCCCGAGGTTGACCTGGACGACCCCGACATTCAGCAGGCCATTTCCATTGTTCGGGCAGAGAATAAAGCGACTGTGGGGCTGTTGCAACGCCGTATGAGCGTTGGCTACGCAAAGGCTGCGCGCCTGATTGACGCACTGGAGGAGCTGGGTGTCGTCGGTCCGTATAACGGCTCCGATGGCCGCGAGGTCCTCCCTACCGACGAGCCTGACGACACGGAAGGCGGTGAAGATTGATGCCGACCGTAAATGCCAATAAGCATACCGCGCACGATCTGCAGCTTGCCGGTCAGATGCGCCGCGAGGATTACAAGACAATCAAGCACATGGACAAGGCGACGCTTGCGGCCTACCTCAGCCGCGTGTGGAAACGCGGGTATGACGCCGGGTATCAAGCCGCCGTTAAGTCAGTCGCTCCGCAGCTGCGCGAAGCCGCAGAACTGAAAGCAGCGAACAAGGAGGGCTAAGTCATGGGAAACGCCCTGCGGCACGTCAGAGGGGAAAGTCAGAAGAATATCGTCCGCTTCATAGAAGGGCTGAGTGGGAAGTATTCCCGCTGGGACATCTGGCAGGACTTCATCATCATGTCGGCCATCGCAATCGCCAACACGATGGGAGGCCCGCAGGCCAAGGCCAGGGAAGAAATGTACCGCAGCCGCGCAGAGAAGTATTCCGCTAAGGAGCTGGAAGTCTTTGCAGATATGTTGCTTGAGGTCGTAGCCGAATTGGAGCGCGATCCCGAGCAGGACTTCCTCGGTGAGCTTTTTATGGCACTCGGCCTCGGAAACGAATGGAAAGGACAGTTCTTCACTCCGTACAGTGTCTGCAGGGCGATGTCCGCGATGACCTATGCGCCTGATATGACGGCGCGGATAGAAAAGCAGGGCTGGATATCTGTGAACGACCCCGCCTGCGGAGCCGGTGCGCTGCTGGTTGCATTTGCCAATGAGTGCCGGAGACAGCATATCAACTATCAGACCTCAGTGTTGTTCGTGGCGCAGGACATAGATTTCCTCGCCGGTTGTATGTGTTACATCCAACTGAGCTTGCTCGGCTGCCCCGGCTATGTTGTCATTGACGACTCGCTCCTGCGGCCGTCCACCAGCTACGACGCCCGCGGACTGCTGCCAAAGGACGGCCCGCAGGTCTGGTACACGCCGATGTACTTCCGCGATGTCTGGCACTACCGCCGTATCGGGGCGCAAATGGATATCCTGTTTCGGAACGCGGCAGAGCAGGTACCGGCAGAGCCGCCGGCGCCTGCCGCGCCGCCGGAACAATCTCAACCGCTGGCGGAAACGAAAACCGGCCAGCTCACTCTATTTTGATGGGAGGGAACGGAATGCGGCAGCCGCCGCCTCTCGGGAGCCGGACATGGAAGCCCGAGGAAGAAGATTATTTGATGGAAAAGTGGGGGCAGATTTCTGTTCCGGCCATCGCAAAGAAGCTCAACCGCACAACAAATGCCGTCAAGGTCAAAGCTCAGCGCCTGGGTTTAGGCGCGGTATTGATGGCTGGCGAGTATGTCACTCTAAATCAACTCCTGCTGGCGGTGAACGGAGGAAGCAGCTCCTACGGCTACAAGATGAAAAGCTGGGTCGAAAATCGCGGATTGCCCGTCCACACAAAAAAGGTCAACCGCTGCAGCTTTCGTGTGGTCTACATTGAGGAGTTCTGGGAGTGGGCCGAGCGATACCGCAGCTTCATCGACTTTTCCAAGATGGAGCCGTTGGCGCTCGGTGAGGAGCCGGGCTGGGTAGCCGAGCAGCGCAAGAAAGACTTTGAGGCATACGCCATTCAGAGGAAAGACCCGTGGGGAGAGGACGAGGACTCTCGGCTGAAGATGCTGCTCAGTAAGCACAGGTACTCATGGGCGGAAATTTCCGAGATGATGCATCGTTCTCACGGTGCGATCGCGCGCCGTTGCCGTGACCTCGGCATCAAGGAGCGCCCCGTTTCGATGGAGCTGACCGGCAAGCGTGGCACATGGACCAGCGAGGATTTTGAAATGCTGGCAGACGGCATCCGCCACGGCGACAGCTACGCTGCCATAGGCAAGGCGGTCGGCCGTTCCGAAAAGTGCGTCCGATCCAAGGTCTACAACGATTATCTGACCGAGAACGCCGACAAGGTGCGGGAAATGCTTGGTGATGGCGCGTGGGGGCACGGTGCGCCGGAAATGGACGTCCGTCATGGCTTCTATATCTCCCGCACCCGCCATCAGGTCAGGCGCGACCTATCCGCGCTGGCAACGGTCCTTCGTAAGCGCATGAACGATCTCGGCTATGATCCTTACTGGCAGCGGTTTATGTGCATGAATTGGGACGACATTGGCGGATGCTCCGCAGGGTGTACGGATTGCGACAGCTGCACAGCATTCCGGCGTATTCAGCCTCAGTATTGCGCACGGTGCGGCGGCACCTTCTACGAGCGCAAGGAAAACCGCTTCTGCGCGGCCTGCCGCACCGCGAGGAAGAAGCAGGCCCAGCGGCACTGGTGCCGCGTGAACGGCATGAGCCGAAAATAATAAACTGTCCCAGCCGAGGGGAAAAGCTCGGCGCATGAAAGGAGCAATTCATGGCAAAGAAAAATTTGAATGACCGCTGCCCGCTGCAGGACGAATGCGAGCGCAAATGCGAATACAAATTCCGCGAGTTGGAGTGTGACTATTACGCCAACAACGGCGTCGGCGAGGATCGTACCATCCCAGACCAGGAGGAAAGGCGCGACGAAGCCGAGCGGAAAGCCTATGAGGAGCAGTACGAAGCCGACCTCGCTGGCGTCGAGGACGATGACGAACCTACGGCTCAACCCGCAAAAGGCGTAATTACTTACATCTCCGTCAAGGAGCTGCATCCTCATCCCGACAATCCTCGAAAGGATGTTGGCGATGTGACCGAGCTGGCCGAAAGCATCAAGGTCAACGGCGTCCTCCAAAATCTGACCGTTGTCCCGAACATGGTCACCGGTGAGATCACCGGCGATACCTGGCAGCGTGGGTATAAGGTCATCATCGGACACCGCCGACTTGCTGCGGCAAAGTTGGCCGGGCTTGAAACCCTTCCTTGTGTTGTGGTGAATATGTCCGAGCGCGAGCAGCTGAGTACCATGCTCACCGAAAATATGCAGCGGTCGGATCTGACCGTTTACGAGCAGGCGCAGGGCTTCCAGATGATGCTTGACATGGGCGATACCGTCGAGGACATCGCGGAAAAGTCCGGCTTTTCCGCTACCACCGTCCGGCGCCGTGTGAAGCTCCTGGAGCTGGATAAGGACAAATTCAAGAAGTCCGAGGAGCGCGGCGTCACCCTTTTCGAGTACATGGAGCTGGACAAGCTGAAGAGCCCGGAGCGCAAGAATGAAATGCTTGATTACATCGGCACCGAGAACTTCAAGTACAAGCTGAAACAGGCTATCGATGCCGAGGCCACAGCCGAGCGCAAGGCGAAATGGGTGGAGCTGTTGAGTGCTTTTGCTACGCAGGTGGAGAGCCGCACGGGATATAGGACGGTCAAAAGTGACTATGTCAGCAGCAAGATTGAGATGGAACGCCCCGATGACGCTGATACCGTTGAATACTTCTTCTGCATTGAAAAGTGGGGCTATATCGCGCTGATGGTCAAGGACGAGCCTACTGCTGCCACGCCAGAAGAGGAGGCGAAGAGGCGCGAGGAGCAGATGAAACAGGAGCGAAAGGACGCCGCAGCAAAGGCGCTGTCCGAAGCAACCGCCCGCGCCTATGAGCTTCGCGCCGACTTCGTGGCTACCGTTTCCGCAGCCGCCATCAAAAAGCGCCTTGCGGATGTCGTGGCGCTGTGGGCTTACGCTGAATACCGAGATGATACCAGCTGGCTAACCGAAGAGGAAATTATGCAGGCTACTGGCGTTGGACCATTTGCCGAAGATGACGAGGACGGCGAGGACGATGCCGCATTTACGCTCCAGGCCGTGACCGACGCGATCGGCAAGACGCCTGAAAAGGCGCTCTTGCGAATGATCTATGCGCGCCTGGGCGACGGAAAGTCCGAGGGCTATTTCCGCAGCTACTGGAACAGCTACACCATGAAGCACGAGGAGAATGAGAAGCTGGATCGCATCTATGCTCTGCTCGTCAAGCTGGGCTACGAGATGTCCGACGATGAAAAGGCGCTCCAGGACGGAACACATGAGCTGTTCAACGAGGAGGCAGAGTGATGAACTGCACTATTCTGCAAGGCGACGCGCTGGAGCTGCTGCGGACGCTGCCGCCAGAAAGCGTACATACCTGCGTGACCTCCCCACCCTACTATAATTTGCGAGATTACGGAGTGGAGGGGCAGATCGGAAACGAGGGCAGCGTGGAGGAATACCTGCAGGCGCTTGTCGCTGTATTCCGTGAAGTCCGGCGGGTGCTGCATCCGAATGGAACACTGTGGGTGAACATGGGCGATAGCTATGCTACCAATTCGGGGAACCAGCCGCCGACGAACACCCGCAATTCCTGCGGACACACCGCAAAGCGCGTACCGCAGGGGTACAAGAAAAAAGACCTGATCGGCATACCTTGGCAGTTGGCATTTGCCCTCCGCGCAGACGGTTGGTATTTGCGGCAAGACATCATTTGGCAGAAACCGAACTGTATGCCGGAGAGCGCAAATGACCGATGCACGAAGTCACATGAGTACATCTTCCTGCTGTCAAAGTCAGCGCACTATTATTTCAACGCGGCGGCAATCAGCGAACCAGTCACATCGGCCAAAGGAAACGCAAGGACGTTTCGCGGCGGCGGAGCCTATACCGGCGGTCGATCTCACGACAACAGCGCACAGGTGGAGCGTGAGAGCCACGGGAACGCTGAAAACAAGACGGGGCGCAGGAGCAAGCGGAGCGTCTGGAGCGTAAGCACAAACGGATTTCGCGGCGCACACTTCGCCGTGTTCCCGGAAAAGCTGATTGAGCCGTGTATTTTAGCGGGTTGCCCAGAGGGCGGCGTTGTACTTGACCCATTTGCGGGCAGCGGCACAGCAGGCGTGGTGGCCAAACGCATGGGGCGCGGTTTTGTGGGATGTGAGATCGTTCCCTCGTATGTAGAAATGGCCGCCAGAAGAATAGCAGAGGTGGAGCGGAATGAGTAAAGCCGTGCTTATCAGCATTCGCCCGCAGTGGTGCGACAAGATCATCGGCGGTGAGAAAGCCATCGAAATTCGTAAGACGCGCCCGAAGATGGAAACGCCGTTTAAGTGCTATATCTACTGCACGCAGAGCGGTGTTGCTCTCAGAGCGTGGGGAAAGCACGGCAAAGTCATCGGGGAATTTACCTGTGACCGCATAGATAGACTTGCCCCGGCAAACGAACCGTATGGCATCTATGACATTGACGATGATTATGTATTACAGACTTGTCTTGAAAATGGAGCACTATGGGATTATGGGCACGGAACACCGCTTTACGGCTGGCATATCTCCAACCTGCGCATCTACGACGAGGCGCGCGAACTGAGCGAGTTTACCGGATTACGCAATACGAGATTTGGCGCAGCGCCATATGACATCAAGCGCCCGCCGCAGAGCTGGTGCTATGTGCTGGAGGATTATCATGCTTGAAATATTCCCCATGGCACTAAAAAAGGCCAGCGCCTGGGCGTGCAGCAACGGACACTTTCACGGCCAATGTACGGCCTGCGGTTGCGTGGTGCCGAAATGAAAAGGAGTTTCTATGGAACGATTTGAAAACCTGCTCGATTTTGTCAATGAGCTGAACGAAACCGGGCGTATTCAGTACGACGATTACAGCCGTCTTTTTGACTTGGTGCAGGAGTTTGCGGGAGCGGAGGAGACGATCAACGCCGCCGCGACCGATATTGCCGCTCTGCTTTGGCTGAACGGCAACTGCGAATACTGCGAGCATGGAGAGAAAGAGGAATTCAGCGGCGCGAACAGATGGCATTGCCGCCTCGGGAATGGCATAGACTGCCGCCCTGTGTGGCGCGGGGCTGCAACGAAGGCATCTCTGCCGGAGATGCACAAAGCAGAGCCGACTTCGCTTCGTGCAAAGCCCAGCCGCGCGGAGACTATGTTCGGGCCGAAAGAGACATGGGCTATCCCTGATAGAGCAGAAGTCGAGGAGACCACGCCGAAGACATACAAGGGGTTTCTGCTTATTCGGTGCGCACAGTGCGGAGATTTGCGAGGCTTTTGTGTCAAACAGCCTATCTCGTCTTATCGGTGTGCGGCCTGCGGTGGAGAAACGCCGCTGCACGATCTCATGTCGGCGCACATCCGCTGTAAGTGCGGGAAGAGCTTCAAGTATCGAACGAACATCGAAGAGGACAGTATCACCTAAAACTGCCTTTCCTGTGGTGCGCCGGTCGACCTGGCCTATAACAAGAAAGCTCGCGCCTATCAGACGGTGCGGTGATGCTCATTATCACCGTTCACGTCAATGCTCCGGCAGGACAGGCCATTGGCATAAAGGAGCAGATTGCTCAGGATTTGGAGCGATACGGAGATACCCGTGTGGTGTCGGTAGAGGTAGTGCAGCCAACATACCGGCAAATGCAGATTGGAGAGACTGCCAGCCAGCAGGGTGGCAAGAGGAAGTAAGAACAGATTGGGGTGAGCTATTACGACGCTTTCGGAATTGAATCAGCATTTTGAGCTGATAGAGAAACTGGCAAGGGCAAGGGAGATGCTACAGTCCTTGCGTGACGCGGCTTGCCCCGGCGCGGCTGCCCTCACAGGTATGCCGCATACTCCCGGCATAAAGGATAAGGTCGGCGACCTCGCAGCTGAGATCGTGGATATGGATGCGCGTGTCGGCTTTCTGGAGGAAGAGGTCAAGGCCAGCGAGGGGCAGATCATGCCGTTCATTCAAGGCATCGACGATGACCAGACGCGCCTGATCTTCCGGCTGCGCTTCCTGAGAGGGCTCGCATGGAAAGAGGTCGCAGCGGTCATAGGAGGCCGCAATTCGGAGGATTCGGTAAAGATGGTGTGTTACCGCTACCTCGGTAGTTAAAAGCTGTTCTTCGCTGTTGCAACTCGTTTCTTGATATTCCCCGCACCATGTATTAGGATTAGACTCGTAAAATCCTACATAAGCCAGGCGGCCATCCCTCGCGGGGTGGCCGTCATTCGTTTGGGAAGGAGGTTGAGGCCTGCGCGTTACTCCTTGCGCGCCGGTCATGCGCCGGGTCCGATGTTCGCCAGCAGAGGGCAGCGGTGACATCATAAAAGGAGATTTCCAAAATGTTCGGAATTGTCATTCTGGCCGTCTATGCGGTGCTGATGATCGGCGTCACGCTGATGTTCACCCGAAAGACGACCGACGCAGAGGGCTTCCATGTGGCGGACCGGCGCATCGGCTCGGTGATTGCCGCCATGAGCATCGCCGCCACTTGGATTTGGGCTCCCTCACTGTTCACTTCCTCGGAGATGGCCTATACGCGCGGCATCCCGGGGATGTTCTGGTTTACGGTACCGAATGTGCTGTGCCTGATCCTGTTTATCCCCTTTGCAAAAAGGATCCGGGCGCAGTACCCGGAGGGCATCACCTTGACCGGCTACATGGCGGAGCGCTATCACTCCGGCAAGGTCAAGGGCGTCTACTCCTTCCAGCTCGGCGCGCTGGCCGTTCTTTCAACGGCAGTACAGCTGCTCGCCGGGGGAAAGACGCTGGCCCTCATTACGGGGCTGCCATTCTGGAGCATGACGCTCGCCCTGGCAGCTATCGCATATTCCTACTCCCGCTTCTCCGGACTGAAAGCCTCCATCATCACCGATGTCGTCCAGCTGGGCATTATTCTCATGGGTGGCGCTCTGCTGGTCGTTCTGAGCCTTCGCATGACCGGCGGCTTTGACACGGTACGGGCAGGGCTCGGTGCTGTCTCCGGAGAATATACTTCGCTCACCTCCTCCACGGGCATTGAGGTCCTGCTGGGCTACGGTCTGCCGATGGCTGTCGGTCTGATCTCCGGCCCATTCGGGGATCAGTGCTTCTGGCAGCGAGCTTTCGCAATCAGGCGCGACCGCATCGGCAGATCGTTTTTTGCCGGTGCGCTTTTGTTTGCGCTCGTTCCGATCTGCATGGGAACGGTGGGCTTCCTTGCCGCTGGATCCGGCTTTGTGGCCAGCGACAGCGGCATGGTCAACTTTGAATTCGTTTCCTCGCTGCTTCCGACATGGGTGCTGGTCCCGTTTCTGTTTATGATTATCTCCGGCCTGCTCTCCACAGTGGATAGCAACCTTTGCGCGGCAGCGTCGCTCACGACAGACTGGCTCGGCATTGGGAAGGACACGGTGCAGACTTCGCGCCGCACCATGCTTTGCCTGCTGATCGTGGCTATCGCCATCGCCAACATTCCCGGCCTGACGGTGACATACCTGTTCCTGTTCTACGGAACGCTCCGTGCTTCGACGCTGCTGCCGACGGTCATGACGCTGCTCGGCAAGAAGCTGACGGGCAAGGGCGTTTTTGCCGGTGTGCTGACCGCGCTGTGTGTCGGGCTTCCGATCTTCGCCTACGGCAATCTCGCCGGCATTCCGGCTGTGAAAGCGGCAGGCAGTCTGACGACCGTCCTGTCCAGCGGCCTTGTCGCCGTTATCGCCTCGAGAAAGGCGGTGAGAGCATGAGTCTCGGAAGGAAGCAGAGGATCGACAACAGCGCATGGCTGGAAGCCGTTGCAACTATCGAAGAAGCCGTTTCCCGCGCAGAGCTGGACGAACTTACTGCCGCGACCGTGGCGGACATCAAGGCCGTGACGGCTGGGAAGTGTGCTGCCTACGCATGGAGCGCTGGTAAGGACAGCATTGTCCTTGGCAAACTCTGTGAAGCGGCCGGCGTCACCGATAGCATGATCGGCGTGTGCGACCTGGAATACCCCGCCTTTGCCGCATGGATCGAGGAGCATAAGCCGGCAGGCTGCGAAGTCATCAACACGCATCAGGATATCGACTGGCTGGTGAAGCATCAAGAGATGCTTTTCCCCAAGGACTCCGCCGCGGCCGGACGATGGTTTTCTATCGTGCAGCACCGAGCGCAGCGTGAATACTTCAAGGCGCACGAGCTGGACGTCATCATTCTCGGCCGCCGCCGTGCGGACGGCAATTATGTCGGTCGCAACAGCAATATCTATACCGATGGCAAAGGTGTTACGCGATTCAGCCCGCTCGCTGCGTGGAAGCATGAGCACATCCTTGCCTATATTCACTACCATCAGCTCCCGCTTCCGCCGATCTACGGCTGGAAGAACGGATATCTGTGCGGCACTCACCCGTGGCCCGCCCGCCAATGGACGGGCAGCATCGAGAACGGCTGGCGTGAGGTCTACGATATCGACCCCGGCATCGTCCTTGCGGTAGCTGAAAAGATCGACAGCGCTCGCGCCTTCTTGAAGGAGGTGCAGGCATGAAGGTCATAAAGAAGCCTCTGACCGAGCTGCGGCGACCGGATCGGAATGTCCGAATGCACACCGACAAGCAGCTGAAGGAGTTCCGACGCTCTGTCGAAATGTTCGGTCAGATCCGCCCCATCGTGGTCGACGAGGACGGCGTTATTCTCGCCGGCAACGGCTTGTATGAAACGCTGCTGTCCCTCGGCCGCACAGAGGCGGACTGCTATGTCGTGTCTGGACTGACTGAGGCGGAGAAGAAAAAGCTCATGCTGGCCGATAACCGCGTCTTTGACCTGGGCGTTGACGATCTGGCCGCGCTGGACGCTTTTATCCTTGAGCTGAAAGACGACCTGGACATTCCCGGCTACGAAGAGGATCTTCTCCGTGCGATGGTGATGGAGGCTGACGAAGCCAGCGACGCCCTGCTTGAGTACGGCACCATTGAGCCGGAGCAGGCTGCGGCCATCACCGAGACGCGCGAGAAATACGCCGCCCGGGAAGAAGCTGCTGCGGCGCAGGCTGAGGAAGTCGCACCCGCACAGAGCGGCACGGCGTCTTCCACCGAGCCCGCTAAGAGGTTTATCCTCTGCCCGAAATGTGGTGAGCGGATATGGCTGTAAAGCGCATCAGCTCAGACATCGACGTTGTGACAGCGGCGCGCCAGCGGATCAAGAACGTATTTTCCAACGGCGTCCCTGTATACCTCTCGTTTTCCGGCGGCAAGGACAGCATCGTTCTTGCCGACCTGACATATAAGCTGATCCAGACTGGAGAGATCAATCCCTCGCAGTTGACCGTCCTTTTCGTGGACGAGGAGGCAATCTTCGATTCCATTGAAGCAACGACCAAGGCGTGGCGGAAGAAGTTCCTGCTTGCCGGCGCCAAGTTTCAATGGTGGTGCATCGAGGTCAAGCATTTCAGCTGTCTCAATGAGCTGTCCAGCGATGAAACCTTCGTCTGCTGGGATCGGCGCAAGCGCGATGTCTGGGTGCGGCAGCCGCCGCCCTTTGCCATCCGCAATCACCCGCAGCTCCGGCCAAGGATCGACAACTATCAATCCTTCCTGCCCCGCGTGACGATGGACGGCATCATGATCACCGGCGTCCGCGCGGCAGAGTCCATTCAGCGGCTCCAATACATGGCAGCACTAAATATGGGCGCAAAGGGCATCACCGGCACGAACACCATCTATCCCATCTACGACTGGAAGACGGCGGACGTCTGGCTGTACCTGCGAGACCAGCGCATCGAAGTCCCCGAGGTCTACCTGCAGATGTATCAGGTCGGCGTCAATCGGAATCAGCTGCGCGTGTCGCAGTTCTTCTCCGTTGATACCGTACCTGTGCTGGTACACCTGGGCGAATACGACCCATCTCTCATGGAGCGCGTCCTTCGGCGCGAGCCGAACGCCTACCTTGCCATGCTGTACTGGGACAGCGAAATGTTCCACCGCACCACAAGGAAGCGCCGGGAGCTGGAGGGCGAGGACACCAAGGACTACCGTGCGCTCCTGAAGGAGATGCTGTTCGTCCGCCCGGGAGACTTCTTCAACACGGAGCACAAGCGCAAGATCGCTAAGCAGTACCGCAAGATGTTCATTCAGATGGACGGAATGGCTCGGCCGCGCGACTACAAGAAAATGTACGGCGGTCTGACTGCTGGTGATCCCAAGCTCCGCACCCTGCGCGCCATCTATCAGGACATATCCTGCGCCTACGCTGATTACGCCAAGCGCTTCCGGAAGGGAGGTGAGGCAAATGGCTGACGCGGATTTGTTCGCCCCGTTATCCTCCCTGCAATGGGTAGACCGGGAGCAGCTCAAACCCAATGACTACAACCCCAACAAGGTCAACCGCGAAAATCTGAAACTGCTGGTGCAATCGATCATGACCAATGGCTGGACGCTTCCCATCGTCGTGCGTCCCGACTACACCATCATCGACGGCTTTCACCGCTGGACCGTGGCCGGAGAGGAGCCGCTGCACACCATGCTCAAAGGCAAGGTGCCGGTGGTAATCGTGCGGCATGATGACGCGACCGAGGATATTTACGGCACCGTCACACACAACCGCGCTCGTGGTACACATCTGCTTGAGCCGATGAAAGCCATCGTAAAGCGGCTGCTGGACGAGGGCAAGCCCGTTCAGGAGATCGGCAAACAGCTCGGAATGAAACCCGAAGAAGTATTCCGGCTCTCTGATTTCTCGCGTGATGACTTCCTCGGCATGATGACCAAGGGCGTTAAGGGGTATAGCCATGCGGAATTGCTGACGAAGTTATAACACAATACCACAGCCAGGCGCATACATCGCACGAGAGCGGCGTATCTGCGTCTGGCTGTGTTGCGCCCTCTCCCTCTCGGCATCGTCGCGCTGAGGGCGGGGAAATGCGTTGCAACAGGCGACGACGGCAAAAGGTACTGTGACGACCCCCGCCCCACACGCCGCGGGCTCGCCGACCCCGAAAAAAGCGTAGTTACCAAGGCAAAATTTTGGCATTTCCGTTCCGCTTTGGCGTTGCTTTTGGTGCCAAGCGCGGCACCTGTGGCGGTACCTGCCGCAATCCCCCATCGCTTTATCCGTCTTTCTCTGCGGAAATGTGGAGGAAGTCCAGATAAAGGCCTCCTATGAAATATAAGACCACACGCGGGATAAGGGTCTCGCACAGAGCTGCTGGTACCGGCCTGTGTGCTCCAGTGCAATTCTGGTGAGTCCCGCATTCGGACATAAAAAAAGACCCGACTGCTGCAACAGTCAGGTCTTGCGCCCTCAGTCGATATGGTTTTGCACTATCGATACCATATCACAATTTACGCAGACAGTCAAGCCGGCTGGACTGCGCAAGGAAGGAGGAGCGCCATGTCTGAAGCTATTGATGCCATTACCGAGGAAACGGAGGTAAGCACGACAGAGCTGGCCTGTGTCCTGGGTATCACAGGACGGCGCATTCGCCAGATGGCGGAGGACGGTCAGCTGCAAAAGGTCAGCAAGGGGCGCTTCCTCCTTGCCGATTCCGTACAGCGGTATGTTAAGTTCCTGTCTGACGGCCCGATGGACGAAGAGGATAAGAAGCTGGAGAAGACCCGCCGCGTGGCGGAGACGACGATGAAGGCGTCCAAGGCCACCATTGCCAAGCTGGAGGCTGAGGAACTGAAAGGCACCATGCACCGGGCGGAGGACGTCGCCGCGCTGACGGAGGATCTGGTCTACACAATCCGAGGGGCGCTCAATGCGCTGCCCGGACGGCTGGCCGTTGATGTGGCGGCTGTTTCCACCCCTGCCGAGGCGTCTGAGGTTATCCGCAAAGAGGTCAGCAAGGTCATGCGGGAGCTGGCCGGGTATCACTACGACCCCAAGAAATACGAGGAGCGTGTGAGAGAGCGGCGCGACTGGTCGGAGCGTGACAGCGATGACGAATAGGCTCGCCGCCGTCCGGCTGAACAAGGTCATCGCCAAAGCGATGGCCGGTATGCTCCCGCCGGACGACCTGACCGTGACCGAATGGGCGGAGCAGAATCGTCGCCTGTCGGCCGAGAGCGCCGCAGAGCCCGGACCGTGGCGCACCGAACGCACCCCCTATCTCCGCGAGCCGATGAATGCATGGACCGACCCAAAGATACGGCACATCGTCATGGTGGCCGCGTCCCAGGTCGGTAAGTCTGAATTTCTCAATAACTGCATCGGCTATGTGATCGACCAGGACCCCGGCTCGATCCTGTTTGTCCACCCTACCACCATTGACGCAAAGGAGTATTCCAAGCTCCGCATCGCGCCGATGATCCGCGACTGCCCCACGCTGCGAAAGAAGGTCAGCGACCCCAAGAGCCGCGACAGCGGCAATACCATTCTGCAAAAGACCTACCCCGGAGGCATCCTCACGATGTGCGGCTCCACCGAGGCCCACGCTCTGGCGTCAAAGCCTATCCGCTATGTGCTGGGTGACGAGCGTGACCGCTGGGCGCTGTCCGCCGGTAACGAGGGCGACCCGTGGGACCTGGCGATGGCGCGGCAGACGACATTCTACAACGCGAAAAGTGGCGAGGTGTCCACGCCCACCGTCAAAAACGCCAGCGCCATCGAGGCAGCCTACGCGACAGGCACGATGGAGCGGTGGAAATCCCGCTGCCCTCATTGCGGCGAGTATCACGAGATCCAATGGGCGGACATCCGCTTTGAGCACGACGAGATCATCATCGCGGGGAAAAAGACCTACAAGGTCCGCAGCGTCTGCTATGCCTGCCCCGGCTGCGGCTGCATCTCCACCGAGGCGGAAATGAAGCGCGCTCCGGCAAGATGGGAGGCGGACAACCCCGCCGCCTATGAGCAGGGCACGCGCTCGTTCTGGCTGAACGCATTTGTCAGCCAGTGGGCGAGCTGGGAATCCATCATTCTGAAATACCTGAACGCCATCGGCAGTACCCGCAAGATGCAGGTCGTCTACAACACCTGCTTCGGCGAGCTGTGGGAGGATCGCGGCGACCTGGAGGACGAGGACAGTCTGATGGCGCGCCGGGAGGAATACCCCGCCGAGCTGCCGGAGGGCGTGCTTGTTCTGACGGCCGGCGTCGATACCCAGGACGACCGCATGGAATACGAGATCGTCGGCCATGGCCACTTTGGTGAGACCTGGGGCATCGAGAAGGGCATCGTCATGGGACGGCCCGACGACGATGCCGTATGGGCGCAGCTGGACGAGCTGGTATTTGATCGCGTTCTGCGCTTTGAGAACGGCGTGGGGCTGAAAATGTCAATGTCCTTTGTGGACGAGGGCGGACACTTCACGCAGGAGGTCCGTATGCAGTGCCGGGCGCGGCTGGGCAAAAAGGTGTTCTGCATCAAGGGCATGCCCGGCAGTGATAAGCCATACACCGCGCCGCCGAAAAAGCAGAAGATCATCATCAAGCAGACGGCGGTCGGCACCTGCTGGCAGTACCAGATCGGCGTTGACTCCGGCAAGGAGGTCATCATGGACAACCTGCGCGTACAGACGCCGGGCGCGAAATATTGTCACTTCCCCAAGCGGGATGACTACGGCTCCGGCTACTTCACAGGGCTGCTCTCCGAGGTCAAGGTCTACGACCCCAACAAAAAGCAGCCGTGGCAGTGGAAGAAGATCCCCGGCCACGAGCGCAACGAGGCGCTGGACTGCCGCAACTACGCGCTGGCGGCGTTCAAGGCGCTTCCTAAGAACCTGGACGAGATAGACAGGCGGCTAAAGGAGGCGGGCGGCGAACGCGCTCCTGCCCCTGTTGCAACGCCTGTCATGCCGCCTCCCGCCGCCAAGCAGAGGCCGAAGCGCAGGAGCGGGAAGAAATACTACGACGATTGGTGAGGTGTCCGATATGGATAAAGTTGAACTGCGGGCGCGGCTGGACTTCTGGCAGAGCGCCCTCTCAAAGCTGCGCGCCGCATATCTGGCCCTTGTGGACGGCGGCGTAAAAAGCTATGTCATCGACGACCGGGAGCTGACGCGCTTCGACCTGCCCGACCTGAAAGACGAGATCGAAGACGCGGAGAAGAAGGTCGACGAACTGCTCGCGGAGCTGAACGGCCGCAAGCCGAGAAAGGCTTTCGGCATCGTCCCCCGCGACTGGTGACCTTTTTCGTGAGGTCACGAAAATGATACCGGCAAAGCGCCCGAAAGGGCTTTTTGCACAGGCAGTCCGGCGGAGTTTGCTCCTTTCGCCGCCGGGCGGCCTGTTTTTTATTCCGAAAACGGGAGGCGATAAGCATTGAGCAACAAGAAAGACCGCCGCCGCGCAGCCGCGCCGCAGGCGAAGGGGTACAGCGAAGCCGGGGCCAGCTTGACGCGGCGGGCGCTCAAGGGATTTGTTCCGGACAGCGGCGCTCCCAATGAGGACATCAACCGCAACAACGCCACCCTGCGGCAGAGGGCGCGAATGCTCTACATGGCCGCGCCGGTGGCTACGGCGGCGATCAATACCAACCGCACCAAGGTCATCGGGACGGGGCTGACGCTCAAAGCGTCCGTGGACCGCGAGGTGCTGGGCATCTCCCCGGAGGCGGCGAAGAAGTGGCAGCACGCGGCGGAGATGGAATTCCGGCTGTGGGCAGGGAAAAAGCAGAACTGCGACGCGCTGGGCCTGAACAACTTCGAGAGTTTGCAGCAGCTCGCCTTGAAGTCGTGGCTGCTCAGCGGCGATGTGTTCGCGTTGGTCAAGCGATACCCGGCAACACCACTAAACCCCTATACCCTGCGGCTACACATCGTGGAGGCGGACCGCGCCTGCACGCCAAGCGAATATGGCGGCGGTGTCACCATCGGCGGCTTCGTGGAGGGCAAGATTCCCGAGGGAAAGCCCGGCGCAGGCCACAAGGTCTACGACGGCGTGGAGGTGGACAGCAACGGCCGCGTGGTCGCCTATCACATCAGCAACACCTACCCGCACCAGATCACCAGCGAGCCGCAGAAGTGGCAGCGCGTTGAGGCCTACGGCGCCAAGACCGGCCTGCCGAACATTCTCCACATCATGGACAGTGAACGCCCGGACCAGTACCGCGGCGTTCCTTATCTGGCGCAGGTCATCGAGCCGCTGCTCCAGCTTCGGCGCTATGCGGAGTCCGAGCTGATGGCGGCGCTGGTGCAGAGCTTCTTCACTGCATGGATTGAAACGGAGACCGACCCCTCCGATACACCCTTCAACGAGGTCGGCGCAGGAGATATTGCCGGCGTCCCCGCCGAGGTCAACGCGGACGGCGGACCGGTGGCGAACAACATCTCCGATGATGACAACGAGTACGAGATGGGACCGGGTACGGTGACGCACCTCGCCCCCGGGGAAAAGGTCAACTTCGGCAATCCGAACATCCCAACCGCTGGCTTTGAGACCTTTGTCAAGACGCTGTGCAAGCTGGTCGGCGCAGCTTTAGAGCTGCCTTACGATGTGCTGATCAAGGAGTTCAACAGCTCCTATTCCGCAAGCCGAGGCGCGCTGCTGGAGGCGTGGGAAGCATTCAAAATGCGCCGAAAGTGGTTTGTGGACGACTTCTGCCAGCCGGTCTATGAGATGTTCCTGGCCGAAGCGGTCGCTCTGGGGCGCATCAACGCCCCCGGCTTCTTCACGGACCCCCTTGTGCGGGAGGCATGGTGCGGCGCGCGCTGGATCGGCCCCGTGCAGGGCAGCCTTGACCCCAAGAAGGAGGCAGAAGCCGCCCTCATGCTGATCGACAACGCCATCAAGACCCATGAGCAGGTCAGCCGCGAAATGAGCGGCGGCGACTGGGAGGAGAACGTGGAGCAGCTGCAGCGTGAAAACGAGCTGCTGACACAGGCAGGAGGCAACAAGGTCACCGTTGTATCGGCATCGCCGAAAGAAGGTGACGGCGATGAAGACTAACTTCGAGCATCTGCAGAGCCTGAATGTGCGGAGCATGGCGCTCGCCATCTGGAACTACGCAAGCGACTACTGCGCCTATTGCCCGAAGAACATGGAGCGCCGCTGCAACGAGAACTGCCGCGCGGGAATCCGCGAGTGGCTGAACAGTCCCTACATTCCGTCAAGCGATATCTGGAAAGAAAAGAGGTAATGCGCATGAGTATTCCAGCAAAGAGAGCTGGGCGAAAGTCTCCCGCCGTCAGCATCTCGAAAAAGGTCTATACGATGGCCACGGTGGACGGCAGTGATGCCGAGATCACCATGTATGGAGACATCTACGAGGAGCAGCCCACGAACTGGTGGGGCGAGCCCGTCGAGGGGCAGTACATCCTGCTCTCCGAGTTTTTGGAGGACCTCAAGCAGATCTCCGGCTGCACGTCCATCACTATCCGCATGAACAGCTACGGCGGCGATGCCGGCGCGTCCAACATGATCCACAACCGCCTGCGGGAGCTGGCGCGGAACGGCACGAAGCTTACCTGCATCGTGGACGGCGTTGCCATGAGCGGCGGCAGTCTTATCATGTGCGCCTGCGATACGGTCAGGGTCAATCCCTCCAGCCTCGTCATGATCCACAAATGCTGGACCTTCCTGTGGGGCGGCTACAACGCCGACGAGCTGCGGGAACAGGCCACCCAGCAGGAGGCGTGGGACAAGATGCAGATGGAGGTCTACACGCGCAAGACCGGGCTGTCGGCCACGGTGATCTCCCACATGATGGCGGACACGACCTATATGACAGGCCGCGAGGCCATCGACAAGGGCTTTGCGGACGAACTGATCGAGGACGCGGAGCCGACCAGCATCGCCGCCAGCGCGGACGGGCGCAGCCTGTTCGTGAACGGGCGGCAGATGCACCTTGCCCCCGGCATGTTTGCGCCGGACAACATTCCTACGGTCACACCCGAGGCCTCCGCCCCGGTTGAGACAGATAAAAACAAGCCGGAAGTCACCGGCGATGAAGGAGGAATTTCCATGACTAAGGAAGAGCTCCGGGCGAAGTACCCGGACGAGATCGCCCAGGTGGAGGCCGACGCCCGTGCTTCCGTCGATCACACTGAGGCGGTCAACACCGCGATCCAGGCCGAGCGTGCGCGTATGCAGGAGATCGACGAGATCTCCGGTCTGCTCGACGCGACGGACGTGCAGCAGGCCAAGTACGGTGACAAGCCCTGCTCTGCTGCCGACCTGCTGATGGCAGCGGCCAAGAACGCCGCCAAGCAGGGCAAGAAGTTTCTGACCGATCTGAAGGACGACAGCGAGGAATCCGGCGCCGAGGGCGTTCCTGCCGCTCCTGCCCCCGCAGTCGAAACGCCCGAGGGCGAAGACGGCGAGAAGAACGACACCCCCGAGGCGCGCATGACCAACGCCCGGAGCATGGTCGCTGACCTGCTGGGCAAGAAGAAGGAGGGCTAAGAACATGATCAATCTGAGTGAAAAGCTCGGCGAGATGACCTTTGACGGTCTGATCACCGACATCAAGCCCGCGCCCGAAGTGCGCGGCGGCGTTATCCGCAAGCTGTCCGCTGCGGCCACGCTCAAGCGCGGCACCATTCTTGCCAAGTCCTCCGGCACGGCCGGCGACGGCAAGCTGGTCGTTCTCGGCAGCACGGCCAAGGAAAACGAGACCCTGACCCCCGACTGCATCCTGTGCGACGACATCGACGTCGGCACCGCCGCCGACGAGAAGGTGGCAGTCTACACCGCCGGCTGCTTCGACATCGGCAAGGTGACGGTCTCGGCCAGCTACACCATCACCGAGGGTGATAAGGATAACCTGCGTATGCGCGGCATCGTCTTCAAGGCTGCTGCCGCTGCCAACTAAGGAGGGAATCAACAATGGCTTCTGAACTGAATTTCTTTGACACCTATGTGCTGATGGCGATCACCGAGGAGATCGTTCCTCAGCAGACCTTTTTCAAGGACCGCTACTTCCCCACCGGGGAGGGCGACATCTTCGCCTGCGACAAGGTGCTGACCGAGTACCGCAAGGGCGACCGCAAGATGGCCGCGTTCGTCTCCGCCCGCGCCGGCGATATCCCCATGGATCGCCGCGGCTACGAGATCCACGAGTATCAGCCCGCTTTCATCGCTCCGTCCCGCCTGCTGACGCTGGACGAGCTGCGCAAGCGCGGCTTCGGCGAGGCCATCTACGCCAACAGCACCCCCGCCCAGCGCGCGGCCCGTCTGCAGCTGGGTGACCTGACCGACATGGACCGCCGCATCGTGCGCCGCGAGGAGTGGATGTGCGCGCAGACCATGATCAACAACGCCTGCACCATGCAGACCTACATCGACGACAAGACCGAGGGTGAGAAGCTGTATGTCAAGTTCTTCGATGACGCCAGCGACCACACCTATACCGTGGCCACCAAGTGGAACGCCACGGGCGGCGACTTCTTCGGCGATGTGAAGACCATGTGCCGCAAGCTGTCCAAGCGCGGCCTGCGCGCGGTTGACCTGGTGCTCGGCTCTGACGCAGCCGACGCGATCCTCGACATGGAGAAGGTGCAGAAGCTGCTCGACCGCAACAGCGGCATCATCATCGGTACCATCGACCAGGAACTCAGCCGCTACGATGGCGTGGTCTATATGGGTACGCTGAACTTCGGCGGCTTCAAGCTGAACCTGATCTCCGTAGACGAAACCTACATCGACGACAGCGGCGCGGAGCAGAAGTATTTCCCCGCCACCTCCGCCATGGTCACCGCCCCCGGCTGCGGCCATCTGATGTATGGCCAGATCACCCAGATCGACTACGGCTCCACCGAGTTCGCGTCCCATGCGGCGACCCGCGTTCCGAAGTTCTCTCTGAACCAGGAGGCGGACATCCGCAAGCTGCGTCTGGGCGCGCGTCCGCTGGCTGCTCCTCACAACTACTGCCCGTACATCTACGCGGCCGAAGTTGTGTCCTGACCCGGCGCGGAAAGGAGACTGCTATGACGAAAATTGAGATCATCTGCGGCACATACGGCTACAGGCCGGATGGCTCGAAGCACCCCATTCCCATCGACCGCGGCGGTATCTGCGAGGTCTCCGAAGAGGAGGCTCAGCGCCTTTTTGCCCTGTGTGTCGCCCGCCCCGCCGAGGAAACGCCCTCTCCCGCTGTTGCAACGCCCCCTGCGGGTGAGGACGGCAGCGGGGCTGGCGCTGACCCATCTAACAGCGGCGAGGGCGCAGAGGGCGCGGAAAGCGCCCATCTTGACCCCGAGCAGCTCAAAACGCTGACCAACGCCAAGCTCACGGAGCTGGCCAAGGAGATGGGTATCGACACCGCTAAGCTCAAGACCAAGGCGCAGCTGATCGCCGCCATTACGGATGTTCCGCTGGAGGACGCGATCGCCGAGGACGACGACGGCGTGGACGACGGCGAAGCGCCCCCTGTGCTGACGCCGGAGGCGCCTGTGGTATGAGCGGCTTCAAGGATATGGTCGCCCGCGACAACTTCGGCGTGTTCCTCAACTGCGACGAGTTCGCGGAAAAGCGCACCGTCAAGTATGACGGGGCGACCTACGAGGATATTCCCATCGTCCTCTCCGGTCTGAAGGAGAAGGATCGCCGCCAGCTGATGAGCGACCATGCCCAGGGGCTTTACATCGTTTCCTCCGTTCTCCACTGCGCCCTGTCCGATCTCGGCGGGGTGCAGCCGGAGCGGGGGCAGCGTATCAGGATCAACGACCAGGAGGGCGGCGGAGGCTTCTTCCGGGAGTTCTATGTCGCGTCCTCGGTCTGTGAGATGGGTATGCTGCGCGTGGAATTGGAGGCGGTGGACGAATGAGCTTTATCCGCGTCAACGAGGTCGGCGACGACAGCCTGGAGCGCGTGAACAAGCTGCTGCACAATATCCCCGGCGGCGTTTACAAAGCGGCGTTCTCCGCGTTGAGGCGCGCCGGAGATACAGCCAAGACCCGCGCCGGACAGTTCGCCGCCGCCGAGTACACCATCAACAAGGGTGAATTCATGCGGAGAGTTCACTCCAAGACCCACATCACAGGCGGTGCGGGAGGCGTGATGGGTATGAGCATCAGTTTCTCCGGCACCGTGCTCCCGCTGCTGACCTTCAACACCACATACAGCCGGGACGGCACCGTGCAGACACAGGTAAAGCGCAACGGCGGAGCTGCGACGCTTCAACACGCATTCGTGGCCCGCATTTTCGGCCCGACTGCCGTTTTCGAGCGCGTCGGCTCTCCGCGCTTTCCTGTGGAGCAGAAGTTTGGCCCGTCTACCGGACACATGATGCGGAACGAAGAAGTCATCGAGAAGATGGACGAAACGATCCGCGACACCTACGAAAAGCGCGTTGAGCATGAAATCCTGCGCGTGCTGAACGGATGGGGAGGCTGATTTATGACAAGAACCATTCTGCTGAAACGCCTGCGGGCCTTTACCGAGGAGGTCACCGCCGACCTGATCATGCCGACCCGTTTGCAGAAGGGCGACACGGAGCAGATCTTCCGCCCTGCAAAGGTCTACCTGATGCGCCTGCCGGACGGCACTTCTGCCACAAAGAAGGCTCCCTATGTGCTGCACCAGGTCATTACCGGCATGGATCAACAGCCGCAAGGACAGCGTGTGACCTCCAGCGCCAAGGTCCGGTCTATCTGCTGTGTCTATAACGATGACGAGCAGGAGGGCGGGCTGATGCTGCTGAATCTCATGGAACGGCTGCGCATTGCGATGCTCAGGCAGGTCGTGATCGGGGGGCAGTTTACCCTTGACCTGGAGGCGGGGCTTGAAACGCTGGTCTATCCCGATGACACCGCCCCCTATTTCGTGGGGGAAATGATCTCCACATGGAAGCTTCCCCCTGTGGAAAGAGAGGTTAACCTATGAGCGAAAAAATCATCGACACGGCGGCTCAGACCGCCGCACCAAAGACGGCAAAGAAAAAGCCTGCCGCGCCGAAGAAGGTCGCCGACACCGGCGGCTTCTGCGTCTATCTCGGTCCGACCATGATGGGCGTGATCCAGCGCGGCACCATCTATCGCGGCGGCCGGAAGGAAGTCCTTGACTCCCTTGCCCCGGTGATCGAGCAGCACCCGCTGATCGCGTCGCTGGTGGTGAGCGACGAAACGCTCCCCGCCGACCGCATCAAAGTCAAAACGCCTGGGAACCTGCTGTATGTGAATTATCACAAGCTGGCCAAGGGCATGAAGTAAGGAGGAAATTTCAATGAACCACGGCGTATATGTCTCTCAGCAGGCTACCAGCGTCAGCACCCCTGTCGTGGCGGAGTCCGGCGTCCCCTTCGTGGTCGGTCTGGCTCCTGTTCAGGCGGCGGATAAGCCTGCTGCCCCCGGCACCCCTGTTCTCTGCACCAGCTGGTCCGAGGCGGTGGAGAAGCTGGGCTACTCCGACGACTGGGCAACCTACACGCTCTGCGAATTCATGTATTCGCACTTCAAGCTGTTCGCCTGCCAGCCTGTCATTTTCTGCAATGTTCTGGATATCGCCACCGCAAAGGAAGCGTCTGCCGCGACCGATGTTGCGGTGACGGAGCACAAGGTGAAGCTTCCCATCGCGGCCATCAACGATTCCGCTCTGGTCATCAAGCCTGCCGGCGGTACCGGCTCTGCCTATGTGTCCGGCACCGACTATAACGCCTATTACAGCGGCGAGCATCTGGTGGTGGAGCTGCTGTCTACCGGCAGCGCCTATGATGCCGAGCAGGTAAACATCGCCTACAACAAGGTCAAGGCATCCACCGTCACCGCATCTGACATCGCCTCCGCGATGGAGAATGTGGAGCTGTGCCTGACCCTGCTGGGCATCGTCCCCGATCTGCTGTGCGCCCCTGGCTATTCTCAGCAGTCTACCGTGGCCGCTGCAATGACCGCCAAGGCAGGCAACATCAACGGCCTGTTCCGCGCCAAGGCGCTGATCGACATCGACTGCGGTGCTTCCGGCGCGCGTGCCTATTCCGATGTTCTCACCAAGAAGAACGCCGCCAACATCGCCGACGAGGACGAGATCGCCTTCTGGCCGATGGCGAAGCTGGGCGATTACAAGTTCCACCTGTCTACCCAGATGGCGGGGCTGATGGCGCAGATCGACACCGGCAACGGCGGCTGCCCCTATGAGTCCCCCTCCAATAAGGGGCTGCAGTGCGACGGCCTCTGCCTGGAGGACGGCACCGAGGTCAACCTGACGCTTGCGCAGGCTAACTATCTCAACGGCGTCGGCGTGGATACCGCGCTGAACTTCATGAGCGGCTGGGTGGCGTGGGGCAACTACACCGCCTGCTATCCCTCCAACACCGATGTCAAGGACTACTTTATCCCGGTCAGCCGTATGTTCGGTTGGGTCGGCAACTCCCTCGTCAAGACCTTCTGGAGCAAGCTGGACAAGCCTATGACCCGCCGCCTGATCGACACCGTTCTCGATTCCGCCAACATCTGGCTCAACGGCCTGGTGGGTATGGGCTACCTTCTGGGCGCTCGCGTGGAGATGCTGGAGAACGAAAACCCGCTGACCAACCTCATGGCCGGCATCATCAAGCTCCATGTCTACATGACGCCGCCCTCTCCTGCTCAGGAGATCGACTTCGTGCTGGAGTATGACGCCAGCTATGTCACCAGCGCCCTGCAGGGCTAAAAGGAGGTTTGAATCATGGATCAGAGCATTATCAACTTCAAGGTCTACGAGGACTCTGTTGAATATGTCGGTATGGCACAGGCGACCCTGCCTGACCTGACCGCGCTGACGCAGTCCATCTCTGGCGCCGGCATCGCAGGCAATGTGGAGTCTGTCATTCTCGGCCACTTCGACGCGATGACGCTGGGCCTTAACTTCCGCACCGTCACCGATCAGAGCGTGAAGCTCTCCGAGCCTCGCCGTCACACCATCGACCTGCGCGTTGCACAGCAGGACGAAGATGTCGTGGCAGGCAAGGTGGTCGTCCGCGCTGTCAAGCACATTCTTGTGGTCATTCCCAAGAGCGACAAGGGCGGCTCCGTCGCCCCCGCCGCGCCCTCCAACGGCTCCGGCGAGTACGCCGTCCGCTACTGGGCTACCTACATTGACGGCAAGAAGGTGCGTGAGGTCGACCAGCTCAACTTCATCTGCTATGTCAACGGCACCGACTACCTGGCCGACGTCCGCAAGGCGCTCGGCATGTAAGAGACCTGACAAAAGCCCGGGGCGGAACATCCGCTCCGGGCATCTTTTTGAGATTTGAAAGGAGTTATCACCATGGCTGATATCAACAAGACCGTTGTTCCCGCCGACGCTTTCTCCACCGTCGATCACGACGAGTACGCCGCCGCCGAGGCGCAGGCCAAGGAGAGCGTAGGCAACTACACACTCAAGCTGAAAAGGCCCTTCACCTACGAGGGGCAGACCTTTGACGAGCTGAACTTCGACTTTGAGGGGCTGACCGGCGATGACGCTCTTGCCATTGAGGACGAGCTTCAGGCCATCGGCAAGCCCACCATCTCGCCTACCTTCTCCGGCCAGTTCCTGGTGCGCATGGCGGCGCGGGCCTGCACCAACACCATCATCGACGCCAGCGGCCATCCCCGCCGTATCGGCGACGACGCCCTGCGCGCCCTGCCCATCTTCGAGTTCAACCGCGTCAGAGGCAAGGCTCGCTCTTTTTTGCTGGCATCGGAGCTGTAACCGGCGACGGCGGCGTCTGGCTCCGCAGGCAATGTCTTACGATGGCGAAAACCAATCAGACCCCCGTTTCCTACTGGCTGTCGCTGCCCCTGCCGTCCCTGTGCAAGTGGATCAAAGTCAGCAACCAGCTTGTGAAGGAGGCGCGGGAGCGACGCAAGAATAAATAAATCTGAAAGGAGGGCCGTCTATGGCAGGCCGCAAAGAGTATGAGATGCTATTCCAGCTGAATGCGCAGCTTGGAGGCAGTTACAGCAAGACCTTCAAGGCCGCTCAGCAGGAAATTGTGTCCATGCAGAAAGAAATTCAGGCCCTCTCCAAGACACAGGCGGATATTTCCGCATTTCAAAAGCAGCAGGCAGCCGTGGAAGCGACACGGAAGCGGCTGGAAATGCTGCGGCAGCAATATGACAATATCCAGCGGGAGATGGAGGAGACCGGCAACGAGTCCGCCGACATGAAGAACAAGCTGCTGGCAAAGCAGCTTCAGATCGACAAGACCTCCGCCTCGCTGGAGAAGCAGACGGCAAAGCTGAACGAGCTGAGCGGGGCTCTGGAAGAGGCAGGCGTCAATACCGACGACCTCTCCCACAGCTCCGAGCAGCTTGCCGGCAAGATCGACACGCTGAAAAAGAAGCAGGGCGAGGCCGCCGATAAAGCTATGACCTTCGGCGACAAGGCGGGGCAGGCCTTTAATCAGGTACACGAGGCCATCGTGGCCGCAGGCATCGCCGTCGCCCTGAAAGAGATCTACGAATACTTCGCCAGCTGCGCGCAGGCGTCGATGGACTTTGAGAGCGCCATTACCGGCGTCGCCAAGACCACAGACCTCACAGACGAGGAACTGGCGGCAATGTCGGATTCCATCAAGGCGCTGTCCACGGAGATTCCCGCCACCACAGAGGAGATCGCGGCGGTAACCGAAGCCGCGGGACAGCTCGGCATCCAAAAGGACGCCCTGCTGGACTTCACCGAGATCATGACCATGCTCGGCACTGCCACCAACATGACAGCTGACGAGGCAGCAACCTCCCTTGCGCGCTTCGCCAACATTACCGGCATGGCAACGGACAATTACGGACGGCTCGGCTCTGTCATCGTTGACCTTGGCAACAACTTCGCCACGACGGAATCCGAGATCGTGGCGATGGGTACGCGCCTGGCGTCGGCGGGTAAGCTGGCCGGACTGACCGAGCCGGAGATCATGGCTCTGGCGGCGGCGATGTCCTCTGTCGGCATCGAAGCCGAGGCGGGCGGTACCGCCATGACCCAGACGCTCAACGCCATTGAAAAGGCCGTTGCAAAGGGCGGGGACGACCTTGCGGAGTTCGCCCGTATCGCGGGTATGTCCTCCGAAGAATTTTCTTCTGCGTGGAAGAACGACGCCATGAGCGCCCTGACTTCCTTCATCGGCGGGCTCGGCAAGCTGGACGAGCAGGGCGAGAGCACCGTCCTCGTACTGGAAGACCTGGGTCTGACCGGCATCCGGCAGAGCAATATGCTCAAAGCCCTGGGTCTTGCCGCAGACCAGATGACCGGCGCGGTGAACACTGCAAATACCGCCTGGCAGCAAAACACCGCCCTTACCAACGAGGCCAACAAGCGATACGCCACCGCGCAGAGCCGGTTGACCATGATGCAGAACGCCTACAACAACCTCAAGGTAGCCATCGGCGACGCCTATACTCCCGCGCTCAGCGAGGCTTACGGCGTCGGCACGAAGGTCCTCAACAGCATTACGGCGTTCATTCAGAAGAACCCGGCGTTGGTCAATGCCATCACCGCCTTTGCAGGCGTGATCGGCGCGGTCGTCGCCGCGCTGGCTGCCTATGCGGTCGCTGCAAAGATAGCCGCAGCCGCCAGTGCAATTCTCACTGCGGCGATCCCTGGCGTCAATGTCATCATGGGCGTTACCGCTGCCGTGGCCGCAATCACGGCCGGCATAGTTGCTCTGGCCACCGCTGCGGCGAATGACGCCGTACCCAGTGTGAAGGAGCTGACCGAAGCCGCCCGAGGAATGCGGGAGGCGATGGACGAGGCCAAGGCCACCTATGACGATACTGTTACCTCCACCATGGCCGCTGCAGGCGTCGCAGACACCTACATCGGCAAGCTGGAGGAGCTGGAGGCGGCGGGGCTCAATACCGACGAGCAGCACAGGCAGTACCACAACACCCTGGCTCTGCTCTGCCAGGTGGTACCGGAGCTGGCCGATTGTATCGACCTCGAAACCGACACCATCAACGGCGGCACCGAAGCACTCCGCGCCAACACCGAGGCGTGGAAGCAGAATGCCATGCAGCAGGCTTATCAGGATCAGCTCACCGAGCTGTACTCCCAGTATTCCGCTGTGCTGATCGAGGCAGAAGAAAACAGCATCGGGCTCACCAAGGCGCAGTACAGCTTGGAGGCCGCCCAGCAGAAGCTGTCTGATACTTACGCGCAGATGGATGCGCTATGGGCAGACGCGCAGAAGCAGGCGGATGCCTATTACGACCAGTACGGCTATTACACCGATGCGACCGCTTTTCTCTCGCAGGAATACTACGACCTGCAAAACTCCATCTACGACACCAACAACGAGATATGGGCGGCTGAGAAGTCCATCAAAAATTACAACAAGGCGATGGAAGAGGACGCAGACGCCGTTTCCGATGCTGAGGCGGAGATCGCCCTCGCGGAAGAGGCGGTCAAGAATCTGACCGCCTCCATGAACGAAGGCACTGGCGCGTCCGAAGAGGCTGCTGCACAGGTCAGCGAGTTCCAGGCTGCCATCTCCGGCGTACAGGAAAAGATCAACGCCCTTGTGGAGTCCTACAACGAGGCGTACAGCGCGGCATACGAAAGCATATCCGGACAGTATCAGCTTTGGGACGAGGCCGCAAAGGTCGTTGCAACCAGCGCAGGCAGCATCAATTCTGCACTGGAGAGCCAGATCACCTACTGGCAGGACTACAACGCCAACCTGCAATCCCTGACTGACCGCAGCGCCGACATCGAGGGACTGAGCGACATGATCGCCTCCTTTGCTGACGGCAGCTCCGACAGCGTGAACGCGATCGCCGGCATGGCAGGCGCTACCGACGAGCAGCTGGCCACGATGGTAGCCAACTGGAAGACTCTGCAGCAGGAGCAGCAGAACGCAGCGGGGAGCGTAGCCGACCTCAAGACCGACTTCACGGCCACCATGGACGAGCTGCAGACGGCGCTTGCTGAGGACATTGAAGCGATGGACCTTGGCGACGAGGCCAAGGCAAGCGCGCAGGCCACCATTCAGGGCTTTATCGACGGAGCTGTCGGTATGCTGCCACAGGTGACCGCTGCCTACAACCGCGTCGCCGCCGCAGCCAGAGCCGCACTGTCCGCGTCCGGTACCGGAACGGCCGGCAGCATTCCCGGCTACGCAGTTGGTACACAGTCCGCCGCACCCGGCTTTGCCCTCGTCGGCGAAAACGGCCCGGAGCTGGTCTACTTCAACGGCGGCGAGCAGGTCATGACCGCCGAGGAGACCGCCGCTATGCGCGAGAGCATGGAAATCCAGGCCATCACCTTCGCCCCGCAGCTGCTGGAGGCACTGCACGCCATCCATGGCGACGGCGCGCTTTCGGCAGAGCCGGGCGCAGGCTCCGGCGCCGGATCGGTGGAGCTGCAGATCGTGTTTCAGATCAACGGCAGCGCATCGCCCGAGACGGTGGAAGCTCTGCGTGAGTACGGAGACGAGTTCGCCGAGCGCGTCCTTGAAGTCATGGAGGAGGCCGGCATCGACACCGCAAGGAGGGCCTACAAATGAGTAAGACCTACACCACCATTCAGGGCGATATGTGGGACAGCATCGCCTTCTCCCAGCTGGGGAGCGAAGCGTACACCGACCGGCTGATGAATCTCAATCCGCAGTATCTCGGGTACTACACCTTTCCGGCCGGGATCGTGCTGAAGCTGCCCGACCCTGCCGAGGATGTCGGCGATGCCCTGCCCCCGTGGAAGCAGGTGGTCGGATGAGCAGCCCGAATCAGGCGCGCCGCGTCACGGCGCAGATATTTTTCCAGGGCGCGGACATCACCGGCAGTATGCGCCCCTATTTCCTGTCGGCCACCTACACCGACAAGGAGGCGGACGGCACCGACGATCTGCAGCTGAAGCTTCAGGACCGCGATGATATATGGCTCAAAAAGTGGCTGGCCGATGCCATCGACGCAGCAGCCTCCGCAGGGAGCCTGTCCGCGTCCTCCAAGGCCAAGACCGATGGCGCGGCAAAGTCCTACAAGGTCACCGCCAAAAGCGGCTTGAATGTCCGCTCTGGCCCCAGCACCAGCTACGGTAAATACGGTGCTCTGGTCTGCGGCGCGGAGCTGCAGGTCGAGGGCATCGAAAACGGCTGGGCGAAGGTCAGCTATAACGGCAAAACCGCCTATGTCAGCGCATCGTACATCAAGGAATCCGGCGGCGGGGGCGGCGATGCTTCTGCCGCCGCTCCTGCCTCTGCGTCCGGCGCCGGCTTCAAGATCAGCGCCGTGTTCGTTCGGGAGAACTGGACGGGCGGCGGCAGGGATAAGGTGCTGGACTGCGGACAGTTTGAGCTGGACAGCGTTGACGCCTCCGGCCCGCCGAACACCATCACCATCAAGGCGACGGCTCTTCCGTACAGCGCACAGATCCGTCAGACGGAGAAATCCAAGGCATGGGAGGCCTACACGCTTTCCGGCATCGCAAACGAGATGGCCGCTGCCAACGGAATGACTTGTATGTTCCTCGCCAACAGCGACCCGTCCTATGGCCGCGTGGAGCAGTACAAGCAGAGCGACATCGCCTTTCTCTCCAAGCTGTGCCACGAGGCGGGCATCTCTTTGAAAGCCACCAATAACCTGATCGTACTTTTCGACCAGGAGGATTACGAGAAGAAATCCCCCGTGCTGACCATCGTCCGCGGCAGCGGCAGCTACACCAAGCACAAGCTGAACGCGGGAACGGCCGGAACGCAGTACGCTTCCTGCCGCGTCAGCTACACAGACCCCGGCACAGGGAAGTGCATCGAGGCCACCGTCAAGGTCGAGGACTACAACGACAAGGCCAAGAACAACCAGCAGCTGGAGATCACCGCGAAGGTGGCAAGCGTGGCCGAGGCCAAGACCAAGGCCGAAAAATATCTCCGGCTACACAACAAGTACGCAAAGACCGCGACCTTTACGCTGCCCGGCAATCCCGATATCGTGGCCGGCATCACAGCCAAGCTCACCGGCTGGGGTGCGTGGGACGGGAAATACATTGTGGAGCAGGCTGCGCACTCGGTCGGCTCGTCCGGCTATACCACGCAGGTCAAGCTGCGCAAGACATTGGAGGGATATTGATGGACGAACTGCAGAATATCCTTTCGAGGCTCGTTCAGACCGGCACGGTAACGGCCGTCGACAGCGCAAAGCGCAGGGCTCGTGTCAAGTTTAAGGACACAGGCATCATTTCGGACTGGCTCTATGTGCTCCAGCACTACGGAGCGAATTTCTACATAAAGCCGGACGCAAAGCACACGCATGAGATCACGGACACCTTCACCGGCGGCGGCACAGCCAGCGAATTCCCCGACCACGACCACCTGCCCGGCTCGCATCTGACCTACTGGATGCCGAAGGTGAATGACCGCGTCCTCTGCCTATACCTTCCGGTATTCAACGGGGACGGTTTTGTGTTAGGAGGTTTTTGAGCATGGGAATGGTCGGCTGTCTGGGCGACATCGTTTTTACGGTGTCTGACCGCACGATCGAAACGATCAATAATGTCACCTGGTCTGGGTCGGCCCGGTACGCGACCCATCAGCGGCACGGCACACACGCCCTTACGGAGTTCACCGGCCTTGACCCCGACAAGATGACCTTCGACATCGTTCTCTCCGCTTACCTCGGCGTTGATCCTATCGCCGAGGTCGTGAAGCTGTGGAACTATGAGCGCGGCGGCATTGCCGTCCCGCTGGTGATCGGCAACAAGGGCTACGGGAAATATCGCTGGTCCGTGCTTGATCACAAGATGAAGATGAAAACCTATGACGGACGCGGCAACGTCACCAGCGCCACCGTGTCCGTCAGCCTGCAAGAGTATCTGAGGGGGTAAAGCTGCCATGAGCTACAAGGTGACCGCATCTGACATCGGCGCGGTGCAGCTCAACGAGACTGACACCGTCCGCTCTGTCTTGCAGAATATCGCCATTATCCTTTCCACGCGGCAGGGGACCTGTCCGTTGTATCGCGGCTTCGGTCTTCCTCAGAAGTTCGTGGATAAGCCTCTGCCGGTAGCTATGCCTATGATGTATTCCGAGGTCAAAGAGGCAGTGGAAGAATATGAGCCCCGCGCCGAGGTGGTGAATGTGACCTTTGCGGCCGACAGAAACGCCCCGGGCAGGCTGATCCCTACCGTGGAGGTGAACATCATCAATGAGTGAGAGAAATACGGGATATCAGTTTGTTTCTACCGACACCGAAGCGGTGGAATCGCTGCTGATCTCCATTTACGAAAAAATCACCGGCGTCAGCGTGAAGCCCGCCAGCCCCGAAAAGCTGTTTATCCAGTTCGTGGCCGCCGTGGTGATCCAGGAGCGCGGGCTGAACAATTACACAGGTAATCAGAATATCCCAAGCCGCGCGGAAGGGGAAAACCTGGACGCGCTGGCCGAGCTGTTCTATGTCACGCAGCGCCCGGCGGCGCAGGCTGCGGTCTGCACCGAGCGCTTTCATATCTCCGAGGCACAGACCACGGCGATCCTCATTCCTGCCGGTACGCGCGTCACCGACGCCAGCGGTACGCTGACATGGGAGACGGTCGCGGATGCCTATGTGTCCATCGGCGAGACCTATGCCGATGTGCAGATCCGCTGCCAGACTGTTGGTGCGGTCGGCAACGGCTACGCAGCAGGACAGATCAACACCTTCGTTGACCTGTTCGACTACTGTGAGCGCTGCGAAAACCTCACCGCCAGCGATGACGGCGCAGACCAGGCCACTGACGACGAGTTCTATGAGCTGATGCGCGCCAGTCAGGACGCTTACAGCTGCGCCGGAGCCAAGGGCGGGTATATCTACTTTGCCAAGCAGGTCAGCACCAAGATCGCCGACGTGGTGGCGAACAGCCCCAGCGACGGAGCGGTGGACCTCTATGTCCTCATGGACGACGGCACCATCGCTACCACGGAGATCAAGAATGCTGTCCTTTCCGCCTGCAACGATGACACGGTGCGGCCGCTGACGGATAAGGTCTCTGTCAAGGACCCGCAGAAGGTGAGCTACAATATCACCTTCACCTACTATGTGCCGAAGGACAGTTCCCTCAGCTCCACAGAGATCAAGGCTGCGGTCGACAAGGCCGTGGCTGAGTTCGTCGCGTGGCAGTGCGGGAAGCTGGGGCGCGACATCAACCCCTCCGTGCTGATTGGAAAGCTCATGCAGACCGGCATCAAGCGCGTGGCGCTGACCAGCCCGGTCTTTACCACGCTGCGGGATGGCTCCGACGACACGACGCCGCAGGTTGCGTCGGTCGGGACCATCACGGCCACGAATGGGGGCTACGAGGATGAATGAGGCGCACGGCATCACGAAGGAAAACCTGCTGGCCTCCTTGCCGGCAGTCCTTGCCAATGACGACAATATGGCAGCACTTGCCTCTGCCGTTGCCGAGGTGCTGGCTGCCCGCGTAGGCGAGATTGAGCGCGTGTCGATCTACTCACAGATCGACCGGCTCCCGAACGAGCTGCTGGACATTCTGGCGAACGACTTCAAGGTTGACTGGTGGGACGCCAACTACACCCTGGAGGAAAAGCGCCGGACGCTGAAAGACTCATGGAGTGTTCACCGCAGGCTCGGCACCAAGGCGGCGGTCGTGCTGGCGATCTCCGCCATCTACCCCGATACGCAGGTCAGTGAATGGTGGGAATACGGCGGCAAGCCGTACCACTTCAAGCTGCTGATCGACGCCACCTATGAGAATGTCGACCCCGTCAGACATCAGCGCGTGATCGACCGCGTTGACTTTTACAAGAATCTGCGCTCGGTGCTGGACGAGGTAGAATACTACGACGCCGGAGGACTGGCAACAGAGTATTTCGGCGCGGCCTGTATCGGCTGCGAGCTGGTCGACAGCGCGGCCGCCATTCGATACTGACACGGAGGTGTTTTACTATGGCAACATGGAACGGCGTCATCACCAACGCCGGCAACAGCCTGCTCAATGAGTGGGTGAATGAAAAGACCCTGAACTTCGACAGCGCAGCTGCGGGGCAGGGCACCGTCGCGGCGGCGGCAATGATGGCACAGACCGCCCTCGTCAATGAAAAGCAGACCGCGAGCCTGCTGGGCGGCGAGAGAGTATCTTCCGGCATTCGCCTGAAGCTCCGCATTGCTGCGCCGAATACGGCCTATACGTTGAATCAGTTCCGCGTATCTGCCAGCGTGGACGGAGGAGCATCCGCCATGATCGCCTTGTTCCAGCTGGAGCAGGGCGTTCCCATTCCCAGCAAGACAGAATCGCCGGATTTCGTCTACACCTTTTACGCGCTGATCTCCTGCTCGAATACCGGCACATGGACGGTGACGGTCGACACCAGCGCCTGCGTCACGCAGAGCGATATGTCCGCCGCCATCGCTGAGGCGGTAAAGACCAAGCAGGACAAGATCATGGTCAAGGGTCTGCTGCTGGGCGACGGGAACGGGAATATCTCTGCGGCAGTCGCCGGAAAGGACTACGGTTATCCACTTGCAACAGGCTCAGGAGCGCCGACAGACACGACCGAGGGTACCGCAGGGCAGCATTACTATGACGGCGCTACGGGCAAGGAATACGTCTGCAACGGCAAGGACAGCAGCGGCAAGTATCAGTGGAAGCTGTCCGGCGCCAGCGACGCGGCCGATCTGACCTATAACGGTGAATCGCTCGGCACCTTCCTTGATGGCGTTTCCGTCGACCTCGACACGCTCTCCAAGGGGCTGGACGGAAGTAAGCCACTCACCGGCAAGACCGATCCGACCTCCAGCACGAAGGGCTCGGTCGGCCAGTCGTATCTGAACACAGACACCATGCAGACCTTCTACTGCACGGCAGCCAACGATCAGACCGGCGTATATACATGGGAAAAGCCCAAGGGCGGCGGCGTGTCTCCACAGCTGGAGGTCTCTGTTGCCACCGGATCGGCTATCACCTGTACGAACGGCGAGACTACTCTGACCGGCACCAGCGTCGGCGGTAAATGCGTTTTTGATCTTCCCGGCTACGGCACATGGTCGCTGTATGCCACGCTGAACGGGCAGACCACCGCCACCGAGACTGTGGTCGTGGATCAGGTCAAGCAGTACGCGGTGACGCTGAGTTACTTCGCGGCTACGCTGACCGTAACGGCGGAATCCGGCGCAGTCGTGACCGCCGCGCTTGGCACGAAGCAGTATACCGGCACCTGCGGCAGCAACGGCAAGTGTGCGCTGACCGTCAACTATGCCGGCACCTATTCCGTGACGGCCACCAAGAGCGGGGTATCCTCGTCCACGGCGTCCGCATCGGTGTCGACCTCCGGCGGCAGTTACACCGCAACGGTGAAGTTCTGCACCCTCACCGTCACCATCGACAGCGGCTCTACGGTCAAGGCGGTCAACGGCTCCACCACACTCACGGCCACCAGCAGCGGAACGGCAAAGTTCTACCTGCCGAACACCGGCACGTGGAGCGTCACCGCCACCAAGAACGGCGAGACGGCCACCGGCAGCGTAGCTTGCAGCTCCTACACCGGCTATACGCTGGAGCTGTCCTATGTCAAGGTCTTCGGTGTCTGCTGGAATTACAATGCACAGTCGACGGCGCTGACCCGCCTGAAAAAGTCCACCGATCCGAACGGACTGGTCAATGTCGACATCACCACGAATCCCGCGCCTGCGATCGGTACCGGCGCCGGCAGCTCTCCCTTCGACAACTATCTCCCGTGGAGCGGCATGGACGAGTACAACATCATCAACAATGCCGTAAGCTACAAGAAGGGGCAGAGCGGCTTCTCTCGAAGCAGCTACGATACCGTTGTCTTCATCCCCGAGTATTACTTCCGTATTATCGACGATGCCGCCAACAAGAAACGGTACTTCTACATCGCGGATAAGGCCAAGAGCGGCTTCACCAAGCACCCCGGCTCCGGCAAGTATGTCGGCCGCTACAACACGATCTCCGGCCATTATTCCAAGACCGGCGCTGCGCCGCTGGTCAACCTGACCCGCGCATCGGCTCGTTCCGGTGCCAGAGGAAAGGGTAGCAAGTGGAGCGAGTATGACTTCGCGTCTTGGTGCGCGGTCTGGCTGCTCTATTTGGTGGAGTTTTCCGACTGGGACAGCCAGAGCAAAATCGGGCGCGGCTATGTCGACGGCAACAGCTCTGCCATTTCTTCCGGCGGCACGGACAGCATGACTTACCATACCGGACGCGCAGCTGGGACGAACGGAAAGACCGCCGTCCAGTACCGGCACATCGAGAATCCCTACGGCAATGTCTTCGAGTTTATCGACGGGATCAACTTCTCCGACGGAACGGTATATGTCTGCCTGAACCCTGCGAGCTATGCAGATGACACCGCGGCCAACTATACGAACATCGGCTCCAAGATACAGAGCGATGGGTACATCACGGCCATCGGCGTAGCGGCTGCCATGCCCTGGGCGTTCTTCCCCACGGGGGTCGGAGGAAGCGAAACAACCTATATTCCGGACTACGCCTACTGCAGCTCTGGCTGGCGTGTCCTCTTTGTGGGTGGCGGCTGGAGCCTTGGCGGCTATGCCGGCCTTTTCTACTTCTACGCGGGCAACACCTCGTCGGTCACGCTCTCGGACGTCGGCGCGCGACTCCTTTTCCACCCCTAATGGGGGACCGGGGGCCGCAGCCCCCGGAGCTTTCCCGCCTGCACCAGCTGGCGGCATAAGCGCAAGCCCAAAAGCTGAATGGGGTACGGGGCGAAGCCCCGTCGACACGATTTTTGAAAATAACGTATTCTGTTATTTTCTCCCGTTTTTCCATATGCGTGGCAGGCCGGGGGTATAATTATCTCCGGGACTGTCTGCGCCATGCGCCGAGGGCTTGATTTCTACGCCAACTACAACTCTGGCTGGCGTGTCCTCTTTGTGGGTGGCAACTGGAACAATGGCGGCAATGCCGGCCTTTTCTACTTCAACGCGAACAACACCTCGTCGAACACGAACTCGAACGTCGGCGCGCGACTACTTGTTTTTCTTTTGACTGGCGCAGGCTTTCCCTCACCGCTTGGTGAAAATATTGCCGCATAGGACGGGGTTTAGTAGGCTTCGGCTCGAATAACCTCGCAGGCAAACAAGGACGGAGGGAAAATCCTATGCCGAAACGAGTCGGCTATCTCTACGACAAGATGGTTGACCGGGACTTCATTCGCGCTGTCATTCAGGAGGCGGCAAAGGGGCGCCGGAGTCGTAAAGACATCGCCCCTGTGTTGGCGGACCTGGACGGGTATGTCGAAAAGACCTATGAGCTGGTCGCAACCGAGAGCTTTGTACCGTCCGAGCCGAAGATCCGCGAGATCTATGATGAGAGCAGCGAGAAGCACCGGAAGATCAAGATGGTCCCGTTCTGGCCGGACGGCGTGATCCAATGGATGCTTGTGACGGCTATGAAGCCGGTGCTTATGCGCGGTATGCACCCGTGGTCCTGTGCGTCCATTCCGGGACGCGGCGGGAAGCATATCTACAAGAAAATCCGCGGCGCGCTTCGCAACGACCCGAAGGGAACGAAGTACGCCGCGGAGCTTGACGTCGCGCAGTATTACCCCAGCATCTCCGGCAAGCGCCTGATCTGGGCTCTTGCGCGGAAGATCAAGGACAAGCGCTTTCTGCGGACGGTCTATTCCATCATCGAATCCTGCGGCGGCGGGCTGGCTATCGGGTATTACATCTGCCAATGGCTGGCAAACTTCTACCTGGAGTCTCTGGACCAGTACATCATGACGCTGCCGGGCGTGAAGTATATGACCCGCTACATGGACAACATCACCCTGCTCGGGCCGAATAAGAAGCAGCTGCACAAGGCGCGGAAGCTGATCGCCGCGTTCATGCAGCAGCGGCTCGGCCTGTCCATGAAAGCGAACTGGCAGATCTATCCCACGGCAAAGCGCATGGTGAGCGCGGTCGGCTACCGCTTTTCCCGCACTCATGTCATTCTGCGCAAGCGGAATTTCCTGCGCTTCACCCGGCAATGCCGCCGCGTCAAGAAACGGCTTGACGCCGGGAAGCCTATCATGTTCGCCCAGGCCTCCGGGCTGCTAAGCCGCGCCGGGCAACTGAAACACTGCAATAGTCATACAATTCGGGTGAAGTACATTGACCCGATTGGAGTAAAACATCTGAAGGAGGTCGTGCGAAATGAGAGTAAGAGGCGACAACGCGCCCAGCAACGCATTCTCGCTGGAGGAGCAGCCTAATAAGCCGGGGGTAGCCCTGGTACGCTTCTATGAGAACGCCGAGCCGTTTGAGGAAAAGCGGGACGAGCTGACCATCAGCGGGTGGGTGTACGACGAATATCACCTGGAGCTGAATATGTACGACGGCCTGAGTGAAGACATCCTCGGCAACTATGCCGGTTATCTGGCGCAAGCCAAGCTGCATGAGGCGGAGGGTAAGACGATCCCCTCCCTGCAGCAGCAGGTAGCCGACCTGGAGACCGACAAGGCGGCATTGACGGAAAAGGTGACGAGCCTTGAGGGGCAGGTCACCGATACGCAGATGGCGCTATGCGATGTCTACGAACAGATCGTCGCCGTGACATCTACAACAGGAGGCGAGTAACCGATGGCGAGCAATTACATGGTGAAGGTCTACGCAGACCTGATCCGCAAAGGGAAAAAGACGATTGAGGAAGTTCCTGACCCGCTGCAAGCAGCCGTCCGGGAAATCCTCGAAAATAGCAAGAATGGAGCTGAGGGCTTATGAAAAGCCTTCGGCTCCTTCTTTTATACATTCTGATGGGAAAGGAGGTAGCAGTTATGGCAGTTGTCTACGCGACCCTGATCGTCAAGGGCAAGAAGACCATCGACCAGGTTCCGAGCCTGATTCGGAAGCAGGTCGAGGAGATCCTGGCAGATCTCGAAGTCACCGTCTGACCACGGCATTGATACGGAGGGCAGCTCCTTTGCGGGGGCTGCCCTTCTTATCACGCGCAGAGGAGGATTGAGAGATGACGCTCAAGGAGATTTTGTTTGGTGGGGGAAGTGCGCTGTTTGTGCTGCTGACGCTGCTCCAGCTCGCCCCCATCAAAATCAATCCGTGGTCTGCAATAGCAAAGGCTTTCGGGCGCGCTATCAACAGCGAGGTCTTGGAGAAGGTCGGAAAGCTCGAAAGCGAGCTGCAGTGCGTTCGGTCTGGCATGGCCGAGGAAAAGGCTGTCAACTGCCGGACGCGCATTCTACGCTTTGGCGATGAATGTCTCCACGGCGAGCGCCACACCAAAGATCATTTCGACCAAACGCTCCGGGACATCGCTGCCTATGAACGATACTGCGATGATCACCCGGAGTTTGAAAACAATGTAACAGAGCTGACCAGTGACCGAATCAAGACGATATATCGCCGGTGCTTGGACAGCAACGACTTTTTGCAGTAAGGAGGACGCACAATGAACATGCTGGATATGACGATCATCCGCCTGGCCGCAGGGCTTGTGCTGCTGATCGCCGCGAACATTGCCCTCGGTTCCATCAATGCCATCATTGATGGGGAGTGGGACCGGACAAAGTTCCGCAACGGCTGCATCAAGAGTGCAGTTGTGGCAGCGGCGCTGGTCGCGGTCTACTTCGCCGGATACCTTAACCCCGATCTGATGGTGGTGGAGGTCGATGGGCAGACCGTAAACCTGATGACAGCGGTATCGCTGGCCATGCTGGCAGCCTTTACCGCCTATGCCGTTGATGTACTGAAAAAGCTGAAAGATATGCTCTCTACCGCGACACCCGGGGCGGACGCGGCGCCTACTGCGCTGCCTTCCGGCGAGGGCAAGGAAGACCATACCGCCCCCGAGGAGGAATGACCTATGAGCAATAGCCCTCTTGTCAGTTACACAAAGCTCAGCCCGAATCACTCCGGGCAGAGGACCCGTAAGATCGACCGCATCACGCCGCACTGCGTAGTGGGCCAGTGCAGCGTGGAGCGGTTGGGAGATATCTTCCTCCCTGCCTCCAGAGAGGCGAGCTGCAATTACGGAATCGGCGCAGACGGCCGCGTCGGTATGTATGTCGAGGAGAAAAACCGATCCTGGTGTTCCTCCAGCAATGCAAACGACCAGCGGGCGGTGACTATCGAATGTGCGTCCGATGGTGCAGAGCCGTACGCATTCCGCGATGTGGTCTATCAGTCCCTCATTACGCTTTGCGTCGACATCTGCAAGCGCAACGGCAAGACCAAGCTGCTCTGGCTGGAGGATAAGGACAAGACGCTCGCCTACACCCCTGCACCGGACGAGATGGTGCTGACC
Organism: Pseudoflavonifractor hominis; assembly: GCF_014288125.1. Lineage (NCBI taxonomy): Bacteria > Bacillati > Bacillota > Clostridia > Eubacteriales > Oscillospiraceae > Pseudoflavonifractor > Pseudoflavonifractor hominis. The sequence goes on along the minus strand of NZ_JACOPR010000002.1, from coordinate 77,957 downwards.
GTACACCGCTGGTTTGCCAACAAAAGCTGCCCCGGGAACTGGATGTACGCCCGCATGGGCGACCTCGCCGAAAAGGTGACAGCCCAGCTTTCCGCAGGCACGGACGAGGAGGATGACGATATGGATATCAACAAATTCAAGGAGCTTTGGCGTGAGATGCGCAAGGAGCTTCAGGACAACGATGCTTCCGCCTACTCGGAGGAAGCGCGCAAATGGGCCGTGGATAACGGCATCATTCGCGGCGGCATCTCCGATGAGTTCAACGGAATGTGGGAGGACATGATGACCCGCGAGCAGCTGGTGACCGTCCTCTACCGCTTCGCCCAGAAGTTTGGGCTGAGCTGATGGCAAGGCGCAAGCGCAGAGCCGCGAAGAAGCGCAAGGTCGAATGGAGCAAGGTCGTGTGCCTGCTGGCGATGCTGGCCGGTCTGCTGATCGTTCAAGAATGCCTGTTCCTCATGTATCTGTGCATCAAAAGCGGCTATACCGCCGCCGCTGCATGGCTTACTGCCGCCACCGGCGTTGGTGAGGCGATCATCATCGCCGGAGCAAACGGCTACCTCTCGCTCGCGAAGTCCGACCACAAGCGTGGCGGGATTACCTTTGAGGCAGCCAAGGCAAACAACTTCCGGACAGACACGGAGGAAAATGGCAGCATCGACAGCCCCGCCATCTGAATACCGCCCACACAATGAAAGCCCCCTCGCAGGATTTTACCGTCCTGTCGAGGGGGTTTTTCTATTTTCCGGCGCTTTCGCGTTTACTGGGCGCTGTGGCGCTTTTCACGGCTTGGGCGTGCGTCTACCCTCCCACGATGCAAAGGTCGTGTTGCAACTCGCCTACGGCGGCGAGAGGGGCTTTTTATTCGCCCTCCGTCCTCTCTCGTTTGCCGAATGCACAGAAATGATCTCCAAAGACCAACAATCCGTGAACTTGACCGCAAGAGTATTTGTTCGCCCATGCCGCCCATGTTGCATAGCAGCAACTTTCGCATCGTACCACGGGAACGGCATCAATTGTCGGCGCATTTTCGATATCTGGTACCGTGAAATACGGCGTTGCGTTGCGACTTAGCCTTGCACTGAGTTTATCGGCGTCAATCAGTCTCATGCTCATTACTTCCTTCCATCCTCGCCCCGCAGTGTGGGCAGTAGTTCGACAGAACAAACTTGTCGTTGCAGTCGTAAACAGCTTCCTCTTTGCAGGCAGAGCAGATATATCCGCCGATCGGGTCGCGTCCTGCAACTGCGGGATCCCATCCGGTCATTTCGCTTTCATAAACAGGCATCCACAACCCGTGCACCACAGGCGCGGCATCGACGGCGGGCTGTGCTTTGACAAAAGCTCTTATATTCTCGTCAAGCATACCAAATTTGTTCGTGCCATGGCAATCAATGCGAAGCAGTAACGCTTCACGTTCAATGTATTCAGGCATCAATTTCACCCTCCTCCATTTTTGCGCCGCAATGAGGACAGTACAGAGAGACAGCCTCCGGCTCGTCCCACTCCCAGCCGCAGGCGGAGCAACGGTTATAACCGTAGTCGTCCTCAATCCATTCCCCGTGTGTCACAGGGGCAACATCAGAGGCTGGGGTAGCGGCAACAATTTCCATAGCCGCCGCTCCATCAGAGCCGCTTTCCCACTTCGTTTCCATCACCTTTTGCACCACAACGCTACGCTTGATGTAATCCATTGTCAGTCCTCCTTAGAAATCCCATGTGTCCCGTGCTGGAACAAACTCAATGATCGTTCCCTCCGGCACAGGGTCGCAGGGCTCACCGTCAAAGGCGTTGCCCTGCTTCGTGCAGATGTCGGCCGGTCTGCTCCGGCGCGGGTCGACATCGACATAGAGCCGACCGTCGCACTCGTAGACAGGGCGACCCCAGCTGTCGCGGCCTCTGTGTTCCAGCCGCAACACTGGCGCGGCGCAGAAATCCTCGTAGCTCATGTGGCCCTCCGCTTTCATCGCGGCACTGGCAGCGGCCAGCTCCTCGGGCGTCCAAGATTTACTCACAGGTATTGTCTCCCTTCTTCATCGTCCACGGTGAAATGATAGCCCTCGGTCAAAAGCACAGTCCCTTTGATTGGCGCGTGGATCATGACGGTACGGCGACCGATGTAATCCGCTGGAATTTCACCGCGCTCGACCATATCCCGAAAGTACGGGCAATCATTCCAGCGGTCGGTGTACTGCTCACGCGCCCACGCTGCGGCGGAGTAGTGCCGCCTCATGCGCCAGTTCTCCGGCGCGGAGACGATAGCCCATGCGGTCAGCGGCCGCCGATCCCCCGTCATGTCTTCCAGCGCCTCCACCGTGCCGCAGGCATCGCAGATATGGACCGTTGCCCTGCGGCTCAGTGCGTTGCGGGTGACGCTCTCCGCATCCATCGCCATCTTCCCGCAGCGGGGGCAGGCAAAATGCCCGCCCTGCTGCTTCTCTGCAAAACGCTCGATCAGTGTCTTGGCTTCGTTCTCGTTCATAGAAATCTCTCCTTTCTCAGAACTGTTTGATGATGTCCTGCGCGTTTTCGCCGTAGTAACCCTTAATCCATCTATCGGCAAGGATTTCAATGTCAGTGGTGCGCTCGTAGCGCACGTCAATCAACAGCGTTTGCGTTGATGTCTTAACCGTCATGTAGTAGCCTGTGCCGTAGTGCTTGTTGTCGGTGGGGGGAACGAGGGTAAATGTGAGACTTTCGGTAAAAGGCTCGCCCTCACAGGTTGTCCCCTTGACGGTAGCGTTCATAGTGTTGTAATCCATATCGTGTCCTTTCTCCCCGTCGTGCCGATAGGTCAGCCGGTCATGTCATTACAACTTGGCGTTGTAGTCTTTCAACTTGACTTGGATGATGATTTCTTCGCGGCCCATGGTAACATAGGTGATTTTGGCTTCCAGAACTCCCGGCATCGCTTGCGCTGGGATTTTGTATAAGCTGCGGAAGTGGCCGATCTCCTGCATACCGGCTTTCACCACAACGGGGATTTCATCGCTGGCCGCGCCGATCTGACTGCAAAAGTCGAAGACAGTAATTTTTCTCATGCCCGCCCTCTCACTCAATGACAGCTTCGATGCTGCTGATGACTTCCTCCAGGTTATCTACGGCTTCGGAGAGGTTGCCGCAGGCTTCGTCTGCCTTTTCATAGCGTTCGCTCTCCTGCATATTCTCAGGGATATTGTCGCGGTACTCTTCCTCCTCGGACTGGAGGTCTTCGAGACTGCCCTTCAGCTCCTCCAGCTGGTCGATGATGCTTTGCAAATTTTTGCGGCGGATCTTGTTCATGGTTAGTCCTCCTCCCCATAGTCTTCTTCAAAGCGGCCCTCGGTAATGCCGCCGTAGGTGTAGCCGTTGTCAAAACTCAGATAGACCGGCGTATCTTCATCGTACTGGGCGAGGAAGTTAATCAGCTCGCCGGCCGTCATCGTTCTGCGGATCTGGTCGATGCCGTAACCTTCGCGGAAAGTAGAACAAATCAGCTTTTTCATTGTCGGCGCTCCTTTCTCAAAATCTGAATACCAGCCCTTTGACCTCGCGGCGGCCTGATGGATCGTGCAGTGGATCGCGGGTAACAGTTCCGACGCCCTCCAGATACGCGCCTTCGGCTACCAAGGCGTGGACACTTTCCATGAGCGCGGTGGACTGATCTGTGACGATAATCTCGTCAATATCAGCTGCGGTTAATGCAGCAACGAATTCTTTCATCACGCCGTCCTTAATCTGACTGCCCCATGGAAGCGCTCTGACCTCAAACATATCGGCTCGGTCTTCCGTGCTCTGCTCCCAGCTCCGGTATGCGTAAACCTGTCCGCGAGTAGGGTTCTTCTCCGTGTCGCGGAGTTTTTCAAAGTATTCCTTTGCGGTATCTCTGTTGAGCGTATCCAAAATCTCCTGCCGGATTTCATCGGTGATATTGATCTTCATCTTGCGTTCCTCCTTGTATTTTCACACTCGACGCTTTATACTGAGGGGGAGGGGAGCTTTTCCGCTCCCCCTCGCGCCGGGGTTAGGTCTCTTGGCGTTCGCCCTGCTGGGGCTTGCTGTTAGGTTTGATGGTGATTGTAATCCGGTCGGCTAAATCGGGATTATCAGCCAGCAACCTCAGAAGCTCTTGCAGGGCTTCTTTTTTTGCTTTGTCCATCGGCCTGTCCTCCTTTCCGGAGAGGTTTGTTCCTCTCCCTTACAAGAACTATATTACACTAATTCGTGTCACTTGTCAACGGTTATTTTACATTTTTTCGTGGAAATCGTAAAAAAGTTTTTGACAAGCGACACATTTTAGTGTATAGTACGAGTGAGGAGGTGAGAGTATGGGACTCTCTGTTGCCGAAAAGATTCGCCTGATCATGAAAAGGCAGAAAATAACGATGGGCGATCTGGCTGAGGCGTCAGGGCAGACGCGGCAAAACCTGTCCAACAAAATGACGCGCGGGAACTTTACTGAAAAAGACATCACGGAGTTGGCGGCTGCGCTCGGCTGCACAGTCGAAATCCGTTTTGTCACACAGGACGGCGAGGAGATATAAGAAAAGGCCCCGGGCGAATGAACGCCCGAGGCCTTGGAGCAGGCTTAACGCTTGCTATGTATATCCGCGCCGGTGCGCGATTTGACTCTGACATCCGGGTTTTCCTCCCGGATCATCAGATCTGACAGCTCGCACCCCAGCGCCTCACAAATGAGGTCGAGATGCTCCAGGTTGACCCTTTCAGCGATCTCGTGGTACAGGTCATTGATTGTCGAAGGTCGAATGCCTGTTGCCCTCGCAAGGTCAGCTTGCGTCCACCTCCGCTCGCCAAGCCGGGTGGACAGTAAAATCCTAATCATAGCCATGCTCCTTTACGGTAGATTCTAACAACAATTTTAGAATTCCGCAGGGTTTTGGTAGAATATAACGAAATAGGTTATGGCTATGACGAAAAACGAAGCGGCTACCACACAGCAGAGAAACTGTGCGGTAGCCGCTTTTCTTATTTCCGAGCATGGCTGAACGGGCAGACCAAGACGAAAACATCGCTGACCATATAGATCGTCGGAGCAGAACAAAAGCCAGGCGAACCTGCATGGTTCGTCTGGCTCTGCTTTGGTGGAGGCGGGGGGAGTCGAACCCCCGTCCGAAAACGCTTCAGCAGGAACTTCTCCGGGCGCAGACGGTTCTTTCCATTCCCGCACCCTGACGTGAGCCGTCACACTTCAGGGATTGGTAGCTTCATGATTCATGGTGCGCTCAAAGCTTTGCGCACACACGTGCACCACTAAACGACGCCCCATCCCGGCTCGTGGTCCTTCCGGGTGGGACGGCCGCTAATTAAGCAGCGGCGAGAACGACGTTATCGTTGTTCTTTAATTTATAAGTTGCCCATTTTAGAGATGTTAGGCGCATCTGCCCGCTATTCCGGCCTCTACGTCCCCGTCGAAACCAGTACGCCCCCATGTCGTCGCAAAGTCTGCTCCACTCGGGATACCCAGGCACAGACATCCCTTGCTTCGCTCCCTTGCGCCTCCTCTTCCCGCCGAACCCATGTTATTGGGTTTCGGCGGGATGGGAGGTTGCAGTTCCCTGGTGGGAACAACGATCACAGGAAAAACTTGAAACTCAGCACTTTTCCGGCGCGGGGTAGTCCACACCGAAGGTCTCCACGGTCACGCTCTTCATCCGCTGCTCCTCAAAGGGGCGGTCCATAGCGTCGGTCTTGACGCCCACGATGGCGTCGGCCACATTCATACCCTCGATGACCTTGCCGAAGGCGGCATACTGGCCATCCAGGTGGGGCGCCTTCTCTACCATGATGAAGAACTGGCTGCCAGCGGAGTTGGGGTGCATGGCGCGGGCCATGGAGAGCACGCCGCGGTCATGCTTCAGAGTGTTCTGCTTGAAGCCGTTGCCGGAGAACTCACCCTTGATGGAGTAGCCGGGGCCGCCCATGCCAGTGCCCTGGGGGCAGCCGCCCTGGATCATGAATCCGGGGATAACACGGTGGAAGATCAGGCCATTATAAAAGCCGCTCTTCACCAGGCTGATGAAGTTGTTGACGGAGTTGGGAGCGATCTCGGGATAGAGCTCGGCAACCATCTTGCCGCCGTTTTCCATCTCAAAGGTCACGATGGGATTCTGAGCCATAGGAAACACGTCCTTTCGTATACATCACGCGTAAAAGCGGCCGGATCAGCCGTAATTGCGTCGGGTCTTCATGGTGCGGTCCATCTCCCGCTTGGCGTCCTTGGCGGCCGCGGCGTCCCGCTTGTCATAGAGCTTCTTGCCCTTGGCAAGACCGACCTCCAGCTTGACGCGGGAATCCTTGAAATAGAGGGAGAGGGGGATCAGAGAGTACCCGTCCTGCTTCACCTTCATGAACAGGCGGAGGATCTCCCGCTTGTGCATCAGCAGGGAGCGGGGCCGGAGGGGATCTTTGTTGAAGATGTTCCCCTTCTCGTAGGGGCTGATGTGCATGCCAATGACCTGCATCTGCCCGTCTTTGATGAGACAGAAGGAGTCCTTCAAATTCACATTGCCCTGACGGATGGATTTGACCTCGGTGCCGGAAAGGGCAATGCCGGCCTCGTAGCGGTCCTCAATAAAGTAGTCATGAAAGGCCTTGCTGTTTTTCGCGATCAGTTTTGTGCCCTTGCGCTCCACGGTCTCACCTCCGCTCCGGATCTCTGGTGTCTATCGTACCAATATTATAGCATGTCTGTCAAGCAGTTCGACGAAAGGCGTGGGAATCTTCCTGTATCGGCTCAGGGATCATAGAGGAGCAGCTGCTCCAGGGCCTGCCGATCAAAGACGGGGCGGCCGTATTCGGCCAGCTGTCCCTCCCGGAAGGGGGTGGAGGGCAGAGAGGTGCCGTACTCGCTGAGGATATGGATGGCGCAGCGCTCCGTGCCGGGCAGAGAGAGCCACCAGGCGTCCTTCCACCAGAAGAGCGCGGCCGACGGGGGGAGGGCGGGCAGGCTCCGGGCGGCGGCACACAGCGTTGGAAGGGAATCAAAGATGAACCAGATCTGACGGGGCGGACGGACATAGGCAAAGACCAGCAGCCCGTCGCCCCCGGGGTAGGCGTCCACTTCCAGGGTGCCCTCCAGACAGATGCCGGCCTCCCGGCACAGGGCACGGGTAAGGGTCAGGGCGGCCTCGTCGGAAAAGGTGTCGCCAGTAAGTCCCCGCTCCTCCAGATCGGAGGGGGAGAGATAGAGGGCTATGCTGGATGTACCAATGGGGTGAATGGTCATGAAATGCCTCCTCTTGCCATAGTGTTCCCCTGGGTCCGGAAGAGGGAATAGGGGACGGATTGCTTCCATTATACCGGGGCGGCGGGGGCTTTTACAGCGGTAATGTTTCCCCCGGACGGCAGTGGGAAAAATTGGCCGCCGACAGGGGTCCGGACTGGCGGGCGGCCGCCATTTGTGGTACACTAATACAATACGGAACCAAGCCGGAAGAACGCAGACGGGCGAATGCCCGGAGACAAGGAGTGTTACGCGTGGAGTTGTTGGAAAAGACGCTGTCCTCTGAGATCAAATTTAAAGGTCGTATTGTTACCCTGCGCCTGGATGAGGCTGAGCTCCCCAACGGGCGGAAGGCCTCCCGGGAGGTGGTAGAGCATCCCGGCGGCGTGGTGATCCTGCCCCTCTATGAGGATGGCACCGTCACACTGGTGCGCCAGTTCCGCTATCCCTTCCAAAAGGTCATTGCCGAGCTGCCTGCCGGCAAGCTGGAGTACGGGGAGGATCACCGCCTGGCCGCTCTGCGCGAGCTGAGCGAAGAGGTGGGCGCGGTGCCCGATGAGCTGACCTATCTGGGCTGTATCTATACCTCTCCGGGCTTTTCCAGCGAAGTGCTGCACATGTATCTGGCCCGGGGGCTCCACCAGGGGGCGTGCCACCCCGATGAGGATGAGTTCCTGGAGCGGGAGCGGATTCCGTTCCAGACGCTGGTGGAGCGGGTCATGTCCGGCGAGATCGCGGACGGAAAGACGGTAGCCGCCGCGCTGAAAGTCAAGGTGCTGCTGGGCCTTTGATTCCTGGAGCATACAGAGCGCGAGACAAGAAGGAGGAGACCCATGAAAAAGCGGGTTCTGATTATAGAGGATGAAAAGAATATCGTGGATATCCTCAGCTTCAATCTGGTGCGGGAGGGCTATGAGACGTTGGAGGCCTATGACGGAGAGGCCGGACTCCAGCTGGCGCTGGAGCAGAACCCGGACCTCATTCTGCTGGACCTGATGCTGCCAAAGCGCAGCGGGTTTGATGTCTGCAAAGCCTTCCGGGAAAAGAACCGGAGCACGCCGGTGCTCATGCTCACCGCACGGGAAGAGGAGACCGACAAGGTGCTGGGGCTGGAGCTGGGGGCCGACGACTATATCACCAAGCCCTTTTCCATGCGGGAGCTGTTGGCCCGGGTGAAGGCCAATATCCGCCGTACCGAGGTGCTGCTGCATGAGGCGGCCAAGGAGCCCCGCACAGATAGCGGGGCCAATCAGATCGTACAGGGCCGCATCCGCATCGACACAGACGAGATGGTGGGCTATAAGGATAACGCTCCGCTGGATCTCACGCAGCGGGAGTATGAGCTGCTGAAGTTTCTGGCGTCTCAGCCGGGGAAGGTATTTTCCCGGGAGGCGCTGATGGAACATGTCTGGAACTACGAGGGATATGTGGGCGATGTGCGGGCGGTGGACGTGGCCGTCCGGCGCCTGCGCGAGAAGGTGGAGGACGACCCCGCTTCGCCCCAGTTCATCCTGACCCGGCGGGGACTGGGGTACCTGTTCCACGGGGAAGAGCAGTAAGGAAAGAAAGCGGGGGCGTCCTCGGGGCCCCACAAAGTGGGGCGGCGCGTAAGCGCCGGAGGGAGGATGGATTCATTTCATCCTCCCGCATATAGGAAGAACGGGGACCCAGTGGGCTTGCCCACTGGGCGGGACCCCGCTTCGCCCCAGTTCATCCTGACCCGTCGGGGATTGGGGTACCTGTTCCACGGGGAAGAGCAGTAAGGAAAGAAAGCGGGGGCGTCCTCGGGGCCCCACAAAGTGGGGCGGCGCGTAAGCGCCGGAGGGAGGATGGATTCATTTCATCCTCCCGCATATGGGAAGAACGGGGACCCAGTGGGCTTGCCCACTGGGCGGGACCCCGCTTCGCCCCAGTTCATCCTGACCCGTCGGGGACTGGGGTACCTGTTCCACGGGGAAGAGCAGTAAGGAAAGGAGAGGAGGCGCGCGCATGTTTCGCAGCCTGCATATGAAACTGGTGCTCATCATGACGCTGCTCATCGTGTCACTGATGACGGTGGTGGGCGCTTTCCTCATCAATTCCGTGGTGAGCTACTATATCCATGACTTCTACACCAGAATGGAAGAGGTGTTCGGACAGGACGCCGACCTGATGGCGGCCCTGCGCACTCCGGTAGAGGGAGAGGAAAACGGGGCCAAGCAGATCGCCATGATCCTGGAATCCTATAACGGCTCCCTCGGCGTAGATGGACGCAACCGGAACTATTATGTTCTGGACGGACAGACCGGGCGGTGTCTGGAGACCTCGGATACCCAGAGTGATCCCATTCTGGATTTCAGCTCTTTGAACCTGAGCCTCGCCCTCAACGGCAAGGACGGCGGGTATGAGAGCGACGTATCCTCCCGCTATATGGATGTGGCCTTTCCGATTGAACGGGGAGAGAGTGACTATATCATCTATATCTATGATAACCGCGCCAGCATCTCAGACCTGAATGGGGCCCTCATCGATCTGATCGTCAAATCGCTCTTTTTCGGACTGATGATCTCGGTGCTTCTCTCCTTCCTGATGTCCAAGACCATGGTCATTCCCATTGAACGCCTGACCGAGGGGGCCGAGCGGGTGGCCGAGGGGGACTTCTCCTACAAGCTGGAGGTGGCCTCCCGGGATGAGATCGGCATTCTGACCGGAACCTTCAACGCCATGGCGCAGCAGCTCCAGGAGACGCTGACCGAGGTGGAGAATGAGCGCAATAAGCTGGATACCCTCTTCCTCTATATGACCGATGGCGTGGTGGCCTTTTCCGCCTCCGGCGCGGTGATCCATGCCAATCCCGCTGCAGAAGAAATGCTGGGGCGGCCCATTCCTGTGAGCAATGAGGAACAGGGAGAAGAGCCGAGCTATAACTATGAGTTCCTCTTTGGGGATATTGCCCCCCTTCACGATGTGCTTGCGGTGGAGGCCAACGGCTGCCTCAACGGTACCCGGGAGGTCAACGGCCGCAGTCTGGAGCTCCTCCTGGCCCCCTTTTACCGGGAGCGCCAGGGCGGCGTGCTGGTGGTCATCCACGATGTCACCCAGCAGCGCAAGACCGAGGAGATGCGGCGGGAGTTTGTAGCCAATGTGTCCCATGAGCTGCGCACGCCTCTGACCAATATCCGCAGCTATGCGGAGACTCTGGTGGACAGCGCCGGGGAGATCCCGCCGGAGATGGAGAAAAATTTCCTGAGTGTGATTCTGGCCGAGAGCGACCGGATGACCCATATTGTACAGGATCTGCTGACCCTCTCCCGCTTTGATTCGGGACACAGCGAGCTGAAAATGGCGCCCTTCTCATTTGGGCAGGCGGTAGAGGATGTATACCAGGCCAACCGCATGGAGGCCCAGCGCCACGGCCATGATATGCGTCTGCTGCTGGAGGAAGAGCTTCCGCAGGTGATCGGCGACCGGGAGCGGATCGTTCAGGTCATGATGAATGTGATCTCCAACTCCATCAAATACACCCCGGACAATGGAAAGATCCTCATTCGGGCCGGACGGGATGGGAACTGGGTGTGGATGGAGGTGTCGGATAACGGCATCGGCATCCCCGTAGAGGACCGGCCCAGGATCTTTGAGCGCTTTTACCGGGTGGATAAGGCCCGCTCCCGGGAGTCGGGCGGCACAGGCCTGGGTCTGTCCATTGCAAAAGAGATCATTGACCGGCACGAGGGTGTGCTCCGTCTGGTAGACCGTCCGGGCCCCGGCCTGACCGTGCGTATGGAGCTGAAGATGGAGGGCCCCGGCTATGAAACTGCGTAATACGGTCCGCAAGCCCCGCCTCAGCAAACGGCGCAGGGCAGTGGAACTGGGGAAAGATGTGCTCATCCTGCTGCTGATCTGCTCTGCGGTGTCCCTGGTGGGGCGCAGCCAGATCTATACCGTAGCGGGAGATAAGGTGTGGTTTTCCTCTCTGAGCAGCTTCTTTGCAGGGCAGGAATCGGAGGTATCGCCCTCCCTCGATCCAGGCCGTCCGGCATCTCTCCCCCATCCTGTGCGCATCGCGGTGTGCGGACAGGGGGGAGAAAGTGTCAGCCGCTATGGGATCCAGTACGATACCGTGCAGGTGGAACAGGTCTTTGGGGCGCTCAGCGGATTTCTCAGTGAGGGCCTGGCCAGCGCACGGGACGCTCAGACGGTCTCTGCCCTGGACTGGCAGCAGGCGCTGAAGACACCGGGACTCTATTTTGATTTTCTGGGCAGCGTACCCATGGAATTGATGGTACGCTGGGCATCGGAGGGCGGAGACGTGGAAATCCTGCCCGGCTCTGCCCGGCGCTTGGTTCTGACCGCGGAAGAGGGCGCGGAAACGGCGACCCTCTACTATATGGATGATCAGCAGGGCCTGTATTATGCCTGTAATACGTCGGTGGTATGTGAGGGATATCTGAATAATACGCTGCTGGAGTATGGGGATAATGGCGCCCGGTTTGCCTTTGAGCGGGAGGAGGAATCCTACCGCACACTGGCCCCGGAAGTCCTGCTCCTGCCCGATGCGCCAGCAGCACAGCGCTATCAGGTGACGCAGACCTTGGAGCTGAGCGACGAGACGGTCCGCGCAGAACTGGAGCGCACGTTAGGGTTCCGGGGCAGCGATTATTCCATCGGGGGCGCATGGGTCCTCCGGGACGGAGACGGGCTGCGGCTGAGCGAAAACGGAGATATCTTTTACGAAGATGGGGAGGCCCTCTCCACAGCACGGTATCCAGTGGGGCAGGGCAGCGTCTCCCTGTCTGAGGCAGTAGAGGCAGGGCGCAATCTCTTCTACAAAGCATTGGAGGCCTGGTGCGGTACGACAGCCAATGAGGCACAGATCTATCTGAAAGAGACACTGGAGCAGCCGGAAGGCGGATGGGAGATCCGCTTTGGTTATACGCTGGGGGGAGCAGATGTAAGCCTCGAGGACGGAGAGGCCGCCTCGTTTACGGTGCGTGAGGACCGGATTACATCCTATGAGATGCACCTGCGCTGCTATACGGCAACCGGAGAAGAGACCCTGGTGCTGCCGGAGACACAGGCGATCGCGGCCCTGTCAGCTCTGAATCTGGAGGCCGGCGCAGATTTGAGCCTGTGCTATCGGGATGACGGAAACAGCGCCCAGGCGTCCTGGATGGCCGGATGAGGAGGTGTGCCGTTGGAATGGTCTAAAATAAAAAATATTATTCTCCTCATTTTGCTTCTGCTCAATGGAATTTTACTGGTCATGGCACTGCAGCAGGAGTTGGAGCAGAGACAGGACGCCAACGCATCCCTGACACAGGTGCTGCAGGCGCTGGAGAAAAATGGGATTACTGTCTCCCGCAGCATTCTGCCGGAAGAGAAAGAGCTTCCCACTCTGTTGGTGGAACAGGAGAATCTTCAGACCCCTCCCAAGCAGGCGCAGGCCCTCTTGGGGCATTGCAGCTGGGAGGATGAGGGAGGAAGTGTCCGCCTGGTCTATACCGGGGCAGCCGGACGGCTGGAGACCTTCAGTAACGGCCGCTTCTCCGCAGAGTTTAACCCGGGAGAGATGATGCTCGATGGACAGGAACCCCTGGTCCACGGGCTGGCAAAGCTCTCCTGTCTGGAATTCAGCGGAGAACTGACCGACCGCCGCAGCAGCGGAGAGGAGGAGATCCTCACCTTCCGGCAGAATCTGGACGGTGTGCCGGTCTTTAATGCCGTGGCGGAGCTCCACTATCAGAATGGCGGGCTGCACACCATGGAAGGCCAGCGAATTTTTGGGGAAGTGAGCGTTTTAAAAGAGTCTGATATGCTCAACGTCCCCACCATGCTGATGCGCTTTCTGGGGCAGCGCAATGAGAGCGGGCGGATGTTCAGCCAGATCTACTCCATTACGGCGGGGTATCACCTCTCCAACAGCCGGCCATATACCCTGACACCGGTCTGGTATGTGGAGACCGACAGCGGCTCCTATATGCTGAACGGAAGCGACGGGAAAATGCTGTAAACAACACCGATAAAAATACCCGGCGGCGGATCATAGAATCCGCCGCCGGGTGTTTTTTCATAACTGAGAGAAGAACGGAATTACTCCACCACGACCAGGCGGATCTTGCCGCCCTGCTCGGGGGATTTGTCGTAGTAGACGGTCAGGTCATCGGAGTAGGCCCGGGCCAGCTCAAAGCGCTCGTACCCGGTATCGGCCTCAAACCAGTGGCCGGTAGTCTTGTTGTAGCACCAGACCTTCTGAGAGACAGGATAGAGGGAGTCGCCCACCTTCAGCATATGGCTGTCCGGATCGTAGGCCGCCCGGCGGATGCCGGAGGCGGACTGGAGAGAGATCGATGCGGCCAGTTTCTGCTGTCCACCCTGGGTCTCCAGCGAGGCGGCGATACCCACCGCATCATCCGTGCGGAGATCAGCGGAACCGGTGATCAGTTCGGTGCCGCCCTGAGGCTGAGCGCCGTTTTTCACGGTGATGGACGCGTTGCTGAAATCCCAGGGGTTGTCGGGATTGTGACGGCCGGGCGTATATTTGGCAAAGCCGTAGTCATACTGGTCGCCGGTCACATCGTCAAAGACCAGGATGTTGTACTTTCCGGCATAATCCTTTCCGGCGTAGAGGATCTTGGAGGAGGGGACGCTGGTCCGGGTGAGCTGGTCAAAGGTGATCTCATGAGGCTCACTGTTGCCCACCCGTTCAAACATGCGGACATTCTCCGAGAGGGGAACGTCGTTGAGGGTGCGGGAGGCCACGCTGAGGGTACCGCTGACGCTGCCGCCGCCCAGACGGGTGAGGGAGAGTTTCCCTTGCTTTCCGGAGGAGATGGTGACCAGCTGGCCCACCATCTTGTCGGCAGAGGCCTCGTTGAGACCGGGATCGCCGGTAAAGACCACCTTTTCGCCCTTGGCGTTGAAGAGGTCCAGGAGGGGCTTGACCTCCGCACTGCTGGCGGAGCATTTCTCCACGACGCCCACCGTGGTGGAGCGTGCCAGGGAGGGATCCAGGGCACCGGCCACCCGGCCGTCAGAGGTAAAGAGGAGCGTCACCTGATCGCCGGGACGGAAGGCAGCCAGATCGGCCACAGCCCCGGGAAGAACGGTAAACTCCTGTCCCAGCATGGTCAGCTTGGAGGGTGCGGTGGGGTTGGGATAGGCGTTTTCATACAGGCCGGTGAGACGCAGGTCGGTGACCCGGATGATATTGGCGCCGCTGTCATAGGTGGCCACGTCGTACTGGCGCAGGTCAGCGACTGTGGCAGGGACACCGTTCTTGTAGAGCTGATAGTCGGTGCGTCCGCCCGCCAGGGAGGAGAAGGGATTGGTGGTGCCGTTCGGCTTGGTCCGTGCCACCATGACGCTGTCACTGGACTGGGAGGCGGAGGAGAGATAGACATAGTCCAGCTTGCCCGAGGGGCCGTAGCAGAGGGTCATGGGGGTGCCGTTGTAGAGATAGGACCATACCTTTTCAAAGGTCGTGGCTTCGCCGTTTTTCCAGACCGGAGTTTCCGGGAGGATGGTGATCTTTTCTCCGCCGGCTGTGATATAGTTGGCGTCCACCGTGCCGGAGACCGTGACGCGCCGGACAGAGTCGTCCTCATTGGGGCGCAGAGTGAGGAAATTGCCGTTTTTGTCTTGGGCCATCTCACCCCGGACGCCCAGCAGCGAGGAAGAGAGCTCGGTGCGCTGGGTCTTGGGGGAGCGGGTATCCAGGCCGTTGGCCACGGTAACGGTGGTGGAGCCGCTGCTCTGGTTTTTATCCAGCGAGAGGAGAACGGTGTCCTCCGTGAGGGTGCCGCCCAGCTTTTGGACCAGATAGCACTCCTCCGAGCCCTTCACATCGGTAAAGAGAAGGTTGCGGAAGAGCTCCGCCGCCTCGCCGCGGGTCAGCGTGGAATTGCCCTTCAGGCCCAGGCCCTGGGTGAGCCCGTTTTCTCCGGCCACCGAGAGATATCCGTCATACCAGGTGGAGCCAGTGGCGATATCCGAGGTGGTGTAGCCCAGCACACGGGTGAGAATGGCCACGGCCTCTCCATAAGTAATGGCACGGTCGGGCTCAAAGGTGCCGTTGCCCACGCCCAGAATCAGACGGTCAGCGGCAGGGGCGCTCTCGCCCTTGTCCGAAGAGGTGCTGGAGGTATCCGCCAGCTCGCCGCTGGTGGTCAGGGAGGAGGCGAGATTCACATAGCCACGGGCCCAGTGCTTGGGACCAACGTCCAGGAAAATGGTACGGTTGCGCTGGGCGGGCTCCAGATCGCCCTTGCCCATCACATCCACCGCCATTTTGCAGAATTCCGCCCGGCTGAGGGTCGCCGAGGGGCGGAAGGAACCGCCGCCGGTGCCGTCCACTACGCCGAGCAGGCGGAGGATCTCCGCCGCTTCGGCGGTGTCGGCATCGCTGATGTCGTGGAACGCGGAGCCGTCGGCCGCGCCCACGGGCAGGACCAGCAGTCCTGCAAGAGTTGCCGCGGCAAGGGCCCCGGCCAGAATACGTTTACAGTTCATGCACTTCTCTCCTTTGCACTTGGGATCAATCCGCACGCAGTGCTTCCACCGGCTGGAGGCCGCTGGCCTTGATGGCGGGATACATACCAAAGAGGACGCCCAGCACCACAGAAAACAGGAAGGCGCCCAGAGCAATGGGGGTACTGGGCAGCAGCAGCGTCCCGTCCAGCAGGAAGCGGCCTGCGATCAGTGTGCCGATATAGCCCAGACCAATGCCGAGCAGGCCGCCGATTCCGCAGATGACAGCGGCCTCGATCAGAAACTGGGTAATGATGCTCCGCCGTTCGGCGCCGATGGCCTTGCGGATGCCGATCTCCCGGGTGCGTTCGGTCACGGTGACCAACATGATGTTCATAATACCGATACCGCCCACCAACAGGGAGATGGCGGCAATTCCGCCCAGAACCATGGCCTGCATGTTGCTCTGCTGCTGGATGGAATCGGCCGAGGCATTGTCGCTGCGGATGTTGTAGTCTCCCCGCGTAGGCATGCCGGTGGCATCCTTGGGGAACATGGAGCTGAGGAAGGCATCCAGGCGGGTCATGGCCTCCACCGTGGCAGAGGCGCTTCTGGCCTTGACCACGAAGGAGTTGATGGCGCTGTTTTGGTTGAGGGTACGGTTGAAGGTATAGGGCAGAAGGAGCATATTGTCCAGCTCCGGCCAGTTTTCCAGGTCCTTGCGCTCATACCAGCCCACCACCAGGAAGGGCTGACCGTTGATGGTGATGGTCTTGCCCACCGGGTCCACAAAGTTGAAGAGGGTCTCCTTGAGGCGGCCGCCCAGGACACAGACGTTGTTGGTGTTCTGAATGTCCAGATAGGACAGCTCCCGGCCGCCGGCCAGCGTATAGTTGTTGCAGGCGCCGTATTGGTCTGAACCGAGGACCACCTGGATCATGTCCTCCCAGTTTTCATAGTGCTGGGTGGACAGGGTCTTGGCGCCATACTTGATGATCATCTCGTTGTAGAGATTGATGGTGGGGGTCACGCCGACCACCAGATTCTGCATGCCCAGGCAGTAGTCATACAGGTCCTGGAAGACAGTATTTCCGCTGTCGCCGCCATAGAAATAATAGGCGTCCACACTGATCTTGTTGTTGCCCATCTTCTCAAAGTACTCCAGGTTTTTCTGGTTCTGTCCCTGAACCACCGAGACCATGATGACCACCGAGGCAACGCCGATGATAATGCCCAGCATGGTGAGGAAGGAGCGGGTCTTTTTGCAGGCGATGGACTTGAAGGCCATCTTAAAAGCTTGCAGCAGATTCATGTCCAATCCACCTCCTGGGGGGCGTCGGAGATAATGACGCCGTCGGAAAGGCGCACCACCCGGCGGGCGGTGGCGGCGATGTGGTCATCGTGGGTAATGAGCAGGATGGTGGTCCCCTCCCGGTAGAGATCTCGAAGGATCTCCAGCACATGTTTGCCGGTCTTGGAGTCCAGAGCGCCGGTGGGCTCGTCCGCCATGATAATGGGGGGACGGGTAGCGATGGCGCGAGCGATGGCCACACGCTGCTGCTGTCCGCCGGACATCTCACTGGGGCGGTGATGGGCACGTTCGGCCATGCCCACCTTCTCCAGGGCCTCCATGGCCAGGTCTTCCCGGTCCCAGGCCGGCACACCCCGGTAGATCAGTGGAAGGGTCACATTTTCCAGGGCATCCAGCTCCTGAATGAGGTTGTAGCCCTGAAAAATGAAGCCAATCTCCCGGTTGCGGATGCGGGCCAGCTGACGGTCGCTCAGAGAGGTGATATCAGTGCCATCCAGATAGTAGTCCCCGTATGTGGGGATGTCCAGACAGCCCAGTACATTCATCAGCGTGGATTTGCCGGAACCGGACTGTCCGACGATGGCGACGAACTCTCCCCGGTCGATGGACAGGGAGACACCGTCCAGAGCCCGCACCTCACTCTCTTTGCCCTCGTTGTAGATCTTATAGAGGTTCTTGATGTCAATGAGCATAAAGACACCCCATTTACCAGCTGGAGCTGGATTCGGTCACGGTATAGTTGACAAAGACCTCCATGCCTTCCTCCACGCCCGATTTGATCTCTACGTTCTGGGTATCCGAGATACCGGTCTCCACCGCGACGGGATAGTAGCCGTCCTCCTCGGTGGGAAGGGTGCGCTTCTGGCCAGGCTCCACCTCGGGCAGATCCAGTTCCAGGGTGTTTTCCGGCTTGCTGTCAGCCTTGATGAACACGACGGTCTGCGGGTTGCCGTCCTTGTCCAGCACGCTCTTGACGGCGCTGCCGGGGATCAGCACACAGTCGTCGGACTGGCTGGTCACGAAGGAGTAGTTGACCCAGGCGCCATCCACCAGGCTGCCGTCCATATTGTCCACCGTGAGGGTCACGGGGTAGTTGGTCATACCGTTGCTGCTCTCCGCCTTGCTCATATCAATGGAGGTGACGGTACCGATGTAAGTAGAGCCGTTCCAGTCCAGATCCACGGTGTTGCCCGGCTTGATAAAGGAGATGTTCCGGTCATCCACAGTAATGGTGACCAGCATCGTGGTGGAGTTGGAGATGATGATGACGGTATCGCCGCTCTTGACCTCGGAGCCGACGGTCAGGGTACAAGCGGTTACTGTGCCGTCGATGGGGGCCACGGCGTTAAAGTTGGCAAGAGCCTTCTGTGCGTCCTCCAATGCCTTCTGTGCGGTGGCGATCTCATCCTGCTTGGCGGTGATCTGGTCGTTCAGGGTGTCGGAGCCCAGGGTGAGCAGGGTCTGTCCGGCCGTCACATTGGCGTAGTTGAGGAGGTTGGAAGAGACCACGGGGCCGCTGGCCTTGGTGGTGATAGTGCGGGTTTCATAGTACTCGGTCTTACCGGAGGCGTAGGGGTAGGCGGAAGTGCCGTCGGCCAGGGCGATGGCCACCGAGGCATCCATTCCAGCGGTCAGGGTGCCGGGGTTATCGAAGACCACGACCACTTCAAAGTGGACGGCGCCCTCGGGGGAGATATAGCTGACCTTGTTGATCTTTTCCACCTTGCCGGAAAAGTCCTTCATGACAGCGGGGATATTGACCGACACGCTCTGCCCCACCGCGATGCTGTTTTCATAGGCATAGCTGAAATAGAGGGAGAGCTTGAGCTTCTTATCGTTGACCAGTGTGGTGACCTCTGCTCCGCTGGAGACATCCTGGTCCGGGGTAAAGGTCTGCACATTCATCAGTTTTCCGGCGAAGGGAGCCTTGACCACCAGATCGGAGACCTGCTCCTGCAATTTGGAGAGCTCCCGGTTCAGGTTAGACACCTTTTCCTGGGCGTCCGAGACGGCCTTCTCAGCGGCTTCACTGTAAATGGTGTACAGCGGCTGTCCAGCTGTGACGACATCGCCGGGATTGACGAAGACCTCCCGTACGGTACCGCCCTCAGTCAGTGTGATGGCGGCCGATTCCTTGGCTTTGGCATTGCCGCTGCCCTGTACCACACTCTGGATGGTACCGATGGAGGCGGGGACAGCATAAATCTCGCCCTGCTCCACTGGAGGGGGCTGAAGGACAAAGCGCCAGAGCAGATAACCTCCGCCGGCCAGAATGGCCAGCAGAATAACAAGGGTAATGATTCCCTTAAGGTGTTTCTTTTTCCGTTTTTTCTTGGGCGGGGCAGTGGGAGACGGGGCGGATGTAGGGGACGTCTCAGGTGTGAGAACGGGGGTCTGTTGTTCCGTCATATTCATTTCCTCCTATGCCTGGATAATAGTTCACCCTATTGTATCACACCATTTATAAAAAGGTATTTTCAAAAGGATGACAAGTTCTTAATAAAACCTTAAAATTTCCGGCTTTCCTTTTGACGCACAGGGAAGTCAAAAAGTTCCTGAGGAGGGGGACAAAAGAAGGTGAGTACATGGGAGCGTGTTTTACTGCATATGGATAGGACGACAATGGTTATGAGGGAGGGTTTTATCATGAAATGTATTATTTTAAAGCGAAAGATCCTGGCGGCAGCAGGTTGTTTGGCGGTGGCGGTGGCCATGTTCGTAACGGTCAACCATCCGGCGGTCGTAGGCGTGGCGGCCTCGGAGCGGGAGCTGCCCATTTACTGTGTGGAGCGGGATCAGAAGATGCTCTCCATTTCTTTCGACGCAGCCTGGGGTGATGGAAGAGAGCGGCGCCTGGAAGGCAGGGATCTTAATGGTCAGAGCAATAGTCCATAGAAGGAGCTTCCTCTATGCGCAGAATAGATCTGACATGAGGAAAGAAAATGTAAATTATTGGGATAAGATTGGAGGATAGATCCCTTGTCCGAGCATAGTTTTACAAATAAGAGAACTGGAAAAAGCATACAAAGATACTTCTTTAAATGTTCCTTAAATACGTGCAGGGAAAGGGAAAGAAACTTTTTAACCCGACTAAATTGTATGCTTATACAAAGATAAAGCAATTATAAAAGGCAATATTGACTTAATGAATATAGAAGCCATATACTTGCATCAGCCTCGAGGATTTCATACCAGCTATAGAATAAGGAGGAATAGCGCCGTATTCTTTGAAACGGTTTAAAGACATTATTCAGAATGATTTTGCCATGATGCTTTAAAAAGTGGCATCACAAAACCGTTGCTTGGCACAGGGATGTGTACGCAAAGTTTTAGGACCGCATTCTATGGTTCTAGAGCAAAAAAGCACCATCTGCAAAAGAATTGGGTATCTGGTTTCATCTGTGTAATATGTTCGCTCCAGATAAAATGTGAATCAAATGAGTAAAAAAGAGGGCTGTAAAATGAGCAAAAAAAGCACCCGTTACACTTTCTCATGTTGGCTGCCGGAATTTTTCTTATGGGGACTGGCATTGCCATCATTATCAAATCTCAAACAGGCACGTCTCCCATGAGCAGTCTGACCAATGTCATGACCTATGTATACGCTCCCATTTCACTGGGAACATATACATTCTTCCTTAATTTCGCCTTTTTTGTCGGTGAATTTGTGTTAGAACCCAAGTCGTTTCATCCGGTAAAGCTGATACAGCTGATTCCGACCTTCTTCCTCAGCGTGGCAGTGGATCTCAATATGATGCTGGTGGCAAACCTGGTCCCAAGCAGTTACCCCATGCAGCTGCTTATTTTGGCGATTGGATGCATTGTATTTGCGTTGAGTATTTCTCTTATGGTATCCGCAAATGTCCTGCTGATGCCGGGAGATGCGTTTATTGGCATTTTGGCAAATCGGACGGGATTGAAGTGGGGAAATGCCAAGTCTGCCGTGGATGTGAGCTTGGTTATCCTGGCGGTTCTTGTTTCCCTTTTGTTTTTGCATAAAGTGGTAGGCGTGCGGGAGGGCACGGTCATTGCGGCAATTTGCATTGGCCAAATTTCGAAACTGGTCCGGCCTCTTACCAATGCGCTTGCAGCTCTGCCTGAGAAAAAGCAGATGTCCACTGCAGCATGATTTGTGATACAATACAGAAAGGAAATTTTTTATCATGGCTAAGATTTTGGCAGTCTGCGGAAGTCCGCGTAATCAAGCCACAGAATATGTCCTGAAAAAGGCGCTGGAGCATCTGGAGGGACGAGAGGGCATAGAAACAGAATTCATTACCGTGCGCGGGAAAAAAATTGCGCCCTGTAACGGATGCGGATACTGTAAGAAAAATAAAACTTGGTGCTGTATTCAGGATGATTGCCAGGAGCTGCTCGAAAAGTTTATGGCAGCAGACGCCTATTTGATTGGTTCTCCCGTATATTGTTACAGCTCCACCCCCCAGATTGCAGCATTCTTCAGCCGCATGCGGCCCCTGTTCCACGTGTATCCGGAGCTGATGCGGGATAAGCTCGGCTCGGCCCTGGCGGTAGGCGGAACACGCAATGGCGGCGAGGAGATGGCGGTAAATAATCTGCTTGCCATGATGATGGCCCGCGGGATCAATATTGTGTGCAATGAGGTTTATGGATACGCGGGCGGATTTGTCTGGTCCCAGGACAAAGGTCCTGACGGCGTGGAAATGGACCAGCCCGGTATGAACGGTGTTTTGAAATTGGCCGATAAGCTGGCGGATATGGCTCTGATTCGAGAATACGGAAAGAAAGCCTTGGCTTGTGCGGCCGACCAATAATAAAAAGAACAGGAGTGACGAGACTGTGGAAGTGCATGATCTCAAAACATTTCTCCAGGCCCTGAAGGAGCGGGACCTGCTCTTTACCACCGAGAAGGAAGTGGACTGGAACCACGAGATCGGTTCCCTCATCGCCACGCTGGAACCCAGCGGACGGGCGGGCTATTTTCCCCATGTGAAGGACAAGCAATTCGGTGTGTGCGGCAACCTCCTGGGGTCCATGGACAGCATCGCGGTGGCCCTGGGCTGTGAAAAAGAGGAGATCACGGATTTCCTGGCCAAATGCCTGGACCGTCCCATCAAGCCTCAGATCGTGGAGAGTGCGCCCTGCCAGGCCTACATCCAGACGGGGGACCAGGTGGACGTCACCAAGCTGCCGGTTCCGGTCCATGCACCCAAGGATGGCGGCCCCATCATCACCGGTGGCGTCATCGTATCCAAGGAGCTCCACGGGACCCGTCAGAACCTCTCCTTCCAGCGAATGCATGTGAAGGGCAAGGATAAGATCAGCATCATGATCAACGAGTGGCGGCATCTCAAGGAGTTCTACAATGAGGCTGAGGCGGAGGGCAAGCCCCTTCCCATCGCCATCTCCATCGGCGCCGACCCAGTGGTCTATGTGGGCGCCGGACTGCGCTACGACGGGGACGAGATGGAGATCGCCGGAGCCATCCGGGGCCGGCCCATGCAGGTGGTCAAATGCATCACCAACGACATCTATGTACCCGCCGAGTCCCAGTTCGTCATCGAGGGTGAGATCCTCCCCAACACCAGAGAGCTGGAGGGCCCCCTGGGTGAGTTCACCGGACATTACAGTGCCCCCTGGAACAGCCCGGTCATCCATGTGACCGCCATCACCCACTGCGCTGATCCCATCTATCAGACCATCAACGGCGCCTCCTTTGAGCACATCAACCTGGGCAATGTGCTTCCCCGTGAGCCCCTGCTGAAGAAATTCACCAGCTATGTGAGCAGCGGCGTGCTGGATGTCCACATTCCGCCCTATGGATCTGGATTTTTGGCCCTGGTCCGCCTGCGGAAGAAGAACCCCGGCGAGCCCAAAAATGTGGCGCTGGCGGCCATGATGACCTATGTGAACATCAAGAATGTCATCGTGGTGGATGAGGATGTGGATATCTATAACCCGGCCGACGTGATGTGGGCGGTGTCCAACCGGGTGGTGCCCGAGCGGGACATTTTCTACGTGCCCAATGCCCAGGGGCATGAGCTGGATCCCTGCTCCGACGAGCGGGGCGTGCAGACCAAGATGGGCATTGACGCCACGCTGAATGAGGAGAGCCGCTGCCTGGAGCGGGTGCGCTATCCCAAGGTCGATTTGAGTCAGTACGTATAAGCGGCCGGTCCGGACCGGAGCCGCGGGAGAAGGGAGAGTCCGTATGGGCGGAAGGTATATCGTAGGGATCACAGGGGCCAGCGGCTCGCTCTATGCCGAGGCGGTGATCCGGCGGCTGCTGAAGGCCGGGTGTGAGGTCCATCTCTGCCTGACCCGGGCCGGACAGATCGTCGTGCGGGAGGAGCTGCCCTGGCAGTGGCCGGAGGGGGCCGCGCCCGAGGAGATCCAGGCCGCGCTGCGCAGCCGCTTCCAGTGCGGAGAGGAGCTGCGGTACTACGATATCCACGCCATCGGCGCCCGGATCGCCAGCGGCTCCTTCCGGACCGACGGAATGGTGGTGGTGCCCTGTTCCATGGGCACCCTCTCCGCCATTGCCCACGGCTCTTCCCACAATCTGCTGGAGCGGGCTGCCGACGTGGTGCTCAAGGAGCGGGGAAAGCTGGTCCTGGCGGTCCGGGAGACCCCCTTCAGCACCATCCACCTGCAAAATATGCTCACCCTCTCCCAGTGCGGCGCGGTCATCATGCCGGCCTGCCCGTCCTTCTACCATGCTCCTTCCTCCCTGGAGGAGTTGGCCGACTTCTTTGCCGGGCGGCTCCTGGACCAGCTGGGGCGGTCCGACGACAGCATCCGCCGCTGGGAGGGGATCGATTGACCGGAAGAGGGGAAGAGGATGCGCCATAAGATCGCATTTATCACCACGGAATATGTGAAGCCGCATCTGGAGCGGGTCCTGCCCCAGCTGCGGATGGACGCAATCTTCTCCATCTATGCCTACCATCCCTTTGAGGAGATCGACGGGTTTTTCCGGCAGATTCCGCGGGAAGTGGATGGCGTGATCACCAGCGGCAACCGATTCGGCAGCGCTTTCCGGCACATGTTTCCCCGGGACCGGCGGGTGGTGGTCCCCATGGGGATCAACGACGCAGAGGTCCACCGGCTCTTCTGGCGGCTCAAGCAGGAGCAGCCCGATCTGGACTTTCAGAGGATCTACGCCGATTTTCTGGATGAGCTTCACCTGAGCATTCCGAGCTTTCTCACAGAGGACCACGGAATCCCACTCTCGGTGAGCATGGACGCCGGACGGGAGCAGACCCCGGAGGAATTCCTGCGGGGGGAATACCGGCAGTTCCAAAAGCTGCTGGAGGTATGGGAGACCGGGCAGTTTGAACGGATCATCACCCGGTACAGCGGCCTGCTCCCGATGCTGCGGCAGCGGGGAGTACAGATTTTTTATCCGTTTCCCAGCATCGACAGCATCCGCTCCGCCTGCGCCCAGGCCCAGCGGGAGATCGAGATGCGCCAGCTCCAGGACTACCAGGCGGCCGAGATCCATGTGAATCTGTGGATGCCCAATCCGGCCTATACGGTGGAAAGCCTCTATGAGCAACGGCTGCTTCAGCTCCAGCAGAGCCTGATGGACTATTTTGGAAGCAAGGCGGAGGACATGCTCTTCCGCCGCAGCCACTTTGGAGTGGATATCCTCACCGACCGAAAGACGGTGGCCCAGTGCACCCGGGAATATACCGTGTGTGAGCTCAGCGCCTTTTTGAATGCGCGGCTGGACTTCCGGATCTTTGTGGGCTATGGGATCGGGCAGGGAATCTATCAGGCCCGTCTCAATGCCATTACGGCCACCCGGGAATCCGAGGTATCGGGGGGGAGCTATCTGGTCAATGAGCAGGATGTCCTCATTGGTCCTCTGGGCGGAGGGGAAGCCGCTCCACCATCGCCGTCCGTGTTCTCCTATATGTCCAGCCACGCGGGGATCTCACAGGCCACCATCAACCGGGTGCTGGAAGTGCTGGGCGCCATGCCGAACGGCCGCCTGACCTCCCAGGAGCTGGCGGAGCGTTTGGAAATCACCCGGCGCAGCGCCAACTATTTTCTCAAGGCCATGACCCAGACCGGAATTTTACAGGTGGTGGATATGCACCGGGCGGCCGGCCGTGGACGTCCGGAGCAGGTCTACGGCCGCGCAGCGGCAGAGAATACAGACCGAATTCATTGAGACGAGACAAAAAGAGTTTAAAAAGATCTCCAGGAGACTGCAGTTGTGGTCTCCTGGAGATCTTTTTATGACGCGTAGCGAAAAAAAGCGATGGAACACGGGGAAGATGCTTGACATCAAATAAATGATATGTTTTAATATGCTTAAAAATTACATTAAAACAATGCAAAATGATTTGTTAGAAGGGAGCGCGCTTATGAATATCATCACGCAAGACTTTTTGCAAAGCACCAAAATTCTGGATATTCACCAGGAAGTCAAGGGAGTGGAGGAGGTGATGGAGTTTCTCACCTCTCCTGACGTGGTCAACCGGATGCTGGTAGCCTCTGATATGGGTCTGCCGGCACTGACACCCATCGTCCAGGAGTTGGAGAACCGCTTTGATGACACTTCGAACTTTCCGGTGTGCGTCATGGGGAGCAATAAAAATGCGGTGGCGCGGCAGAACATTGGGCGGATGATCAAGCATATCATGAAGTATTTTGGGTATCTGCCAGTGGATGGCGGACTGTCGGAACGGGCCAGGATTCCGGTCAGCGCTGGGTCCAAGTACTTTTCCACCTGTGCGGTTTATGAATCCTGCTGCAAAGCGAAATTTAAAATGAAGATTGATGTGGTTCCGGTATAGTGCCGGAACAATAGAAAAGGGCCGGGTCCCCTCTGCTATGTACGGAGGGGACCCGGCCCTTAGCAATCACTCTTACAGTCCGAGAGCATATCCCACCAGAAGCTTGGTGGTATTCTCCAGGCTCTTCACATGGGTGCGCTCCACGGCATGGCTGCAATAGACCGGCATGCCGAAGGCCGCAACCCGGACATTGTTGCCCGACTTGAGCGCAATGCTGGCGTCCGTGCCGTAGTGGTAGAAGATATCCACCGCGTAGTCACAGCCGATGCGCTCGGCGGTCTCAATGAGGCGGCTGGTCAGGTCGTAGTCATAGGGGGAGAAGGCGTCCTTGCAGCAGATGGACACATTGAACTCATTGCCCTCATAGTCCGGACCGATCAGACCGATGTCGATGGCCACAAATTCCTCCACCTCGGGGGGAACATAGGAGCCGCCGTGGCCGATCTCCTCGTAGTGGGGGAAGGCCAGCAGGGTGCGGTACTTGGGTTTCAGATTGTGCTCGGTCAGATACTTGAGCATGGCGAAGATACAGGCTACAGCGCCCTTATCGTCGATGAAGCGGGACTTGAGGTAGCCGTTATCGGTCACCGTGCAGTGGGGCTCAAAGGAGACCATGTCGCCGTGACGGATGCCCAGATCCAGCACATCCTGGCGCGATTTGATGGGCTGATCCAGCAGGATCATCATATTCTGCTCATTGCGCTCCAGGGTACGGGCGTCGTCAAAGACGTGGACCGAGTGGGACTGACAGGTGTAGATGCCGGTATATTTGCGTCCGTCGCGGGTGTGAACGGTGACGGTCTCGCTCTCCATGCTGGTGTGGCTGACGCCGCCCAGATTGCGGATGCGGATCATACCGTCGTCATCGATCCGGCGGACAATGAAGCCCAGGGTATCCAGGTGGCCACCGATCATAACGGTTTTGCTGTTGTCCTGGCCATCTACCGTGATGTAGACCGTATTGCGGTTGTCGTAGGTCACCTCATAGCCCAGCTCTTTGGCCATCTGGGCCACGACGGGATTGATCTCCCGGTAATAGCCCACGGGGCTGGGCGTGTTGACCAGCGTGCGGAAGGTGTCCAGAATGTATTGCGTGTCGATCTGAAGTTCCATGTTACAGTTCCTCCTGGAATTCCATTTAGTTTCCCTGAGAAGATTCCGCCAGAGGCAGCCCCTGGTCGGCGCACAGATGGCAGGCTACCTTGTGCCGGGGGCTGACCTGATAGACCTTGGGCTCTACCTCGAAGCACTCGGGACGGGCATAGGCGCAGCGGGGCGCGAAGCGGCAGCCGGGCTTGGGGTCGATGGGAGAGCTGATCTCGCCCTGGAGGAGGATACGCTCCTTCTTATGGTGGATGTCAGGCACCGGGATGGCCGAAAGCAGGGCCTTGGTGTAGGGATGCGTGGGGGAGGCGAAGAGCTCCTCACTGGGGGCGTACTCCACCATCTTGCCCAGATACATGACCATGATGTTGTCGGAGAAATAGTTGACCACCGACAGATCGTGGGTAATGAACATGTAGGTCAGTCCGCGCTCATGCTGGAGTTTTTTCAGCAGGTTCAGGATCTGAGCCTGGATGGAAACGTCCAGAGCGGATACCGGCTCGTCACAGACGATGAAGGAGGGGTCCATGGCCAGCGCGCGGGCAATGCCGATGCGCTGACGGCGGCCGCCGTCCAGCTCATGGGGATAGGTGTTCATCAGACGCTGGCTCAGACCCACGGTCTCCATCAGGCTGATGACCCGGCGCTCCAGCTCCTGCTTGTTTTTGCACAGCTTGTGCAGACGCAGGGGGGCGGCGATGATCTCGCTGACCGACTTGCGGGGGTTCAGAGAGGCAAAGGGGTCCTGGAAGATCATCTGCATCTCCGTGCGGAGATTGCGCATCTCGTGGGTGGAGAATTTGGTGATATCCTTCCCCTGGAAGAGGACCTGACCGCTGGTGGGGTCCTGCAGGCGGAGGATAGCGCGACCGGTGGTGGACTTGCCGCAGCCGGACTCACCCACGACACCCAGGGTCTTGCCCCGCTCCAGGGTGAAGGAAATGTCGTCCACCGCATGGAGCTGTCCCTTCTTGGTGGGGAAATATTTTTTGAGGTTGCGTACCTCCAAAATGACATCAGACATGGTCCGCACCTCCTAATGTGACTCCCGCATCGGGCTCATAGGCCAGACAGCGGACGGTATGGGTGTCCGAGAGCTGGGTGATCTGGGGCATACGGGTCTTGCAGATTTCCTGGCAGTGGCTGCAGCGGGGATGGAAGGGGCAGCCGCTGGGAAGATCGGTGGGATCGGGCATCAGGCCGGGAATGGGCTTGAGCTCCTCGTTGCGCCGCTTGATATTGGGCAGAGAATCGAAGAGACCCTTGGTATAGGGATGGGCCGTGTGATCGAAGATGTCCTCCAGCGTGCCGTGCTCCACGATGTAGCCGGCGTACATGATGCTCACCTCGTCGCAGACCTCGGCCACAATGCCAAGGTCGTGGGTAATCATCAGCATGGAGGTGCCGTATTTCTCACGCAGCTTCTGCATCAGGTCCAGCACCTGCGCCTGGATGGTCACATCCAGAGCGGTTGTGGGCTCGTCGGCGATGAGCAGGTTGGGATTGCAGGCCAGGGCCATGGCGATGACCACACGCTGCTTCATGCCGCCGGAGAACTGGTGAGGATATTCCGAGGCGCGCTCGCCGGGGATACCGACCAGCTCCAGCATCTCCTGGGCGCGGACCATGGCTTCCTTTTTATTGACCTTCTGGTGGAGCAGGATGACCTCGGCGATCTGCTCTCCCACGGACATGACCGGGTTCAGGGAGGTCATGGGGTCCTGGAAGATCATAGACACATAGTCACCGCGGATATCCTCCATCTCCTGAAGGGAGTACTCAAAGATGTTTTTTCCATCCAGAAGGATGGTGCCTCCGGTGATCTCTCCGGGGGGATCGGGAATCAGGCGGAGGATGCTCAGGGCGGTGGTGGTCTTACCGGCTCCGGTCTCGCCTACCAGGCCCAGAGTCTTGCCCTTTTCAATGTCCAGATCGATGCCGTTGATGGCGTGGACCACGCCGTCGGTGGTGGAAAACTGAACCGACAAATCCCGGATCTGGACGCTATACTCTTTTTCTTGCATGTCTCATTGTCCTCCCTTACTGCTTCAGTCTGGGATCGAGGGCATCCCGCAGACCGTCGCCCAACAAATTCAGGGCCAGGACCGTGATCACGATGGCCAGACCGGGGAACACCGTCAGATGGATGGCGTCGCGCATGAAGGTACGGCCGCCGGAGAGCATGGCGCCCCACTCGGGCACCGGCTGCTGCACGCCGAGACCGATAAAGCTCAGAGATGCCGTGGACAGGATGGCGCTGGCGACACCCAGCGTGGCCTGTACGATGATGGGAGCCAGGCAGTTGGGGATGATCTCCTGGAGAATGATGCGGAGGGTGCCGGTACCAATGGAGCGGCTGGATTCCACGAACTCCTGATCCTTGATGCTCAGCACGGCCGCGCGGACGATACGGGCATAGCCTGGCACACTGGACATACCGATGGCCACCATAACGTTAAACAGATTGGTACCGAACGCGGCCACGATGGTGATGGACAGCAGGATGCTGGGGACAGCCAGAAGAACATCCATCACGCGCATGATGACGTTATCAATGATGCCGCCGTAGTAGCCGGCCAGTGCGCCGCACAGTCCGCCCACCACCAGGGAGATGCTCACCGAGACCAGGCCGACCACCAGAGAGATCCGGGAGCCGTGGATGAGACGGGCCAGGATGTCGCGGCCGTACTCATCGGTGCCCAGCCAGTGCTCTGCACTGGGCCCCTGAAGGCGGATGGACATATCCTGCTTGATGACCAGGGTCTCATAATCGGCCAGCTGATTGGCAAAAATCGCACAAAAGACCAGGACCAGAAGGATGGCCAGACCGATCATGGCCATCTTATTTCGGCACAGACGCATCCATACTTCGGCCGCCATGCTGCTCTTTTTCTTAGCGGGCTGAAGGGAGGCGGAGTCCGCCTGGCTTACATGAGTATGTTTCATTGTCTGCACCTCCCTTACTTATACTTGGACTTGATGCGGGGATCCACGAAGGCATAGAGCAGATCCACCAACAGGTTGACAATACTGAAGGCGATGGAGAACACGATCACGCAGCCCATCACCGAGGGGGTATCCTTGGCCTTGATGCTGTTGACCAGATAGGTACCCACGCCGGGCCAGGAGAAGACGGTCTCGGTCAGCACAGCGCCGCCCAGCAGGTAACCGAACTGAAGGCCGATGACCGTGATGACGGGGATCAGGGCATTGCGCAGGGCATGACGGGTAATGACCACACGCTGCTTGACGCCCTTGGCCCGGGCAGTGCGGATGTAATCCTGACGGATGACCTCCAGCATGGAGGAACGGGTGGTACGGGTAATGCTGGCCATACATCCGGTACCCAGGGTGATCACGGGCATGATATAGGTTTTCCACCCGTCCATACCACCCGATGGGAACCATTTCAAATTCAGAGAAAAGACGATGATCAGGATGAGGCCCAGCCAGAAGTTAGGTGTGGCCACACCCAGCAAGGCGCCCACCATACTCACTCCGTCTACCAACGAATATTGTTTGGTGGCGGATATGATACCGATGGGAATGGAGAGCGCCACAGCGAAGAGCATACCCCAGAGGGAGAGCTTCAGCGTGGCGGGGAAGCGGCCCATGATCTCATCAAAGACGGGTCGGTTGGACTTGTAGGAGGTCCCCATATCTCCGTGGAGCAGTCCGCCCATATAGTCCACATAGCGCTTGAGAACGGGGTCGTTCAGGCCCAGCTCCTCCCGCAGGGCCTCCACGGCCTCAATCGGGGCTGTCTCGCCGAGGATAGTACGGGCGGGATCACCGGGAGACAGGGACATAATAAAAAATACCAGAAACGACACACCAATGATGACGGGAATCAGCATCAGCAGTCGTTTCAACACATATTTATACATAGTTGTCTGACTCCTTTAAGCATGGGCAAAGGCCGAAGCCTTTGCCCATGCAGCGTGCAGTTGGAAGAAAGATTAGTAGTGCAGGCCCTCGAAGCGCTCCATGCCGATGGCGGAGAGACCGATGCCCTGCAGGTTGGCCTGACGGGCCACCATGCCGGTCCACTCGTTGAGGGGCACCCAGATGGCGTCGTTGACCAGGATCTCCAGGATCTGCTTGTGGTCGGCGCTGACCGCAGCGGGATCGGGGTTGACCGCGGCGTCATCCACCAGGGCGTCCACCTCGGGGTTGCTGTAGAAGGAGCGGTTGCCGCCGTCACCCACGCTGTAAGAGGTGAACAGAGGACGGTAGGTGTTGTCGGGCTCGGCGTTGGCAATCCAGCCGCTGATGGCAGCCTGATGCTCACCCTTGCCGGTGCGCTCATAGAAGGTGGCGGACTCCATCATCTCGATGTTCATGGTCACGCCGATCTCCTGGAGGTTGGCCTGGATGACGGTGGCGGCGCGGTTGCGGGCATCGCCGGCCAGGTAGCAGGTGAAGGTGAAGCCGTCGCCGTAGCCGGCCTCCGCCAGCAGCTCCTTGGCCTTGGCGGGATCGTAGGTGTAGATGCCGTCCACTTCCTCATAGCCGATGGCGGCAGAGTTGAAGTACTCGTTGGTGGTCTTGCCGGCGCCGTTGACCATGGCGGTGAGAACGTCGTCCTTGTTGATGGCGTAGTTCATGGCCTGACGGACCTTCACATTGTCGAAGGGAGCCTTGGTAACGTTGAAGAGCAGGAACTCGCTGCGGGTAGAACCGAACTCATCCAGAGCCAGGCTCTCGCTCTCACGGATGCGGTCGGCGTCATTGGCGGGCACATTGAGCATCACGTCGATCTCGCCGTTCTCCAGAGCGATGGTACGGGAGGTCTCCTCGGGGATGATCTTGAAGATCAGGCCGTCGTTCTGAGCGGCACGCTCGGGATCAAAGTAGTTATCATACTTGGTCAGCTCAAAGGAGGCGCCGGGGACCCACTCCTTGAAGGTATACTGACCGGTACCCATGGGGGCGTCGGCCAGAGTCTTGCCGCTGGCCTCCAGCTCCTCGGTGTAGGTCTTGTCCAGAATGGCGGAGCCCATGTGGGCCAGGGAGGAGATCAGCGCGTTGCTGGGAGAGTTGAGGTGGATGACGAAGTTGAGATCGTCCACCACTTCCACAGACTCGATCATGGAGACCAGATGTCCAACCTTGGCGGACTCTTTCTGGCGCTCCAGAGAGAACTTGACGTCCTCGGAGGTGAGGGTGTCGCCGTTATGGAAGGTGACGCCCTCCTTCAGCTTGAAGTTATAGGTCACATCGTCAACGGCCTCCCAGCTCTCGGCCAGATCGCCCACGAACTCGTTCGTGGTCTCGTCCAGCAGGACCAGGGTGCTGTAAATATGGCGGGTAGCGTAGCCGGAGGCGGTATCGTTCTGCAGATGGGGGTCCAGAGAAGACAGGTCAGAGCTGATGCCGATGGTCATCACGGTCTTGTCGGAGTTGTCTCCGGAACCGGAGGAGCCGCAGCCGGCCAGCAGGGACAGGCTGAGGACGCAGGCCAATGCGAGGCTAACGGTTTTCTTCAGAGTTGGTCTTTTCATAATATCTCCCTTCTTTTCGCGACAATTTCTCTTCACAACATACCGTGAAACTCTGTGGGAGCCGGACTACATTTTAAAACGGACAGGCCTTGCCACAGCACACACTACTGTGAAAAAGAATATGATAAAACTAATTATATCATATTACACCCAAAAGACAATATTTTTGCAGGAAGAATCA
This sequence comes from Pseudoflavonifractor hominis, assembly GCF_014288125.1. Classification (NCBI taxonomy): domain Bacteria; kingdom Bacillati; phylum Bacillota; class Clostridia; order Eubacteriales; family Oscillospiraceae; genus Pseudoflavonifractor; species Pseudoflavonifractor hominis. Next base: position 45,403 of record NZ_JACOPR010000002.1, on the reverse strand, counting down.
AAGAGAACATGCGCAATATTTTGCCAGCCATGGAGAACGGGTAACCATACCTTATATAAGTGGAAATTTTTTGCATAAAAAATTCGGATAACATGCAAAGTGAGCGTGAAAAAACAAAAACAACGGGGAGCGGATGTCCAAGCGGATCCGACCTCGTTGTTTTTGTAAAAAGATTGTCGATGGTTGGAGATATGGCTTCTTACTTGCTCTCCACCTGTGTATTCTCCTCAGATACGGCAGGGACAGCCTTGTCCTTGGGAAGGATCAGGTTGAGCAGAATGGCGGAGAAAGCCGTTCCGGGGATGCCGTTGATGAGGGCGGAGACATAGAAGGGATAGTCGGCCAGAGCAGTCGGTGTGGCGCTGAAGCCGAGACCAATGGCCAGAGACACAGCGATGAGGAGCATATCCCGCTCTGAGAGCTGCTGCTGTCCCAGCATCTTCAGGCCGTTTGCGGCGATGCTGCCGAAGACCACCAGGGTGGCTCCGCCGATGACCGGGGTGGGGATGAGGGAGAGGAAGGCGGCGAGCTTGGGAATGAAGCCCAGCACCACCATAAATCCGCCGGCCGCGGCCACTACATAGCGGCTCTTGACGCCGGTCACGCCGATGAGGCCGATGTTGCCGCTGTAAGAGATGGTGGGGGTGGAGTTGAAGAGGGCGCCCAGAATGCTGGCGACGCCGTCACAGACCACACCGCGGGAGAGGTCTTCTTTGGTGGCCACGCGGTTGGCCGCAATAAAGGCCACGGTGGAGGTGTCGCCCAGGAACTCCACCAGATTGACCAGAGTCAGCAGGGCCATGATGATGATGGCGGGCAGCTTGAAGGAGATGCCGAAGTGGAGGGGCTGGGGCAGGGAGAACCAGGAGGACTCATTCAGAGAGGAGAAGTCCACCATGCCCAGCGCAGCGGAGAGCAGGAACCCGGCAATCAGGGCGATCAGGACAGAGGCGCCTTTTACAAAGCCCTTTCCCCAGGCATTGAGTACAATGACGATAACCAGCGTGAAGAGGGCCACACCGTAGTTTTGCAGGCTTCCGTAGGTGGGGCTGTCGCTGCCGCCGGCACAGTACCCCACAGCGACGCTGACCAGAGTGAGGCCGATCACCATGATGACACAGCCCATGGCCACAGGGGGGAAGACCTTGCGGATAAATTTGACGCTGACCGCACCGAAGAGGGCCACGGCCACACCGCATACCAGGCTGGCGCCGATGAAGGCGGGGAAGCCATAGGCCTGGGAGATGGCGATGGCGGGTGTCACGAAGGTAAAGGTGGCGCCCAGAATGATGGGCAGGCGGTTACCCACCGGCCCCACGCCCAGAGACTGAAGGATGGTGCCTACGCCGGCAATAAAGATGCTGCACTGGAGCATGAGGGTGATCTCCGCGCTGGAGAAGCCCAGGCTGGAACCGATGATGAGAGGAATAGCCAGGGTACTGGCCAGGAAGAGAAGGACGTGCTGAAGACACAGAGGAATCAACTCGGGAACAGGGGGCTTTTCGTTCAGTTCATAAGTACGCGGCGCCTTGTGGTTCATACAGAATTTCCTCCTTTTGCTTTCTCCCTATGGATTTGATAAACCTTATAAATCGTCTCTCAGAGCGGGCTGACGCACGGAGGCGCGCTCCAGCATGCTGCGGGTGGCCTTGCGGATCCAGTGTGCGGCCTCCCGTTCCGGAATGGTCGTGAGAGTACCGTGCTCCACCACCACCTTGCCGTTGACCAGAACGGTATCCACCATGCGCGGATCGCCGCTGAGCACGATACAGGCCGCCGGGTCATTCTGTCCGCCGGCATAGGAGAATTGACTCCAGTCAAAGAGGACCAGATCGGCCGCCATGCCGGGGGCCAGGTAGCCGATGTCGTCCCGGCCCAGCACCTGTGCGCCGCCGGCGGTGGCCATCCGGAGCACCTGCTCGGCCGAGGGAGCCCGGCTGCCCCATTTCAGCTGGTTGACCAGATAGCAGTTGCGGATCTCGCCCATCATGTTGGAGGCGTTGTTGCTGGCGGCTCCGTCGACGCCCAGGCCGATGGCCGCGCCTGCCTCCAGAAAATCGGGGACACGGCACACGCCGGAGCTGAGGAACATATTGGAGTTGGGGCAGTGGGCGATGCCCGTTCCGGTGTCGGCAAAGAGGCGGACCTCCTCGTCGGTGAGCTGGACGCAGTGGGCAAAGTAGAACTGCTTGCCGAACCAGCCCATCCGGCGCATATATTCCACCGGGCGGCAGCCGTGCCGCTCCATGGAGATGGCCAGCTCACCCTGGCTCTCGCCCAGGTGGGTGTGACACTGCACGTTCCGCTTCAGGGCCAGGTCCCGCAGCCGCTGCACGATCTCATCGGTTTCAAAGGGGGGCCAGCACAGGGAGAGGCCGATCTGACACATGGAGAAGCGGCTGGTGTCATGGTAGGTATCGATGAGCCGCTCCGCATCCGCGACGATGTCATCGGCGGACTCCACCAGATCGTCGGGTACATGGCCGCAGCCCTGGGAGCGGCCAATGGTGATGCCGCCCCGGGTGGGATGGAACCGGATGCCCAGCTCTGCGGCCGCTTCGATCTCCACATCGGTCAGCCGCTGAGTGCCCTGGGGATGGACATACATATGGTCCGAAGAGGTGGTACAGCCTGTTTTCAGAAGGTCTCCCAGGCCCACGAGGGCCCCGGCGCGGACCAACTCTGGATTGATCTCACGGAAAATATCATAGACCACCATGAGCCACGGCTCCAGCTTCAGACCATTTGCAATGTGGATATTGCGCACCAGGGACTGGAAGGTGTGGTGGTGGGTATTGACAAAGCCAGGAGTGATGATTTTCCCTGTGGCGTCAATCACCTGGACGGGCCCGGGGCCGGCGTCCAGGTTGGGACCGATCTCTAAAATCTGGTTATCCTCCAGCAGCAGATCCGCATTTCGGTAGCGGGTACCCTTGGGATCCATGGTAAGGATCCAGTCGGCATGTTTGATCAGGGTGCGCGGCATGGCATTGCCTCCTCAAAATACTGACTGATTAGTCAGTCGAATTTCTTGCTATCATCATACGCCCCTTGTGCGCTTTGGTCAATTGACTATTTTAGAGAAAAAATAGGATAAAAAATTATACAAAAAGCCGAATGGGAGCCGGGGGAGACGGGAGCCTTGCAAAGTGCCCCGTTTCTTTCTATAATTTTTAAGAGATAGATTTTACTGAGAAAAGGGTGAACGATGTGCCTCGTACTTTGCAGGAACAGCGTATTTTGGATGCGGCCCTCCGGGTGATGGCCAAATATTCCATCAGCGGGACCCGGATGCATCTGATTGCGGAGGAGGCGGGCATGGCCGCGTCCAATCTGCATTACCATTTCAAGACAAAGCATGATCTGCTTCTGGCCCTGCTGGCGGAGATACAGGACCGGTTTGACCAGGAACGCAGCGGGCTTATGCTGCAGGAGACCCATTCCCTGCGGGAGCGGCTGGCGGTCTTTTTTGAGCAGAAGAAGGCGCTCATTCTGGAGCAGCCCCGCTATGACAAGGTCCAGTTTGATTTTTGGCTTTTGGGCCAGTCGGATGAGACGGTCAAGCAGGATTTCCGCCGCTCCTTTGACCACTGGAGAGGGCATCTGGTGGAGAGCATGCTGGAATTTTATCCGCAGATGGAAGCGGAGTATGCCAAGGATCTCTCCTACACGCTGATATCCCTGATGATGGGAGCCTCCATGCAGTATCTGAATGGAGATGGCGTATCCCTGGATCGATATTTTTCGCAGTGCCTGGATATGGTGATCGGAAAAATCGAAGCGGACTATGGTCCGTCCCTCATCAAATAGAAATTGAAAAACGGGCCCCCCGCAGTGAGCAAGCACTGCGGGGGCCCGTCTATTTCAAGAGGTTGGATGATGGGAAGGGCGGGAAAGAATCAGTTCAGAGCGCCGCTGCCCTCCTGGGGATTGAGGATGGTGATGCGGCCATCCAGAGCCGGAGCAATGGAGCCCTGCGCCTTGATGTACTCGCTGACCACATTGCGGTAATAGTCGTTGGTACGGTTGATCAGCTTACAGCCGGGCAGATCCTGGGTTGCCATTTCCCCGTTGTGTCCCTCGCCGTTTTCGGGATTGAGGACGTTGAGCATAGTGTAGCCATCTCCGCCGCCGCACATGAAGTCATTGCAGGCCAGGGTATACCAGGCATTGAGATCCAGCGGAGTTCCGTCCTCCAGCGTCACAGAGACGATGCGCTCGCCCGCGGGCTTGGAACCGTCAAAGGTGTACTTGATGCCCGAGACCTGGGGGAACTTGCCGTTGGTGGTGGGATATCCGTCCACGCCGTTCTCCAGGGCGTCCCACACGGTCTGACCGGTGACCTCCACCAGCGTGACCTTGTTGTCAAAGGGGAGCATGGCAAACACGTCGCCCACGGTCACATCGCCTGCGGTGAGGCCGGCACGGATACCGCCGCCATTCTGAATGGCGATGTCGGCGTCACAGTAATCGCGCAGGGCGTCGGCGGACAGGTTGCCCAGGGGGCTCTCCTGGGTGCGCACCAGGGGGCTGGACCAGGCAATGTCAGAGGCGCACTGTCCGATGACCACGTCCATCTGGGCATCCAGGTCGGCCTGATAGTCCTCCAGGATGGCCTTGACCTCGGGGTCCTCAGGCACGTCGGAGGAGAGGATGATCTGATTGAAGGTATAACCCAGAACCTCGCCGTCCTTGATGTTCAGGTTGGTCTGGTTAACGCAGGTGCCTACGCCGCCGGGATTCACCACCACGGTGTCCTCAATGTTCAGAGGACGGCCGAAGATGTCGTTTCCGCCGCCGATCTCCAGATCAATTCCATCGATCTTGGTGGGGACGGTGTTGTTATGGCTGTGGAGATGGGAGAGAAGGATGACCACATCCGACTCGGCGCTGGCCTTGGTGACGGTCTCCTGGCCCACTTCCCACTGGTCATGGAAGTCGATGTCCTGGGTGTTGGAGTAGTGGGTGGTGGCCTTGCTGCCGTCGTCGGTGAGACCCACGATGGCCACCTTTAGGCCGCCCACTTCCTTGATGATATAGGGATCAAACTGCTCGGGATAGGTGCCGTCCTTCCAGAAGGTATTGGCGGAGAGCATGGCGTATTCCGCACGGTCCGCCAGGGAGAGCAGATTCTCAAAGGAGTAGTCGAAGTCGTGGTTTCCCAGCACCGTGGCGTCGTAGCCCTGGGCGTTCATAACGTCCACACTGGACTTGCCCAGCGAAATATTGGCCAGATCGGTGTTGTAGGGGGAGTCGCCTCCGTCAATGATCAGGGTGTTGGGGTTGCGGCGCTTTGCCTCGTCAAAGAGCCAGGCAGCCCGGGCCGAACCGCCCACCTGGATCCGGGAGCCGGAAGGCGTGTAGGGGACCATATTGCCGTGGATATCCGAGGTGGACATGGTGGTAAGGATGGTCAGGTCCTGGATGGCGGTATCCAGCAGCAGAGCCGCCTCGCCGCGGGTCATGACGGTATCATCCAGAGTGAGGCCTTCCGGGAGCAGTCCGTCCGCCTGGCCCTGGGCCAGGAAGTCCATCTCCTTGTCCGCACCGTAGACCGCCTTCATCACGGCCAGGGCAAACTCGGTCCGGGTCATGGTCTTGTCCCCCTGGAAGGAGCCGTCGATCTGCTCCATCAGGCGGGCCTCCAGCACCGTATTGGCCACAGTCTCAGCCCAAGTACCCACGGCATCGGGAGCGGCGGGTATAAGGGCGGCATCCAGTGTGGCTACCGTGGTGGAAGTGGAGTAAAAGGCTTTGGTGGTAGGCTCCGGGATGGTGCCGTCCTCGCCGGCCTCGGGCGCGGGGGCTTCCATGGAAAAGACCGGGACCAGGCAGAAGGCATTGTAGAGCATAGAGGCGGCAGCCGAACGGGTCAGGGCCTCCTCCGGGCGGTAGGAACCGGTGCCGTCACCCTGGAGCACACCGCGCTGGACAAGGTTGTCGATGCTCTGGGCGTAGGGGCCGGAGACATCGCTCAGAGAGGCCGCAGAGGCGGGTATGGAGACCGCAAGGCTCAGGGCCAGAGACAGGGGGAGAATGCGCATCTTTTTCATAATCATGCTCCTCATCTCAAAATTTTCGTATAAGAACAAATTAAGTATAGCAAGGAATCAAACGCTGTGCAAGAGAGGCGGACGTAATGAATGTGTAAGGAAAGAAAAGAGGACGAAAAATTGGGACGACGGACGGGAAGGCGGCCAGGAATACTTGACAAAGAACGTGTGGGATGATATAATGCAAAAAATTTAATAAACTAAACCGATGAAGCGGAGATAACGGCAGTCATGCCCTCACAGAGAGCCTGCGGGGCTGGAAAGCAGGCAGGACACAGGCTGTCAAATGGACCGCAGAGGGTGTGGGGAAACGGGAGACTCCGGAGTATCCGCAACGTGTGGCATACGTTAGTTGCCGGGGATATGTTGATATCCTATGGAGTGTGCGGGGATGACCCGTGAATACAAGGTGGCACCGCGGATGATAGCGCTATGATTCGTCCTTGGCAGAAGAGTTGGTTCTGTCAGGGACGTTTTTGTTTTTTCGGAAAACATCCGGGACAACATGCCGGAACGATATGAAATACGTCAGGAGGAGAAGAACATGAAATTCAATCAGGTGGAATTTGATACTTATTTCAAGCAGTACCCGGATGAAAAAGGGTTTTATGGGAAATATGGCGGCTCCTATATTCCTGCCGAGCTCCAGGCGGCCATGGATGAGATCACCCAGGCCTACTTCACCATCTGCAAGTCCAGCAAGTTTGTCAGTGAGCTGCGGCGCATCCGCCGGGAGTTTCAGGGCAGACCCACGCCGGTCTCCTACCTGGAGCGGCTCTCGGGCACGCTGGGCAATGTGCAGCTGTATGTCAAGCGGGAGGACCTGAACCACACGGGAGCCCACAAGCTCAACCACTGCATGGGCGAGGCGCTGCTGGCCAAGTATATGGGCAAGAAAAAGGTCATCGCCGAGACCGGCGCCGGACAGCACGGAGTGGCCCTGGCCACGGCCGCGGCCTACTTCGGGCTGGAGTGCGACATCTATATGGGCGCGGTGGACATCCAGAAGCAGGCTCCCAATGTGGCGCGTATGAAGATCCTGGGCGCCAATGTGATCGAGGTCACCCACGGGCTTCAGACCCTGAAGGAAGCGGTGGACGCCGCCTTTGACGCCTACTGCCGGGAGTACCGGGACGCCATCTACTGCATCGGCTCCGTGGTGGGCCCCCACCCCTTCCCCATGATGGTGCGGGATTTCCAGGCTGTGGTGGGCATTGAGGCCAGAGAGCAGTTCCTGGAGATGACGGGCGAGCTGCCCGACGCGGTGGTGGCCTGCGTGGGCGGCGGCTCCAACGCCATGGGCATGTTTGCCGGCTTCCTCAATGACCCGGTGGACATCTACGGGGTAGAGCCGCTGGGCCGGGGCTCCGCCCTGGGCGATCACGCGGCCAGCCTCTCCTACGGCAGCGAGGGCATCATGCACGGGTTCAACAGCCTCATGCTCAAGGACGCCAACGGGGAGCCGGCGCCGGTCTACTCGGTGGCCAGCGGACTGGACTATCCCTCCTCCGGACCGGAGCACGCCTTCCTCCACGATCTGGGACGGGTCAAGTACGACGTGGTCAACGATGAGGAGACCATCGACGCCTTCTTCACCCTCTCCCGGCTGGAGGGCATCATCCCCGCCATTGAGAGCGCCCATGCGGTGGCCTATGGCATGAAGCTGGCCAAGACCATGGGGAAGGGCTCGGTCCTCATCAACCTGTCCGGCCGCGGAGACAAGGACATGGACTATATCATTGAAAAGTACGGAATCCGATAAAAGAATGGAACAGGGGCGCGCCAATACCGATTGGCGCGCCCCCATTTTTGTCGGAAGGACAGGATGAAAGCTTACCCGGATAACAGCCCCGCATCGTCGGCAAAGGTGTATGTAATCTCAAGCTGATGATCTGGAAAGACCCGGATTTCCCGGATGGTCTCGGCCACGGTGACCCGGTCCAGCTCGGTGAGTTTCCCCTGCCGGAGCAGGGCGTCCACCCAGGGCCGGCGGAGGGGATCGTCTTTCTGCTCCCGGGCGAGCTGGGCGAGCTGGCGGGTCAGGGCCTGGATCTGTGCTTCATAGTCCGCCTGATAGGCCAGATAGTCCACCCGGCTGAGCAGGCCGTCCCGGTAATCCTCATAGGCGGATTTTTTCAGCCGGCGCAGACGCTGGAGAGCGGATTCCAGCCGCTCCCCCTCCGGAGGACCGCCGGAGGAGTGGGGCAGACCGGCAACCGACCGCTGGGCGAGGATGTTGAGGTCCCCCGCAGAGGAGAGCAGGCGGTTGAGATCCTCCAGAACGATCTGCTCCAGCACGGCGTGAGAGATGCTGTGCCTGGTGCAGACAGTGGGTCCATAGCGCTTATAGGAGCCGCAGCTGTAAGAGAGCCCGCCGGGGCGCCGGGTCTTTACCATGGCCCGTCCACAGGCGCCGCAGCGGAGAAAACCGGCAAAGGGGCTTTGGTTTTGCTCAAAGCTCAGCTGCCGGGTGCGCTTTTGAAGCAGGCTCTGGACCCGCTCCCACTGCTCCCGGGAGATGATGGGTTCATGGGTGCCGGGGACCACGATCCACTCCGCCCGCTGCCGCTGGCGGGCCTTCCCGTGCATGCCGGGACGCTCGCTGCGGCCCTGCTCCATGTTGCCCAGGTACATCTGGTTTTGCAGGATACGGTGGACGGTGGCGTAGGTCCAGTAGGTGGTCTGATCCATCCTGCGCCCGTTGTGGTAGCGCTCACCGGAGAGACGCTTATACTCGCTGGGGCTTGGGATGTGCTCCGCGTTGAGGGTCTTGGCGATCTTGAGCTGTCCGAGCCCCGCCTCGCAGAGATCAAAGATCCGCTGGACCACACAGGCGGCGGGGGGATCGATCTCCAGATGGTTGTGGTTCCTGGGGTCTTTCCGGTAGCCATAGCTGGGAAAGGCCCCGATAAACTCCCCCCGTCGCTGCTTGGAGCGGATGGTGGAGCGGACCTTGTCCGAGATGTCCTTGGCATACTGGGTGTTGAAGAGGTTTTTGATGGGCAGGAGCATGTCGTAGCGCCCCTGTTCGCTGTCCACCCCGTCGTTGACGGCGATGAAGCGCACCCCACGGGCGGGGAATTCCTTTTCCAGATAGCGCCCCACCTCGATGTAGTCCCGCCCGAACCGGGAGAGGTCCTTGACCAGGATGCAGTCGATGATTCCGGCGGCCATGTCCTCCTCCATGCGGCGGAAGGAGGGACGGTCAAAATGGGTGCCGGTGTAGCCGTCATCCTGGTAAAAATCGATCAGGCGGAGCTCGGGATGCTCCGCCAGGTACTGTTCTAGGAGACGGCGCTGATGGGCGATGCTGTCGCTTTCGCTCTTGTCGCCATCCTCCCGGGAGAGGCGCAGATACCCAGCCGTATTCCATGTGCGCACGGCCGTCCCTCCTTTCGCAGGTGGATATGGGGCTATTTCATATGGGCCCGGAGCAGGGCCTGGACCACGGCCTCCGGGGAGCGGTCCCCCGCAAATCGGCGGGAGATGTGCCAAGTCTCCGGGAGGCGTGGCGGGGCTGTCTGGGTGGACATATGGCTTCCTCCTTTTCCGTAAATCTCTCTGGTAGCCTATGCGGGAAAAGGGCGGAATAGTATGAGTAAAAGACGGCCTCGGGTTTTGACCCGGGGCCGTCTCCGTGTGTCGCAAACCATTGGTATGCTTCTTAGAAATGCGAACGGTTCGCTTAGAAATCTTCCAGACCGCGCAGCAGCGTGACCTCCAGCGTCTCGCCAGGCTGGTAAGGGCCCCGGCCCAACTCGGTGATAAAGATGGCGCCCGCCCCAAGGGCGTCGGCCACACTGCCACCCCGCCAGGGCTTCTGCTTGGCCTGGTAGCCGGAGGGGGTGTGCCAGAGCTCCATCATACAGAGGATCTCCATATCGCTGGGGGCCTGGATGGGCTCGGTGAGAGTGGCCGGGACCGTCTGCCGCCGGGGAAGAGGTGTGTGGAGCAGCCGGTGCACGATGGCGCGGATGCACCAGTCCATCCCGTAGAGTACCGCCAGGGGAGGCCCGGGCAGATTGATCACCGGTTTATTTCCAATGAGAGCCACGCACATGGGTTTTCCAGGCGCGGCGGCCACCCAGTGGAACAGCGCTGAGCCACGCTCCTCCAGCAGGCGGGCGTTGAAATCCTCTTCCCCTTTGGAAGAGCCGCCGTTGAGGAGTACCACGTCGGCCTCCTCCAGCGCCCGGTCCAGAGCAGCCGCCACATTCTCCGGACGGTCCGGTACGATGGGATAACACAGCGGTTCGGCCCCCATCTCCCGGAGGAGGTTGTGGGCCAGGATGCTGTTGCTGTCAATGTCGCACCCGCGCTTCACGGCGGCCCCCAGGGGGATCAGTTCGCTGCCGGTGGGAAGAAAGGCGACCTTTGGCTTTGCAAAGACTTCCACCTGGTCTATGCCGCCCATGGCCAGGCTGGCCAGGTCAAAGGGGCGCAGCTGCCGGTGCTTTGGGACCAGAAGCTGCCCTTCCCGTATGGTGCTGCCGCAGGGCCGGACCCGGTCTCCGGGTTGGACCGAGGAGATGTCATGGAGACGGAGCCCTCCTTCGGGCGGGAATTCCACCTGCTCAATGGGGATGACCGCGTCAAAGTGATCGTCAAAGTCGTCGCCGGTGTCGGCGCGGCAGAAGTCTTCCCCGAGCTTCCAGTGGGACATGTCCGGGATCCCCGCGCAGAAGCGGGAGGAAGCGACGGCCACGCCGTCCATGGCGGCTGCCCGGACCACCGGGATGGATACCTGGGCATACAGGTCCTGAACGGGGACCCGGCCCAGGGCCTGGATCGTGGGGATGGTCTCGCTCCGGGCGATGGGGGCCCAGTGCTGGAACAAGGTCTCCAGAACGTGGGCGCGGGTGGGCAGTGGGGACATGGTCATACCTCCTTCTCAGTGTGTATTTTTTCCGGCGCGGAAGAGACGCGCACATCCCACAGGATGCGGCCGTAGCAGGCCTCAATGGACTCGGTGAGCAGGCCGTCGGCGTCGGTATTGCGCTCCATCCAATCCAGGATGCGGGCCTGATGCTCCGGCGTGCGGGCCTCCCGGGGCAGTGTGTGCTCCATCAGGAGGGAGGCATAGCGCTCGCTGGGCGGGAGGCGCCGCTCCTGAAGGCGGGAATCATAGCTGGTCTCAGGCAGATAGCCCATTAGCAGCAGGGCGTTGAAGAGGGAGTAAAACCAGCGGATCCCCCAGGTAGGGGCCTCCGGAGGCAGGTGAAAGACCTCCTCCCGGAGCCGGCGGCACAGAGAATTGCGGCGGTAGATGTGGGTGATGTTGCAGCAGTAGGCCCGGCTCATGGACACCACCTTCTGGAGGCCCAGCTTCCCGTGGATCGCGGGGGTGAGGGAACTGAACACCAGGTCAAAGGCCTTCTCCAGCCCCTCCTCTTGGACATCCAGGGTCTGGAAGTCGGCCACCCGGAGGGTCAGGTTTTCCACGCCCTGCTTCCGGGCGTATTCGCTGCCATAGTGGACCATCCGGGGAGAGAGATCAAAGCCGGTCACCCAGCGGACCCGGGAGGCGAAGGCGGCGGCAAAGCGGGCCGGACCGCAGCCGATATCGGCAATCTCATATTCCGGGCGGAGCAGGCCGCGCTCTTCCAGATAGGCCATGGTGCTCCGGACGCGGGCGTCCCCCTTCTGGGCCTTGGGACCCTCCTGCTCCCAGGCGTCTGCCCGCTGATCCCACTTCTGGGCGGAGTGGTCGGGCCGGTCCACGGGCTGGGATTCCTGCATGGAGAGAAAATAGTCCAGATCCCCCCGCAGATCGGGATAGGGTGTGGAGAGAAGCGGTGTCATAACAGTACCTCCTCAAATCAAAAGGATGCGGCCGGCCGTTGGACTGGCAGGCAAATCGTTCTCCGGGCGCCGTAGCGGTCATGGACCGTGGCGACGTCGATCTCAATGTGATAGACCGCCTGGAGATGCTCCGGCGTGATGACCTGTTCCGGGCTTCCGAAGGCGGAGCGCTCCCCGTTCTGCATCAGCAGCACTTTGCTGCCGATGGAGGCCGGACACTCGGGGCTGTGGGTGGACATGACGATGCAGTATCCCTTCTGGGCCAGATCGGCTACCACCTCCATGAGGAGCTGGTGGTTGGCGTAGTCCAGATTGGCGGCCGGTTCATCCAGAACAAAGATCTTGGCTGACTGGCAGATGGCACGGGCCAGCAGGACGAGCTGTCGCTGTCCTCCGCTGAGCGCGGTGTATTTCCGGTTGGCAAGGTGGGCGGCGTTGAGCTTTTCCAGAGCCGCAAAGGCGGCCGCGCGGTCGGCCTCCTTGGGGGCACAGAAGGTGGAAAAATGGGCTGAGCGCCCCATCAGGACCACATCCAACACGGTATAGGAGAAAACGGGAGTGTGGTACTGGGGAATGTAGGCAATACGGCTTGCCAGCTCCCGGGGGGAAAAGGAGCGCACATCCTGTCCATCCAGCCGGATACTCCCTCCGGTGATGGGCAGAAGGCCCAGAAGCAGGCGGAAGAGAGTGGTCTTGCCGCACCCATTGGGTCCCAGCAGGCAGAGCACCTCCCCCGCGTCGGCGGAGCAGCTCACCCCTTTGACCACGTCTTTTCCGCCATATCCGCCGCGGACCTGGTCCACTTCCAGCAGCATATCAATCGCGCTCCTTCCGCTTGATGATGAGATAGACAAAGAACGGTGCGCCCATAATGCTGGTCACCACGCCCAGCGGCAGCTCCATGGAGAGGATCGAGCGGGCCAGATCATCCATCAGCAGCAGATAGAGGGCGCCCAGCATGGCGCTTGCGGGAATGAGACGGCTGTAATCCACCCCCACCAATGCCCGGGCCATGTGGGGGATCATAAGGCCAACCCAGCCGATCATGCCGCCCAGACACACGGCGGCGGCGCTGAGGAGAGTGGAGGCCAGAATCAGGATCAGGCGGAGCCGGCGCACGTTGATGCCCAGCGTGATGGCCTCCTCTTCCTCCAGGGTCAGCAGATTGATCCGCCAGCGCAGCAGCAGGACGATGGCGAGACCCACCGCCATGGGGACCGCGCTCCAGGAGAAGGAGTTCATGCTGGTCTTGGTCAGACTTCCCATGAGCCAAAACGTGATCTGCTGAAGCACGTCGTTGGGATCGGAAACATACTTGATCATGGTGACGCCGGCATTGCACAGGGCCATGACCATGGAGCCGGTGAGCACCAGGCTGAGGATCTGGGAATGGGCCGATTTCCGGCTGATGAGATAGGAGAATGCCACCGCGGCAATGCCGCCGGTGAACGCCGAGAGCTGAATAAGCCAGTTGGGGGAGCCGCACAGAATAGCAAAGGCGGCCCCAAGGCTGGCCCCGGAGGAGACCCCCAGAATATCCGGCGAGACCAGGGGATTGCGGAACATACCCTGATAGGTGGCCCCCGCCACCGAGAGGGAGGCCCCGATGAAGAGGGCCGAGAGGATGCGGGGGAGGCGGATGCTCCAGAAGATGGTCACGGCCTGGGGTTTAATCTCCCCGGCGGCCCCAAAGCGGGAGAGGAAGGCCTGAAACACTTCCTGAGGGGTCAAGGGATAGTAGCCGATGGCAAAGGAGAAGAGCCCGGCCGCCGCCAGGGCCAGAAACATCCCGGCCAGTACGAGGCGGTAGCGCCTGCGGATCACCGCCTCCTCCTGCTGATATTCCAACTGCATATCCAGGCCTCCTTCGCTTTTCTGCAACGGAATGGTGCTTGACATCCGGACAGGATTGTGATAGTGTCTAAAACATCAAGTCGATATGTTTTTAAAAAACTATCGATGAGAAGTAGTATGACACATTTCCCGCGCTGTGTCAATTCCGACTTGGGCCCGGGTCGGATTTGGGATAGAAACCAAAGCAAGAAAGAGGAGGTCACATCGTTGAAACGTAACTTACGGCGTACATCGGGATTGGCGGCGCTGCTGCTGGCACTGGCGCTGCTGGCCGGATGTACACAGAGCAGCTCCGTTCCCACGGCTTCCCCGGCGGCAGATCCTTCCGCGCAGCAGACCGAGCAGACCGGACAGCGGGAGATCACCGATATGGCGGGGCGCACCATGACGGTACCGGAAGAGATCCAGTCGGCCTTTTCCACCGGACCGGTCTCGGCCATCTATCTGTACACATTGGTCCCCGACAAACTGCTGGGCTGGAACTATGAGCTCAATGACATTGAGAAGAGCATCATCCTTCCCGAGTATCACGACCTACCCAATTTCGGCATGGGAGATTCGGTCAACTACGAGGCCGTGATCGCGGCCGGTCCCACCATTGCCTTCCATGTCTCCGCCATCAATGAGGGGACAAAGGACGAGGCCGATCAGCTCTCCCAGCAGCTGGGTATTCCGGTGGTGATGGTCAGCTCCGAGCTGGAGGACGCGGCAGAGGTCTACCGCTTCATAGGAGAGCTCTTTGGCGTGGAGGAGCAGGCGGAGATCCTGGCGGAGTATGCTGAGGCCGTCTTTGCGGATGTAGCCGCCATCGATGTCTCCGAGGAGGAGAAGGTCCGCGTCTACTATGGAAATGGGGAAAATTCTCTGGAGACCGCTCCGGCCGGTTCCTCCCACGGCGCCATCCTGGACGCGGTGAAAGCGGTCAATGTGGCCGATCTGGAGCTGGGAGACGGCTCCAGAGTCCAGATCTCTCTGGAACAGCTGCTGGCCTGGGACCCCGACGTGATCGTGGTCAATGGTGAGCCCAAGTCCAACATGAGCGGCGGCGCGGCGGCCCAGTCCATTTTGAGCAATCCGGATTTTGCCACCCTCAAAGCCGTACAGGAGGGGAAGGTTTACGGCACGCCCAACGCGCCGTTCAGCTGGGTGGACCGTCCGCCGGGACCCAACCGTCTGGTGGGAATCCGCTGGCTGGCCGGGCTGCTCTATCCCGACCGGGTGCCCTATGACGTGGACGAGGAGGTCAAGGAGTTCTTCCAGCTCTTCTACCATGTGGACCTGAGCGAGGAGCAGCTGGCACAGCTCTACGCCGGTACGATATAAAAAAACAGTATCCAGAACCGATGCCCGGAGAACGCGCTCTCCGGGCATCTCTGCCTTTGGTTGTCTTTTGCAGTATCTGTGGTATAATTTTGGTACATTCTGAGAAGATGAGTCCAGAGCATGGAGAAGGTGGGAGCGCACATGACAGCTGCTTTGATCATTGCCGCGGGTCAGACCGGCGGCGCACGGCGGTTTGAACCGGAAAAAGAGGTAGGAACCCTGAGCGCCCTCAAGCGGAGCGTGCTGACCTTTCAGATGGCCGGGGTGGAGCGCATTGCCGTGGTCTGCGACGGCGAGGAGGACCGGGCCGAAAAGCTGATCCCCCATATGAACGTGGTCTTTCTCCACAGCTCCCACACCGGAGAGATGCTGGAGAGCATCAAAACCGGCCTTTCCTACTTGCAGGACAAGTGCTCTGCGGTGCTCATATCCCACACCGATGTGCCGCTCTTTTCGGTGGAGACGGTGAAGAGACTGCTGGAAGCAGAGGGAGAGATCTGCGTGCCGGTCTGCGGCGGCCGGGGCGGCCATCCCATCCGTCTGAGTGCAGGGCAGATCCCGGGGGTACTGGGGTATGACGGGCCGGACGGACTGGCCGGCGCCATCCGTGCGGCGGGCGTAGAGAAGACGCGGTTGGAGGTGGACGATGAGGGCATCCTGGCCAATGTCCGGGATGGACGAAAGTATGAGCATCTGATCTCCGGCTATGAGAAGCAGGGATTGCGCCCCGGCTTTCGCTTTCAGCTGTTGGGGGACCGCCCCTTCTACGGCCCGGGCGCCCATCAGCTCCTGCACCTGACCGAGGAGACGGGCTCGCTGATGGATGCCTGCCGTCTCATGGGGATCTCGTACAGCAAGGGACGGAAGATCATCTCCAACCTGGAGCGGCATATGGACTGCCCGGTGCTGGAGCGCACCCGGGGTGGAAAATCGGGGGGAGCGTCCACTGTGACAGAGGCCGGCAAAGCGCTGATGGAAACCTACGGCGCCTTTTGTCAGGAGGCGGAGGAGTATCTCACCCAGCTCTTTTCCAAATATTTTTAAAGATGAAAACGACGCTTTCCCGGTCGGTCAGGCCGCGGGAAAGCGTCGTTTTTTTGCGGTGTGGAACGGGCGGCTAGGTGCGCAGAGTGGCCCGGATGCGCTGGGGTTTGAGCAGAAGGTCCAGCGCGTCTGTAATGGAGGTCACGACAATGTCCGCATGGCCGAGGAGAGCGGCGCAGCAGCCCTCCTGCCCCATGACACAGATGGAGAGTGCGGCCTGATCGGCCATCCGGATATCGTTATAGCCGTTGCCGATGCAGACCACGCCCCCGGACAGAGAGCGGGCCTCGGAGGCCTTGATCTCGGCTACGTGGTCGGTGGGAAAGACCTTGACGGCGACCGGAAGTCCGGCGCACTCCCGCTGGGCGGTCCCATGGGTATCGGCGGTGATGACTGAGATATCCAGACTGCGGCTGAGAGCCTCCAGTCTGGGTTTTACCGCGGGAATCAGCTGACCATCCAGGGCGATGGTCCCGTTGTAGTCCAGAAGCAAATGGGTGAGATGGAGGGGTTCCCGACCGGGGATCGCAATGGTGAGCATATCGGTCTTCTCCTTTGGATGATCTATGGTGCATGAGGAAGAAGGGGGAGGAAACAGAGCGTTTCGCTCTGCTCTCAGGATAGCAGAGCGGGCGCCCGGCGGCAAGCGAAATATGAGGGAAAATGGCGGATGAAGGAGACTTTGCAACCATCTATATTTGGCGGTGAGAATAGAGAGGAGAACAATTTGAACTCCTCATTCACCAAAGCTATACTGGAAGGCGGAGAAAGGCCGGGTGTGTCGGCCTGGGAAAGGAGAAAATTTTATGAAGCACAAGAGACAGGCAGCTGCGGTACTGGCGTGTACGCTGGCGCTGGGACTGGGGGCAACGGCAGGAGCCAGGTCCATGTATCCCATTTTCATCAATGGGGAGGAGACGGAGCTGGCGGGCAATACCGTCAACGGCGTCACCACCATTGGCCTGCGTGCACTGGCAGAAGGGTTGGGATTTCAGGTGGAATTTGACCAGGAGAGCTCCACGATCCGCATTACCCGGGAGGATGAGGTAAAGATCACCACCCTGGCGGAGAACAACAACGGCAGCAATGAGGCGCTGGAGAAGGAGTTCGGATTTTCCGCCATCATAGAGACCGGCAACGATAAGATCATCTTTGATACCGCCAAGGCGGGCCAGTTCCTGAAAAATGCCCAGGCCATGAAGATCGACCTGGCTGACTGCAATAAGATGGTCCTCAGCCACACCCACTATGACCACTGCGGCGGTGTGACTCCCTATTTTGATACCTACGGCGCCGAGGGGAAGACTCTCTTTGTGAAGAAGGGCTTCTTCGATAAGGCCGACGGCAAATACTATTACGATTCGGTGGGACAGAAGTTTGACTTTACGGATGGAACCAAGGGTTACTTCCCTGTGGGCATCAACTTTGACGAGCAGGACCTGCTGGACCGGGGCGTTGCCATTGAGTACCTGGATACCAGCAGTGTCAAGATCGCTGACGGCGTAACGGTCTACGGCTCGTTCGACAAGGACCCGTCCTTCCAGCTGGCTCCCAACATGCTGGAGAAGGGGGAGGACGGCACCTACGAGGTGGACGATTTTGACGAAGAGGTCGCAGTCGCGGTGGAGACCAGCAAGGGTCTTGTGATCCTCTCCGGCTGCTCGCACAGCGGAATCCTGAACATCGTCAATACCATCCAGGAGCGCTCGGGCGAAAAGGTGTATGCGGTGATTGGCGGCTTCCACCTGCTGGACGCGGACGAGGCGACCATCCAGGAGACCATCGACCGCTTCAAGGAGCTGGGCGTACAGCAGATCGGCCTGTCTCACTGCACCGGACCCAAGGCAACCGCCATGTTCCAGGAGCAGATGCCGGAGCAGACCTTCCTCAATACGACGGGAAGCGTCTATACGGTGGAATAATTAGCATATTCAAAGAGAAGAGAGACCGCCCATCGGGCGGTCTCTCTTTGCAGTGCAGCAGATTTGGATGGAGTGGGTCAAAGGGAGATCGGGCCGCTCTTCTCTGAAGCGGCTGGAGTCCACTCGGCCCGTACACGAGCGCCAATAGCAAAGCGGCTTCCTGCCTGGCCGGAGAGATCCACATAGAGCGTCTCTTCGCCCCGGTGCAGGACATACAGAGTGTGCGCGCCCATGAAACTGGCCTGGCCGATCAGAAAGCTGCCCGCCGGGTCGGCAGTCAGCCGGATCTCCTCCGGGCGGACCAGGACCTGCTGTCCCTGATAGGGAATGTAGTTGGCCTTGCCCACAAAAGAGGCAACGTAGCGGTTCTGGGGCTGGAAGTAGATCTCCCGGGGCGTGCCGGTCTGGACGGCCTTGCCTTGGTCCATCACCACGATCTGGTCGGAGAGGCTGAGGGCCTCCTCTTGGTCGTGGGTCACAAAGATCATGGTAATGTTCAGCCGCCGCTGGAGTTCCTTGAGCTCCTCACGCAGCTGGACCCGCAGGGCGGCGTCCAGATTGGAGAGAGGCTCGTCCAGCAGCAGGATTTTGGGGCCGGTGGCCATGGCCCGGGCCAGAGCCACCCGCTGTTGCTGTCCGCCGGACAGAGCGCTGACCGGCGTGTGCTCATATCCCTCCAGGCCCACCGCGTGCAGCTGCTCCAGGGCGGCCGCGGCGGCCTCCCGCTTTTTCAGGCGCCGGAAGAAGCGCAGGCCGTAGGAGACGTTCTCCAGCACATTCAAATGGGGGAAGAGGGCATAGCTCTGAAAGACGGTGGACACCGGACGGCGCTCAGGCGGGAGGGGGACCAGATCCTGCCCCTCCAAGAGAATCTGCCCGGCGTCCGGCGTGAGAAAGCCGCCCAGAAGGTGCAGGGTGGTGGTCTTTCCGCAGCCGGAGGGCCCCAAAAGGGTGACAAAAGAGCCCGCTTCGATCTCCAGATCCAGATGGGAGAGGCCCTTGGAGCCGTCGTAGAGCTTTTTCAGCCCCTTAAGCTGTAAAAACATATGGTTTCCTCCTCTGTTTGGTGCGTTTGCTGCCGGCGGTAAAGGCCAGGTTGATGCCGACTGTGACCAGAATGAGCAGGACAGCCTGGACCGATGCGACCCCATAGCGGCCATTCTCAATGGACTGGAAGAGCTCGGCACTGGCCAGATTCTTGCCCGGTGAGATCAGGAAGATCACGGCTCCCACCGATGTCATGCAGGAGGTAAAAATGGAGACAAAGCCAGTGACAAAGGAGGAGCGGAGAATGGGGAAGAGTACGCCGAAGAGGATCTGGAGACGGTTGGCGCCCAGATCCCGGGCGGCATGTTCCAGATTGGAATTCAGGGTGGCAAAGTGGGCGTTGGCACTCTTATTGGTCAGCGAGACCTGCCGGAAGAGCATGTTCAGGATCAGAATCCCCGCCGTCCCCCGGATATAGATGGGCTCATGGCTGAAGGCGGCTACATAGCCCAGGCCGAAGAAGGTCCCCGGAATGATGTAGGGGAGGGAGGCCATAAACTCCACCGCGCGCATTCCCGGCAGTTTTCGGCGGGTGGTGAAATAGGAGAGCAGGATACCCAGAAAGGCAGCTCCGGCGGCCGCCACAGCGGAATAGACCAGGCTGTGGCCAAAGGAGCTCCACTGAGAGCGGGGCAGATCTCCCCAGTATTTCAGCGTAAATGTGAGTGTGCCGCTGGCGGTGTTGGAGAGGGAGGAGAGCAGGATCATGCCGTATTTCAGCGCCATGACAGCGAAAAAGAGCACCGTGGCGCCCCGAGCCAGGAGGGCAATGGGACGGGAGGGGGTGTAGGGCGTGGGAACAGCGGAGTCCCGTCCGTCCATGCGGACGCGCTCTTCCTGCTTCATGGCGCGGCTGTAGCAGTAGAAAGCCGCCGCTGCTGCGGGGACCATCATGACGCTGATAGCCGAAGCCCGTCCCAGATTAGAGGAGGAGATCACCTGGAGGTAGGCCTCTGTGGCCAGGACACGAAAGCTTCCGCCAATAACGATGGGCGTGCCGAAATCCGCCAGATTCATGGTAAAGAGCATCAGCAAAACGGAGAGCAGTGCGGGACGTATCAAGGGAAGAATCACATGCCGCAGGGTCTCCCCGGGCGAGGCGCCCAGATCCCGGGAGGCGAGGATCAGCCGGGCGTCCAGGTGGTCGAAGGCGGTGAGGAGCATCAGTGTGGCAAAGGAGATGCTCCCGATGATCTGGAGGATGACCACGCCGTGCCAGCCGTATGGGTTGATGCTGAGCCCCAGGAGCTGATGAGTGATGATCCCTCTCCGGCCAAAGAGCATGATATAGGCCAGCGCCGAGACAAAAGGCGGGGAGATCATGGTCAGCAGAAGGCCGCTCCGGATGAGGGAGCCGCTGCGTCCCCGCAGTGTGTATACATTCAGCGCGATGAGGAAGGAGAGGGTCACGCTGCCGAGCGAAGAGAGGGTGGCCACAAAAAGGCTGTTCCGGATCAGACCCGCGTTTTTTTCGGTAAAAAGGGCCTGATAGTATTCCAGCGTAAATTGTCCGTCCCGGAACAGGCTGGTGGCCACCACGGAGACGATGGGATAGAGGATAAAGAGGGCTACGCCGGCCAGCACCAGGAGCAGGAGCATACGGTCCAGACAGGCGGCCGCCCGGTAGCGCAGAGGGGAAGATAGGGTGTCAGGATGTTTCATAGTATCCCTCACAAAAAGGCGGACAGGCTGTTGCTGCAGCCTGTCCGACCCGGGTTTGATTAGTTGGACTCCTTGTCACCGGCCAGCGCATCCCACTTGGCCAGCAGGTCTTCCCGCTGGCTGCCGAAGAGGCGCACATCCTGCTCGATGAGCTTGCTGGTGTCCACATTGCCGATCTCAGCGGGGATCTCCACATCCGAGCGGGCCATGATACGGGCGTCAGCCTCACGCAGGGCCTCCTGTCCCTCCTTGGAGAGCATGTAGTCTACAAAGACCTTGGCGGCCTCCTTGTTTTCCGAGCTCTTGAAGATGGCGATGGGAGCGGGGGTCCAGGGGATCATGTCCTCGGGATAGAGAGCGGTGACCGGGAACTCATCCTCCATGGCGAAGGTACCGCCGGTCATGGCCAGGACAGCGATGCCGAACTCACCGGCAGCGCACTTGGGACCGGGCTCGCCGCCGCCCTGGGCGTAAAAGTCCACATTCTCATTGATGCCGCGCCAGACTTCCCAGCCCTTCTCCTCACCATATGCCTGGATGGTGCCGTTGAGGATGGCATACTGGGTGCCGGAGATGGCGGGAGAGGCCATGATGATCTCACCCTTGTACTCGGGTTTGGCCAGGTCCTCCCAGGTCTTGGGTGCCTCCAGGTTGCGCTCGGCGAGGACGTCGTTGTTGACCAGGAAGCCGGCGGGGACAAGAGCCAGACCGGTCCAGTAGCCGTCCTTGTCGCTGTAAGCGGGGTTGATGTTTTCCGCCTCCGGAGAGACATACTGCTCCAGATAGCCCAGATCGGTGGCGGCAATATAGCTGTCCACGCCGCCGCCGAACCAGATGTCGGCAGTGGTGTTGCCGTTTTCGGCCTGGAGCTGGGCCAGAGCCTTACCGGTGGAGATCTCTACATACTCTACCTTAATACCGGTCTTCTCGGTGAAGGCGTCAAAGGAGGCCTCGGCGCCGCCGTAGGCCAGCATGACGTTGAGGGTGGTACCCTCATAGGGCTTCTCAGCGGCAGTCTCGGTGGGGGCAGGGGAGGCGGACTGGGCCGGCTGGCTGGAGGGCTCCGATGCAGGGGTACATCCGGACAGGAGACCTGCCAGGAGGGCGGCTGCGGCTGCGGAGGCAGCAATCTTTTGGTTCATGTGTTTCTTCTCCTTACTCTTTTCCTTACATTTTATCCAAACGCGGTTCTTGACTTTGTCCAGAGGAAGTCCCCTGTCTGCGTCATGGCAGGCAGGGGACATACACGGCGGACAGGGTCAAAAGGTGTCCGCGATTCGATAACCATCGTTCTCCCAGATCGCCGGGTGCACACCGCCCTGATGCAGTGCCTGCACCAGTTCGGAGATGGTCCTGGGATGGCCGGGGACATAGGTGGCATAGACGCCCACCTGGCTGGTCCAGTGGGCGTCGCTGGCGCCGATGGCGGCCAGACCCAGCTCCCGACACCGAGCAAGGGCCAGGCGATTGGCGGCAAGGTCGGTACTGCCGTTGAGCACTTCCACGCCGTGGAGACCGTGGACATCCCGCAGATGCTCCTTTAATCCCCGATTGTTGCTGCGGAAGGGGTGGCAGGCCACACAGAAGCCCCCTGCCGCATTGACCTGGTCGATAAAGTCCTGGGCGGGGATGCGGGTATCGGGAAACGTATCAATTCCAAATGCGGTGATATCGCCCCAGAGAGAGTAGTACTCCACACCGACAAAAATGGGAAATCCAATTTCACGGCTGTATGCCTCAGCCTGTTCCCGGAGCCCCATACTGTCGTGGTCGGTAATGCAGACGCCGTCCAGCCCTTTGATCTTTGCGGTTTCCACAATTTCAGCCAACGTCATGCGGCTGTCACTGGAACAGGTGGATTCATGGATGTGCATATCAAGGAACATGTCGTATCGCCTGCCTTTGGGGAAGAATATAGAAGTCAGAGACAGTAGGGCGGAATAAGTCCAATAGATTGTACCATCTCGGCGGGAGAAATACCAATTGGATTCGTCAATGAAGATAAAATGATATATCGAAAAATGTAATAGGAAACTTCTGAAAATCAACAAGTGAGAAAGATAGAGCGCCGCAAGTTTCCATCACCCTGGGGGAACGAGGACACCCAGCAGCTGATCGATATTCTGGAGCAGTATCAGGTCAAGGCGACGTTCTTTGTCGTGGGGGACTGGGTGGACCGCTATCCGGAATCGGTCAAGGCGCTCCATGACGCCGGACATGAGGTGATGAATCACTCCAATTCACACGCACATATGAATCAGCTCTCCCGGGAGGAGATCGTGGCGGATGTGGAGGCCTGCAATGATAAGATCGAAGCGGTGACGGGAGTCCGGCCCACCCTGATCCGGCCACCCTACGGAGAGTATAACAATACCGTGATTTCGACCATCCGCTCCATCGGTATGGAGCCCATCCAGTGGGATGTGGATGTGTCCCAAACAGGTTCAAGGAGTTGGGGGAGAACGGGGGAAGACCTTTTACTGGCAAAGAGCAACGATGGAACGGCAAGGGGATTTTTATTGCGCCTGAGATAGGCCTATGGTATAATCAATAGTCATAAAAGTGTGCGAAAGATTAAGCATAGATAATGCTATTTGCGTATCTAGTGGGGCAAAATTGTTCTTAGAGAGGAAAGAAGGCTTTCATCTCATATAAGGATGTATGGATCTCCTATCATATTGCTAATGGAGGCAACGTCAGAATGAAAGGTATTGTATTGGCCGGTGGCAGCGGAACGCGTTTGTATCCGCTTACGATGGTAACTTCCAAGCAGCTGCTCCCCATTTATGATAAACCCATGGTCTATTATCCACTCTCTACCCTAATGCTGGCGGGGATTCGGGACATCCTCATCATTTCTACCCCACACGATCTCCCCAACTTTGAGCGTCTGCTGGGAGACGGCAGTAAGTTTGGCATTCATCTTTCCTATAAAGTTCAGCCCTCGCCGGACGGACTGGCGCAGGCGTTTATTTTGGGGGAAGAGTTCATCGGCGGGGACCGATGTGCCATGATTTTAGGGGACAATGTGTTCTATGGCGCGGGCCTGACGGCCCATCTCAAACGTGCCGCAAGTCAGGAAACCGGGGCGACCGTATTTGGCTACTATGTGGAGGATCCCCAGCGATTCGGTGTGGTGGAATTTGACGCTTCCGGCAAGGCGGTGTCGCTGGAAGAAAAGCCAAAGAACCCCAAATCCAACTATGCGGTAACCGGACTTTACTTCTACGACCAGAAAGTTTGCCAGCGTGCCAAGGAGCTTCAGCCCTCCGCGCGCGGGGAGTTGGAGATTACCGATCTGAATCGAA
The DNA here is from genome assembly GCF_014288125.1 of Pseudoflavonifractor hominis. NCBI lineage: Bacteria > Bacillati > Bacillota > Clostridia > Eubacteriales > Oscillospiraceae > Pseudoflavonifractor > Pseudoflavonifractor hominis. Next base: position 21,388 of record NZ_JACOPR010000002.1, on the reverse strand, counting down.
TCTATCTGGAAGAAGAGACCCTGAATGTCATTACGTTGGGCCGGGGTTATGCCTGGCTGGATACGGGGACAGTGGACTCCCTGGCAGAGGCCACGGAATTTGTCCGGGTCATTGAGACGAGGACGGATACCAAGATTGCGGCGCTGGAGGAGATTGCTTACCGAAATGGCTGGATCGACCGGGAGACGCTACTTGCTTCTGCTGAAAACTATGGGAAGTCTCCATATGGGGCACACCTGCGTGCGGTGGCCGACAATAAAATCCTCTATTAAGGAGCGTATATCGGAATGGAATTTATCAAGACAAAGCTGGATGGCGTCCTGATTGTGGAGCCGAAGGTGTTTGGAGACCATCGTGGTTTTTTTATGGAGAGCTGGTCCAAGCGTGAGTTTGAAAAGGCAGGCCTTTTTTACGACTTTGTGCAGGATAATCACTCTTCCTCCACGGTAAAGGGGACGCTGCGAGGGATCCATTTCCAAAAAGGGGACAAGGCCCAGGCCAAGCTGGTGCGCTGCGCCCGGGGCGCCGTGCTGGATGTGGCGGTGGACTTGCGTCCGGCCAGTCCCACCTATAAGCAGTGGGTGGCGGTGGAGCTGTCCGAGGAGAACAAGCGCCAGCTGCTGATTCCCCGTGGCTTTGGCCATGGCTTTGTGACCTTGACGGATCATGTGGAGTTTCTCTACAAAGCGGATAATAATTATGCGCCGGAAGCCGACGGCGGTATCCGCTGGAATGACCCGGAGCTTGCCATTGACTGGGGGGTAGAAAATCCGATCCTGTCTCAGAAGGACCAGAATGCTCCCTGGCTGAAAGACGCCGAGACCGGATTTTAAGGAGGAGCCGTTATGAAAATGCTCATTACCGGCGGCGCCGGCTTTATTGGCAGCAATTTTATTTTTTATATGCGCAAGGCTCACCCGGACTATGACCTGGTATGCATTGATAAACTCACCTATGCCGGAAACCTGGAGACATTGGCCTCTGTGATGGATGATCCCAAATTTCACTTTATTCGGGCAGATATTGCCGACCGCAGTGAAATGGATCGGATTTTTGCGGAGGAAAAGCCGGATGTGGTGGTGAATTTTGCGGCCGAGAGTCATGTGGACCGGTCCATTGAAAACCCGGCGGTGTTCCTGGAAACCAACGTTATGGGCACGCAGGTGCTGCTGGATGTCAGCCGGAAGTACGGTGTGGCCCGCTATCATCAGGTCTCTACCGATGAGGTATACGGCGATCTGCCGCTGGATCGGCCGGACCTGTTTTTTACGGAGGAGACACCGCTGCATACCTCTTCTCCCTACTCTGCGTCCAAGGCATCGGCAGACCTCCTGTGCAATGCATATCATCGCACGTATGGCATGCCCATTACCATCTCCCGCTGCTCCAATAACTATGGCCCCTATCAGTTCCCGGAGAAGCTTATCCCGCTGATGATTGCAAATACCCTGGCGGACAAGCCTCTGCCGGTATACGGAGAGGGGCTGAACGTGCGGGATTGGCTGTATGTGGAAGACCACTGTGCGGCCATTGACCTCATTTTGGAAAAAGGCCGGGTGGGGCAGGTCTACAACATTGGCGGCCACAATGAGATGCGCAATATCGATATTGTAAAAATCATTCTGAAAGCGCTGGACAAGCCTGAGTCTCTGATTACCTATGTGACCGACCGCAAGGGTCACGATATGCGCTATGCCATTGACCCGGCGAAGATCCATCGGGAGCTGGGGTGGCTGCCGGCCACCAAGTTTGCCGACGGAATCCCAAAGACCATTCGGTGGTATCTGGACAACCGGTCTTGGTGGGAAAACATCATCAATGGAGAGTATCAGAACTACTATGAGCGGATGTACGCAAACCGATAAACCGCGTATTGCCATTTTGATGGCCGTTTATGAGCCGCGAATGGACTGGCTGCGGGAGCAGTTATGTTCCCTGAATGCACAGACCTATCCGAATCTGATGCTGTACGTTCGGGACGACTGCTCTCCGACGGTGCCGTATGAAGAAATACAGTCCTGTTTGCAGGAGTGTATTTCGGCGTTTCCATACGTGGTTCAGCGCAATGAGAAGAACTTGGGTTCCAACCGGACATTTGAGCGGTTAACGCAGGAGGCAGAGGGAGACTACTTTGCCTATTGCGATCAGGACGATGTGTGGTTGCCGGAAAAGCTGGAGATATTAGAAAGAGCGATGAGCGAAAGCGGAGCGCTGCTGTCCTGCTCAGATATGTATATCATTGATGGAAAAGGAGCGCAGATAGCCGACAGCATTACCAAGGTTCGAAAGCATCATGTATTTCATTCGGGTAAGGAATTGGCGGCAGGGCTGCTGACGCATAATTTTGTAACGGGATGTACCATGTTGCTCCAGGCAAAATTGGGGAAACGTGCAGCACCTTTTTGTCCCTATATGGTACATGACCATTATTTAGCACTCTGGTGCGCAGAGCAAGGTGCGATTATTTCCGTAGAAAAGCCGCTGATCCGCTACCGGATTCACGGTGGGAACCAAACCGGATTGCTGGCTGGCGTTTACGATAAAGCCAGTTACGGAAGAGTTCGGATTGATGCCGCATATTGCCGCATGGCTTGGCTAAAGGAGAATTTTCCTTGTTGTGCCAAGATGAAAAAGGAAATTGAGGCGCGGCTGTGCTGGCTGGAGGCGCGGCAGAGAAACTGGAATCATCGCGGTGGAGCGATGCTGGTTTGGAGATACCGTAAATTCAGTCAGCTGCCCTCTCTGTTTGAAATCGTTGCGTGCCATATGCCGGAATGGCTGTTTTGCAAATTTGTAGAGCTTGGAAAGCGAAATTTAGTGTGAGGGAAAAATGAAAGTATTGGTAACTGGTGCCAGTGGCCAGCTTGGCTATGATGTGTGCAGGGAACTGACCGCTCGTGGGGTTGAAAATTGCGGGGTGTCCTCGAAAGAAATGGACATTACAGACCCACAAGCGGTCTTGGATTTTGTTATGGCGTATAAACCGGACATGGTGATCCATTGTGCGGCCTATACAAAAGTGGATCAGGCGGAAGAGGAAGCGGAAAAGGCTTTTGCGGTCAATGGGAATGGTACGCGCAATATCGCACAAGCGTGTCAGAAACTACATGCAAAAATGCTCTATATTTCCACCGACTATGTGTTTCCTGGAACGGGAGAACAGTTCTATGAGGTTGACGATCCCAAAGGCCCGCTGAATGTTTATGGAAAGTCAAAGCTGGAGGGCGAACTGGCGGTACAGGAACTTCTGGAGCAATATTTCATTGTGCGCATTTCGTGGGTTTTCGGAGAGCATGGGAACAATTTTGTAAAGACAATGCTGAGACTGGCGGAGCAACATCAGACCATCCGTGTCGTCGATGACCAGATTGGATCGCCAACCTATACCAGGCATGCAGCACAAGCGATATGTGATATAATCAACAGTAAAAACTATGGGATCTATCATTTGACCAATTCTGGAATTTGTTCGTGGGCGGAATTTGCCCGGGAGATTTTCCATATCGCCAACCGGAGTGTATCTGTTATTCCGATTGCAAGTGACGCGTATCCAACAAAAGCAGTTCGGCCGCATAATTCACGACTCAGCAAGAGTGCGAGCGATGCACTGGGATGGACGCCGCTTCCAGATTGGCGAACTGCATTATACGAATATCTGGGGGAAATAGACGCACTATGATTCTATTGCAATATTTTCGGGAATTTTGTTCAGATGTATTTGAACGACGCAGGATGATCTGGGATATTGCTGTAAATGATTTTAAGGCCAGATTTTCGAACTCTGTGTTTGGCGCGTTTTGGGCATTTGTGCAGCCGCTTGTTTCCATATTGGTATACTGGTTTGTATTTGAGGTTGGATTCAAGAATCCGCCTGTGGACAATGTTCCCTTTATCTTGTGGTTTACACCGGCATATATAAGTTGGATTTATTTTTCTGAAACTGTCATATATTCGAGCGCCTGCTTGGCGGAATACTCCTATCTGGTGAAGAAGATGAATTTCCGAACAAGCGTATTGCCGGTTGTGAAAGTCCTGTCTGGATTGTTTTTGCACCTGTTTTTCCTGGTGTTTTTATTTTTGATGAACATTTTGTATGGGAATCCGGTGCGGCTCATCTGGCTCCAGAGCTTGTACTATATGTTTGCGATGTGCGTACTCACGCTGGGACTGGGTTTTTTAACATCGAGCATTACCCTGTTCTTTCGGGATATGACACAAATCGTGCAGGTCGTACTGCAGGTTGGTTTTTGGCTTACCCCCATTTTCTACAGTGAAGATAACATTCCTCGCGCCCTGATGATGATTTTAAAATTGAATCCAATGTTTTATATTACCAGAGGATATCGGGACTCCTTTATCTATGGCGTGCCATTTTATCAGAGAATAGGGACAAGTCTTTACTTCTGGATTGTGACAGGGATAATTTTCTTGGCGGGAGCCCTGATGTTCCGCAAGATGAGACCTCATTTTGCGGATGTAATATAGGAGTTTGGCATGGAAGAAATGACATGTATGATCCAATGCGAAAATATAACGAAAAAGTATGCACTGTATTCACGGAAAGTTGACAGACTTCTTGAGGCAATGAGACCGGGAGGGCGTTCTTACCATAAAGATTTTTATGCGCTGCAAGGAGTTACCTTCTCCATGCACAAAGGGGAATGTGTTGGTATAGTTGGAAAGAACGGCTCTGGAAAATCCACACTGCTGAAGATATTAACCGGTGTTTTGACCCCTACGGAAGGATCTGTCCATGTTCAAGGAAGAGTTTCCGCGTTGCTGGAGCTGGGTGCGGGATTTAATCCAGAGTATACTGGATATGAAAATATATATTTAAACGGATCGATTATGGGGTACAGCCGGGAGGAAATGCAGCGCAAACTCCCAGAAATTATTGAGTTTGCCGATATCGGAGATTTTATAAATCAGCCGGTCAAAATTTACTCTTCGGGTATGTTTGTCCGGCTTGCATTTGCCGTGGCAATCAGTGTGGATCCGGAAATTTTGATTATTGATGAGGCCCTTGCTGTAGGAGATGTCTTTTTCCAATTAAAGTGCTATAAAAAGATTGAGGATTTCAAAAAACAGGGAAAGACGATTTTATTCGTCAGCCACGATCAGTCAAGCATCATTAAATATTGCGACAGAGCGATTTTACTGGATAAGGGCCGTATGGTCTGTGATGGCGCACCCAAAGAGGTTATTGACGAATACAAGCAGATTCTGGCGGTTGAAAAGCAGCAAAACCAACCCCATCCTGAGGAGGCAATGCCGGAAGAAGAGCGGGAATCTGTCTGCTGGAAGACACAATACGCTCTGAATGAGAAAATATTGGAGTATGGTGACCGGCAAGCAGAAATTACGGATTTCGGGATTTTTGATGAAAGTGGAAACTTGGCCACCATTTATAACAGAAACAGCGTGTATACAATTAAAATGAAGGTGCTCTTCCACGCTGAGATTCAAAATCCGATTTATGCGATTACCTTCAAAGATATGTCTGGGCTGGAGGTTGCCGGAACAAATACCATGCAGGAAAATGTCGATACCGGGACCGTAAAGCCGGGCCAGACGGTGACCGTTTCCTTTCGACAGAAGTTTCCATTTCAGAATTATCCTCTTTTTCTATCTCTTGGGTGTACAAAATTTGACGGGCAGGGCGAACTGCGTGTATTGCACCGTTTGTATGATGTCCTTTGCATACAAACACTCGGAGCAAAAATAACCAATGGTTTTTTTGACATTGATTCAAAGGTAAGGATTGCGCAGCAGTAAGGAGAAAAGCTATGGCGGTTTTCAATACGAAATATTATCAGAGCCAGGAAGACGCCCTCTATTCTGATGGCGATATTGAAGATGAGATCTATACACGTGTTTGCAAGCGTGATGAGACGCTTGGTATGGATCCCCGCTGGGCTGTATTTTATCACTTTTCTCCACAGCGAGAGAACATATTGAACTGGTACCCGTTTGAGTCTAACAGTACCATTCTGGAGATTGGAGCTGGCTGTGGCGCGCTGACCGGACTGTTGATCCGGCGGGGTAAACATGTGACCTCATGCGAATTAACCATGCGAAGAGCTAAGATCCTTTTTCAACGCTACGTGGATGCGGACAACCTGGAAGTCATTGTCGGAAATGTACTGCGTGTGGAGTTTGAAGAGCGCTTTGACTATGTGATCATCAATGGTGTATTGGAGTATGCCGGTGGGATCATGGGAAAAGATGTGGAAAACCCATATACACAATTTTTGAGCTATATGAAGTCTCTTTTGAAGCCTGAGGGGAAGATTTTACTTGCCATAGAAAATCAATTTGGCCTTAAATATATCAACGGCGCACCCGAAGATCATTTGGGCCGAGTTTTTGCGGGGATAAACGGATATCCTGGGCAAAATAAAATACGTACTTTTTCGCGCAAAGAACTTTCCAATCTTTTCGAATGCGTGGGGTTGGATGTGTTGCGGTGGTATTATCCGTATCCGGACTATAAGTTCCCAACCGAAATTTTTTCTGATTCTACGGTGGATGAAATAGAGCCGAAAACCACGGATGTACCCTATGATATGCCTCGAATTGAGCTGTTTGATAAGGAAATTGTCAGAAAAGCTTTGATGGAAAACAAAATTGCTGGAGTTTTTAACAATTCATTCTTGGTGGAGCTGGGAAACAAGGCATGCCAAGAAATGAACGGACCGGACTATGTTAAAATTAGCAGCAATCGAAAAAAGAAATTTGCAATCTGTACACAGATCTATCAGCAGAAGGAAATTGTAGAGAAACGAGCACTTTATCCAGATGCCAATAAACATCTTCAACGGATGGAAACGCCAATCCAAGATCAGGGACCGATTTGTACCGTCCAATCAAAATATGAAGATGGTATCTTAAGGTATTCGCTGCTGCATGAGCAGAGTTTGACGAGTCTCCTGAGTGAACAAGCCGAGCAGGGGCAAGTCGATGCCTTCTGGGATACACTCCAAATTTTAAAAACGTATTTGTACAGGGGTGACCTTTCAAAACAACCTGTAGATCCAAAATTCTTGGAAGCGTTTGGCCCTGTTGAGCCCCAAAGACAGCTGCATTGGACAGAAAAAGTAAATATTGATTTGAACACGGACAACTTTTTTTGTGGACCGGATCAATGGACTGTCATTGACAATGAATGGGTCTTCTCCTGTGCGGTTCCGGGGGAGTATGCTCTTTGGAGAGTATTGCAGCAGCTAAGAGACCATGCGCTGTTTCGGCCAATCGTTACAGAAGCGGCGGTAAGAGATTTCTTAGAAGTAGGCGAGCCGGAGCTGGAAGTTTTTGAGAAGTGGGAACACCACTTTATTTCAGAGTATGTTGGTATGCAAGATTTTGCATCTCAGCAAAGAGCCGTATATCATATCGACCTGGATGAAAGCATTAAAGAGGAAGAGGCCAAGCAGTTTCTTTGGAGCCAGCTTTTTCTATTTGATGAGGCCGGCCATGCCGAAGTATTGAAAAGTGCGGCTCAAAATAAGGACGGCACATGGTGTGTCGAGTTTCAGTCAGACAGGATTGCACAGGCAAAACAAATCAGATGGGATCCACTGGAAGGAAATGCATGCAGTATATCTGATGTTCGACTGGAGGAGCTATCGGTAAGACCGATCAATGCACGATCCTGGGATGAAAATAAGGCTGTATTTTCCACCTATGATCCCCAATTCCTGGTAGAGGGCAGCACCTCAAACAGAGCATGTATCAAAATCCAATTTAAGTGCGAGATTTTGGATTGGACGACTGGCTATTTTCAAATAGAGTGTGAGAGAAATGCGGAACGGGAAAAACGTCTAAATGCAGAAAGGCAGTGTGAGGCGGTCCAGGCTGAAAATCGGCAGCTTCTTATGCGGACTGAAACGGTGGAAGCGCACGCAGCGGAAATAGACCAGCAATTGCAGGAGGAGCGGACGCAAGCAGAAGAGACTGCCCAAAAACTAAGATTAGCGCAGGCACAGGCAGAAGATAGTGCCCAAAAATTGCGATTAGCGCAGGCACAGATTGCAGAAAAGGAACAACAGCTGAAAGAGACTGAGCAACAATTACAACAGATAAATTCTGCATTGGAATATTTAAAGGGAGAACTATGTGACCATCGGTGGAAATCTGCGGCAAAGATTCTTATGAAGAGAAAAATAGAAGGTTAAGGGTTGAATTAAGTGGAAAAAGTTAGCGTAATCATGCCCTGCTATAATGACGGGGAATATATAACAGATGCGGTTGCATCTGTATTTGGTCAATCTTACACTAACATTGAATTGATTGTCATTGATGATGGATCTGATGATCCCAAGACCGTGAGCATACTTGAAGAACTGGAAAAACAGGGGAATGTGAAGCTGCTCCATACGGAGAGGTTGCGTCCGGCAGGTGCAAGAAATGCCGGGATCGAGATTGCTACGGGAAAATATATTTTGCCCGTAGATGCAGATGACCTGATTGAGCCGTGTTATATTGAACGGGCGGTTCAGGTGATGGAAGAAAAAGAAAATATTGGGATCGTCTATTGCCGCGCGGATTTGTTCGGCGAAAAGAGCGGACCATGGGAGCTTCCGGAATATTCCTTGCGCTCCATGCTGCTCGACAATGTTATATTTGTCACAGCCCTATTTCGAAAAGAGGATTGGGAAAGTGTCGGGGGATTTCGGACAAATATGGAGCATGGAATGGAGGACTATGACTTCTGGCTTTCGCTGTTGGAGCTCGGGAGAGAGGTAGAGCAGTTACCGGAAACACTCTTCCACTACCGGATTAAGCCCAGATCTCGAACTACGAAGTTCCAAGAAAGTGCAGCGGTTGTGCAAGAGACTTATCGAAATATTTATTTGCAGCATCCACGGTTGTATGAAAAATATAAAGATGAGTATGCGATTATTTTGCGTGATGCGCTGATCGAGCAGCTTTTTCTGAACCGTGCATATCAGGAGAGTCTGGGGATACTGGAGCGACTGAGGAAAAATCCATTCTTAAAATATTGGATCAAAAAATTCATTTTAAAATAAAACGGAGTTTATACGCATGATTATATTTACTTCTGTGTGTGCTAATTACGTGCACAAAGCAAGAACTTTGGCACAGTCGGTAAAAAGGAACATTCCGGATGCAACTATGGTGCTGTGCCTGGTTGAAAGAGAAATTTCAAATGCAATACCAGATGAGTGCTTTGATCACATTGTTTTAGCGAAAGATGCTTGGGAAGGAAATTTTGACCGTTTCATTTTTAAGCATAGCATCGTGGAAGCTTCTACAGCGGTAAAGGGGCAGTTTTTTCGGTACTTGATGGATCGCTTTACGGAAGAAGATAAATTTGTGTATCTGGATCCGGACACTTATGTGTATAGTGATTTTGTTGAGCTGAGAGAGATGTTGGATCAATATCCGATTGTTCTTTGTCCGCACCTGCTCAAACCGGGTAACATTGATATGGAGCTTTCCAGTACCGCACATGGCGTATATAACCTCGGATTTTTGGGCATTAAACGCAGCGACGAAGGAAGAAAGTGCGTTGATTGGTGGGCGGAAAGACTGTACCTCTTTTGCTATGATGACATCCAAAGAGGAATTTTTACCGATCAAAAATGGTTTGATCTTGTTCCAAGCTTTTTTGATGCTAAGATTTTCAAACATCATGGATATGACTTTGCGCCCTGGTCGCTTATGAATTGCAATATTACGCGGGATGACGGCGGATACTATATTGAGGGAGATCCGCTGCGATTCATCCATTTCTCCGGATTTGGTGCCAGTGCGGAAAATTGCATGGATAAATGGCTTCCTGAGGAAGGGCAACTATTTCGTGAACTCTATGCAAAGTATGCGGCCGAGCACAATCAAAACGACGCAGATCATATCTCGAAAACGCCATGGAGCTACGCGAATTACTATTCAGGAGAAGAAGTAAAGCGTGAGGTGCGTGAGGCCTACCGGGAAAACTACGATGTGATGTTTTTGTATGACGACCCGTTTGCGAAGTCGAATAAGATTTACCAGGAGTTACTTGGTGTTGAAAGCAATGGGAAAATAAAGAAACCGTCTAAATGGAAGAGGAGACTGCAAAAGGCGCGGGTCATACTCGCAAGCAAAGGAATTTGCGGGCTGGCAAAGGCGTTTGTACAGTGGATAAAACGATGAAAATTTGGAAACGTGCAATTATATTCATCATTTTGGTTGCAGTAGGCTTCATGTTCTATATACAGAGCTGGGAGCCTCATGTTGCGATTGATATGCAATCGGATATTGCAACAAGTATCAATTTGTTTTATGACAATGGAATGGTGGGCGAGTATCGCTTTGATGATACCCATATGTCCGAAGCCGTTCCTTTAAGTGCAGGGAGACAGACGGTTTTTATCCCGGTTCCAAAGGAAGGGATGAATCGGATCCGTTTGGATTTTGGAACATCTCCCGGAACGATGACTTTGTTTTACATTACGGTCCAGCCGACCTTATTTGAGGAATATTATTTCGATTCCTCCGATATTTTTAACTGGTTTGAAGTCCAAAATGATATTATAAATAGCGAAGAAAAAGACGGCGCAGTTGTATACACAGTCACAGGAACAGATGGATTCATTGCCGCGGATACCGATTTGACACAGGCAGTAACTGCAAGAATCTCTCTGAAAACAGTCACTACCCTTGCTGCGGTGGTAGCGCTTGCGTGTGCGCTGACATGGATTGATATTTTGGCCAGAGGTTTTGCTAAAATTTTTAGGAAACTATATCAATTGGGGCATGATTTGTGGGTATATGTGCATATCCCGAATGATTACAAGCGTGCAGTGTTGGGAGTAGGTGTGTGTGCAGTTTCCGCAGCATGTATTGCCCTTGTGATAGATGGAGTGCTGTTAAAAATCCTATATCGTGCGGCTGTTTTTTTGGGAATGGACACGATGACCCGGTACTTCAGCGCAGGAAGCAGTTTTTCATTGCTGCGTGCAGGCTTTTTCTTTATTTTGATTTTTGTTGGAATGCTATGCCTGCTGCTGGGAGGGGAGAGAACCGTACGTTACCGGTATCTCCTGGCAACGCTGCTTCTTGTCCTTATGACCTGCGGGGAATACACCGGTTCTTCCTTGGGCTTTTACGACGGAATGCTGCTGGGAAATACGGAAGAGTACCAGTGCAGCACTCTGTTGGGAATTCCGCAGGGAATTCGTGGAGATGAGTGGGCAACGGAGAAGCCCTATTATTTTGCGCAGGTAAATGGTGGTGACGATCTTCCTTATTACAACGATAAGCTGATGATGGACGGGGCGGATATGATTGTATCCGCATTTTCACCAGTAAAAGATCCGATCATCCTATTCCGGCCATCTTTGCTGGGATTTTTGTTCTTGCCGGCAGCGAATGCGTTTGCATTTTACTGGTGGTGGAAGATTATTGCGCTCTTTATGTCTGCATTTGAGCTTTGCCGTATCCTAACGGGACGGAACCGATATGGATTTTACGGGGCGATGATTTTCACATTCGCACCTGCGATTCGGTGGTGGCTGTCTCAGTCCACCACGGAATTATATACGTTTGGCTTTTTTGCAGTGGCGTGCTATTATGCATACTTCCAAGCAGAGAGCAGAGTGCTCCGAGGACTGTCGATTGTTGGTGTATTTTACTTCTTAACTTGTTATATACTGACAATTTATCCGGCCTGCCAAGTCCCGGTGGCTTATGTGCTGTTGGGGGTTGTAATCTGGATTATATGGAGAAACTGGGACAAGCATCCCTTTGCGCCCCGACGCCTGTGTACCTATGTGTTGGTCGCCCTTCCGTTTGCGGGGCTACTGGTGCGCTTCTGGCTGATGTCTGGACCGGCAATTCAAACTATGCTGGATACGGTTTATCCAGGAGCAACAAGAGCGTGGATTTCTCTCCCCGCAGAGTATCCGCTCTACCAACTGATCAACCCATTTACTGCCTTTATTCGGCATCCAGACTTTTCCAACTCTTGTGAAATCAGTCAATTCTATTCATTTGGCATTATTACGGTCCCTCTGATTATCTGGCTGATCGTACGCCGTCAGAAAAAAGTGCTCTTGCCAGCCCTATTGTGTGGCATATCAACCTTGTTGGCACTGATAGCTTGGCTCCCAGAAATGCCGATCATCAATCAAATCACACTGCTGTCCATGAGTTATCCCGGCCGGATGATGCTTGCGTGTGGGATCGGCTATACACTTACTCTGATATCACTGGTCCCCATGCTGGAAGAGGAGATACAGGGGATTTGTGCACGAAAGGCATTGGTAATCTGTGGCGCGCTGTGGCTCTTCCTGTTATCTGTAGGGTCCAACTGTGAGAACATATTTAGCTATTTTTGTGCGGTTTGGTTTGGCACCGTATTTTTTGTCTGTATTGTAACCCTCCTTTGCTATATGGCATATCTGCTTTTGCGAGGGGGGAGACGCTCCTGCACTTACTTTATGTCCCTGCTCGTTGCACTGAATGTCTTTTCTACAGTTTGGATTGATCCGATTACCTGCGGTACGGACTCTATGTTTGAAAAGACAACCATGCAGGCCATTCGGCAGCTCAATGCAGAGGACCCCGGGCGGTGGATGGTCAGTGGAAGTCCGACGATTTCGAATCTGGTAAGCGCACAGGGCGTAGCTCGTGTCAGCGGGACCTACTATTATCCGGATTGGACCATGATGGAGACAATTGATCCGAATCATGAATACGAGCACTACTGGAATCAGTATGCCCATATTGATATGCGCTTGACAGTTGGAGAAAATCGAGTCGAAATATACGATTATGAAAAGAGTGAAAAGGTCGATGGTACAAACAGAATAATTTATATTAATTTGGAGACGGCAAATAAGCTTGGAATAAAATATATTTTCACATCTGTTGGAGTACCGGAGGAGTTAGTAAGTACTGGGGCCATTGAGTTGGTCTATGAAGATTCAATTGACCCATGGCAAATTTATGCCATCGTGGGATAGAGAGTGTGATACTGTGAATTTTGAAATACAGGACAATCGTTCTGTGTATTTTAATAAAAAAACTATATTTTTGATCCTAATTTTATTAATGGGATTAATTTTGAGAGTTTATGTAACAGACTTTAATAGACCAATCGCAGATAGTTCAGATAGTGCCGCTTATGATTATGCTGCTAGAAATCTTATAAAATACGGCGTACTTGCCAATGATCGAGACGGCGCTATGTATCGTGGAGAGGTTGCCATTTCTCCTGCAAGTAATGTTATGCCTGGATATCCCATTTTTTTGGCGATGGTTTATATCATAAATGATGCGTTGCCTTTTGCATATATGGTACAGGTATTTCTAAGCTTTGCGGTACTTTGTCTTATCTATTTGTTGCTGAAAGAGATTGGTATATCATTTTTTGTTTCTGTTTTTGTGACGGCCGTTGCAGCAATTTATCCGGCATTTCTATATAATCTGGATATTTTATTAACGGAAAATTTATCTACAGCGCTTTTAACTGCGGCAATTTATGGAATGGTCCGATTTATGCGGCGTATGGAAAGTATTCGGCATCCATATTTTTATGTTGCGGGCATAACGGCTGTATTGATGGCAGCGGTTATGGTACGTGCGCAGGCACTTCCCTTTTTGGCAGTAGAAATATTTTTCCTGTTGATATATGCAACAGCCTTACCACTAAAAAAGAGAATCCGCTGCTGTGGCATAGTGATAATCGTTGCACTGGCTTTTCTAGTACCTCTTTGGATACGAAATTGGTTGGATTTTCATCAATTTTGGTTGCTTACAGAGGCTGGGGTTGGACCACAAATCTGGGGGGCACAGCCCTATTTCCTGGACATGAGCAGTACAAATGGGGTGGATATTGATTCGCTGATTTTCCAGAATAAAACCCTGAGTGAAACACTTTACTGGAAATGGCGGGTATTTGGATTTTTCAACTTTATGTGGTATGATTTCTGGGATGAAAACCTGGTGCATCCATACAAGATACTGAGCATGTTCCGGTTGATCCACCCTCTTCTGATTGTGCCAACCATCGCATTGATTCCCGTATTTATTCGAAGAAGTAAAAAAGAAGTACTTTTGATAGGTTGTGTACCTCTCTTATTCACATTGATGTGCCTGCCTTATCATGGACTTGCACGTTATGTGTATCCGTCCATTCCCTGTGTTTTGGTACTATTTGGGGTGATAGTAGAGAAAGTTGTTTTTAAAATCAGAAAAAAGAAAAGCGATACAGATATTCAAGTATATGAGCAAAAGAGTATTGCCTATATAAATCTGATCTTTCGATATGCTTATTGGGCATTTAGTATCGTGTTTTCCATTATTCTTCTGTACAGTGTTTATATTTTTTCGTGGAGCATGGGGACAGAGATGTCAAATTACCGACTTGCCCGCACGTATGACGTCTCGTCCTCACAGGTGGAGTCCTTTCCTGTGTTAGAAAGCCAGGAGCTTATTTCGGATCGATCGTTGTGGCGCGTAGACAATGTGGAACAAATTGGTGATACCACGTATCAGGGAATATGGGACGGAATTCCGATTTTGCATGTCCAAGTTCCAGAATCGCAGGCTTCTTTGAGTGAAAATTCTGTAATTACCAAAGTGGAATTGGATATGCCGGGAGGATATCTATACGATTATTGTACGGTGTATTGGACTGGAAGCCATACGCCCGAAATATCGGAAAATGATGTCTATGGCAGATTTCCGCGCACGTCACTCAATGGGAAACAGACTGTATATATCGATGATAATGTTTCCAGCCTGATGATCGTTCCGTGTGTATTCCGCGGGACAGAATTTTCCATCAACAGCATCCGTATTACAAAATATCAAGTGCCAGAGATGGTACAATAGATGATAAGCTTGAGGTCATATGAAAGTTTTAGTAATCGTTCCCGCCTACAATGAGGAGCAAAATATTCTGAAAACCATAAGAGATATTCAGAAGAGCGGGCCGGAGAGCATCCAGTATCTGGTGATCAATGACTGTTCTACCGACAAGACAAAGAGCGTGCTCAGACAAGCAGAAGCCAACTATCTGGACCTCCCCATCAATCTCGGGATCGGTGGTGGTGTACAGACGGGCTACCGCTATGCGTTGGAGTATGGCTATGATATTGCTATCCAATTTGATGGTGACGGCCAGCATGATGCGCAGTATTTGCAAAATCTAATTGCACCGATTGAGCGCGGGGAAGCCGATGTGGTCATTGGCTCGCGTTTCCTTGAAAAGGAGGGATTTCAGTCAACCGGTCTGCGCCGGCTGGGGATTAATTTTCTCAGTGGACTGATTCATCTTCTCTGTGGTGTAAAGGTTCGGGATGTGACCAGTGGTATGCGGGCGGTAAACCGGAGCATGATTGAGCGATTTGCTGCCGATTATGCACAAGACTATCCCGAACCAGAGGCAATTTTAGCGGCGGGACTTGCTGGGGCGAAAATTGTGGAAGTGCCTGTCCAAATGCGGGAGCGTCAGGGGGGAGTCAGTTCGATTAACCCGGTTCGTTCGGTGTATTATATGATCAAGGTCTCTCTGGCTTTGATCTTATTCCGCCTTATGTACGGAAGGGAGGCAAAAAATGATCAGTAGGACACTTCAAATTGTGATGCTTTTCGCAGTGGCGGTATACTTTGTACTGTTGCTCCTACTGCTGAAAAAGAGGAGTTTACATTTAAAATATACACTCCTCTGGATATTTTCTGGCATTTTGATGCTGGTGTTGGCTGTATTTCCTCATCTTTTGGATTGGTTTGCTGCATTGATCGGTATTTATGAGCCGACAAATGCACTATTCTCGTTGATTTTTTTCTGTGTAATTATTATTTTAATGTCACTAACTGCGATAGTATCTAAGCAGAATGAGAAAACGAAACAATTGGCACAGGCTGTTGCAATACTGGAGCAAAGGGTTCGGGAATTAGAGGAGGAGCATTGTGTATAAAGTAGGTATTATTGGTTTTGGCAAAATGGGAATGTTGCATGGAGCTCTTTTAGCTGGCTCACGGCAGGCTACAATTGCTGCTATTTGCGACAAGTCTGCAGTTATGCGGCTTGGATTTAAACATGTATACAAAAATGTACATGCATATAGTGATGCAAAGAAGATGTTTGAAAAAGAGCGACTAGATGCTGTACTTGTGACTACACCAACATTTAACCATAAAGAATCTGTACAATTAGCAGTAGAGAATAAATGCGCAGTTTTTGTAGAAAAACCTTTGGCAATTAATGCAGAACAAGCACAATATATTTGTGAAATGGCAGATGCAAAGAATGCAGTAATTCAAATAGGCTTTTGCAATCGTTTTCTTCCTAGTGTTCTAAAAGCTGGAGAGCTTTTAGAAGATAAGAGGATAGGAAAGATAGAACATGTGGAAGCACAAATGTTTATTGGGGATGTTTTTGAAGAGCATACGGGCTGGCGCTATAAGCCGGAACTATCTGGTGGAGGAGCACTAATAGACTTTGGTATTCATATGCTTGACCTTTTAATTCATTTTTTTGGCGAGATTGAAACTGTAAATGCCGAAACAAAGCAGCTTTATTCACGTCTCGTGGAAGATGAAGCTTCTGTAGAAATCTTGTTTAAATCAGGCGTGGTGTGTGATTTTGAAACATCTTGGAGTAAAAAGGAATTTAGAAAATCATATACTAAAATGGAAATTCAGGGCGACGCCGGTAGGATTGTTTTAACAGATCAAACGTTAGAATTATTTGATATGGATGGAGAAAAGCTGGAGGAATACACCTATCCAGATCTTTATCCTGGGTGCTTTATGGACCTCGGTGGACTTCTTTTTTCTTATCAGATGGATAGCTTTTTAAAAAATATTTCGGGTAAAAAATTAGAAAAGAGAATGCAGGGATGTACACCTTATGAAGCACTATATGTTCAACGTGTTATTGAATCGATTTACCGAAGTGCAGAAATTAAGGATGCAGTGGGGGTAAATAAGAATGATTGAAATTGATCAGGTTATCTTGGGAGACAACCAATTTTTTGGTGTTAACCATATGTCTCAGGATAGAGGACATGAGACATACGAACAGTTTAAAGACTTATCTGAAATTATGCGAATTTTAAACTATGCGATAGATAAAGGTGTCCATGGAGTCATGTTTTCTACGCATCCCTCTGTTGGGGAAATTTGCAATATGATTCGGAAAGATGATAGACTTCGTAAAAATTTAAATATATACGTCAATGTGCCATACATTATTAAATATGTAAGTATGGTTACTGAGATGGGAATATATGATACGATTAAATCGGTTATTACTTCCCAGCAGGGAAAAAATCGGGTAGGATTTATAGCAAAATCCTGTATTAATGCTATAACACTTGATCATATGGGGATTTTTGAACGACTGATTGATGTGGAACTTGCACCGTTCCAAGGTTTAAATATAAAAGCTGTTTTTCTTCATAATGCTCTTTGTGATCTCATTCTTGGATATCAAATGGAAGATATTTTGAAAGGATTTGACAGATATATTCGCAAGAAATACCATGCCATTCCTGGTTATGGAACATTGAATTTAACTAGATTTTTGGAATATCTAGATGAGATTGATGCAGAAGATAGTTTGGTAATGGCAGGATTTAATAAGCTTGGATTTTTGATGAATCCTAGTAAAACTGCGTGTGAACAAGCGGTAAAAAGCACTAGGCACACTGTTTTAGCAATGGCAACGCTAGCTTCCGGGCGTCTAAAGCCGGAAGAAGCGTATGCATATCTTGAAAGCGCCGGAATTCAGAATGTTGTTGTTGGTTTGTCTTCAAAGAAGCATGCGGATGAAACATTTTCTTGTATTCAGCGACATATTTTGCAGGGGAGAAGCGAATGAACAGTATTATGTTGATAATCCCTGCATTACTTTCTAGTGCATGTAATTCTATAGCAAATGCGCTTTGGAAGACCCAATTTTTACAGACACCTCTTCAAACTGACTCTCTCTATGCTTTAATAAGGTCTGTATTTCATTGGAGAATTATGGGCGGAGTTGTATGCTATGGAATTTCCATGTTGTTATTCTTTTATCTTTTATCACACTATAAATTATCGCAAGTTGTTCCATTTCTTGCCACTACGTATATCTTCAATTTTATAATTGCAGGTATCGTCTTTCATGAGGTTATCACATGGACACAGTTGGGAGGAATTGCGTTAATTATTGGCGGAGTAATATTAAGCAATTTGGCATAAATTTATCATAACGGTAATGATATGGCTTGCAGGTGACTTTGTATGTGGAAGAGTGTTTGGTTTTCTTATGCAAAATTGCATGAAATTATAGCTATGACTCAAAGGCAGTATGGGCCAGATAATGATATTGCTAATGAGGATTTCTTACGATATCAGTATTTTAAAAACCCAGCAGGTGATGCCCTGATCGATTTGGCGGTGGATGTACAGGATGGTGCGCTGGCGGGGCAGTATGTGGTCTGGCCCATGCGCTTTTTGATCCATGGGCAACTGCGGCAAAGTTCCAACTCACTCAATACTCTCACCGGAAAGAAGTATCGGGGACAAGGTATTTTTACTGGCCTTGCGGAAGAAACATACCGTAGAGAAGAGGAACTTGGGCATGCTTTTTGCTATGGGATGCCAAATCCGAATTCCTATCCCGGCTTTATCAAGAAACTGAATTTTAAAGAACTCGGTCAAATCCCCCTCCTGCTGCGTCCATTGCGCCCATCCCAGATGGTGGAAGAGTTTTTGCACAGTAAAGTTCTCTCCGTTTTTGGAAAGCCTACCGATCCTTTTTTCCGAATCAAAGAAAGCGTGAAAGAGGGAGCACTTGAAATTTTACCGGTTACGAAAGAGCGGCTGGAATTGGTAGATGAATTCTGGAATGCGGTGAAGGGGAAATACCCGGTAATGAACATCCGGGACAGCGCATTTGTCCGATTCCGCTATCTGGATATGCCCCGTAGGACCTATTTCCCCTATCTGGCCGTGGAGCATGGCCGGCCTGTCTGCTTTGCGGTGGGACGGATCATGGAGGTAGCCGGGATGCAGTGTGCCATGTTGGCGGATTTCCTGTTTGCAGATGGCTACGCGGAAGCTGCCGAGCGGCTTTTGCGGAAGCTCCTGCATGAGATGCAAAACCAAGGGGCAAGTCTGGCTGGCTGTCTGATGTTTGGACATACCCAGGAATCTGCGGTTTTGAAAAAGCTCGGCTTTTTCCGTTGCCCGAAGAGATTTGAACCGCAGCCATTTCCGCTGATTTTGCGGTTGTTTGATCAGTCGCTGGAAGAAAAAGGCGTCTGCGATGTGAAGAATTGGTTCTTTACGATGGGCGACTATGATGTAATATAAGAGATGCGTATGAAAAATATTTTTACAATTGACACTGAGGACTGGTTCCACGCAAATTATGAAGATGGTCTTTTCCAAAATGATGCGGCAGTGAAGTCTACAGTGGAAGAGAACACAGAAGCATATTTGGAGGCACTGGAACGAAACAATGCCACAGCAACGTTTTTTGTCCTCGGATTTGTGGCAGAACAGCACCCGAATTTGGTAAGAAAGATTGCACAGGCCGGACATGAGGTCGCAAGTCATGGATATGGGCATCAGTTGGTCTATAAGCAGTCACCCGAGGCCTTTCGGGAGGATATCCAGCGGAGCAAAAAACTCTTGGAGGATATTACTGGGAAAGCGGTGTTAGGGTACCGGGCACCATCTTGGTCCATTACGGAGGAGTCTCTTTGGGCCCTTGCAATCTTGCAAGAGGAGGGGTTTGTGTATGACAGCAGCATTTTCCCCTTCAAAAATTTTCTGTATGGAATCAGCGGTGCACCTAGATTTCCGTTTCCGGCCGTTCAGTATCATCCGGAGGCAACAAACTTGCTGGAGATTCCGCCTTCTACGGTACGGGTGCCCGGGATGAATATCCCGTTTTCGGGGGGATTCTATTTTCGGGCACTGCCCTATCCGTTTATTCATATGTTTGCAAAGCAAGTCAACCGTGAGGGGCATCCGGTGGTATTTTATTTGCATCCGCGGGAAATTGATCCTCAGCAGCCCAGACTCAAACTCAGCAAACGGGATGCGCTGATCCATTATTATGGTATTGGAGCATGCCGCCGGAAGATGGAACATATGCTGCGAGATTTTGATTGTCAGTCTATGGCTGAATATGTGAATCAAAAAAGATAACGGCGATAAAAGAAGGGGAATTGTATGTATCAGAATCCAGATTTGTTTGATCTTTCCCACACACTGGCTGGAGCATTGTTTGAAGCCACAGAGTATCCATGGCAGGTGCTTCCGCAGATCGGCGATTTCTTGAAAAAACTGGGGCCACAGCTGCCCACGGAAGTATTTGACCATCCAGATGAATTTGTCTGGATTGCAAAATCCGCACGTGTTGCACCCACAGCCAGTATCACAGGGCCCTGTATTATTTGTGAGGATGCAGAGATACGGCATTGTGCATTTATTCGAGGAAACGCACTGGTAGGAGCGAACTGCGTCGTAGGGAACTCTGTGGAACTGAAAAATGTCATTCTGTTTGATAACGTACAAGTCCCGCACTACAATTACGTAGGAGATTCCATATTGGGATACCGAGCGCATATGGGGGCCGGCTCTATTACCTCCAATGTCAAAAGTGACAAGACGCTGGTGGTTGTAAAAGATGGCCATACAGAGATTCCTACAGGCCTGAAAAAGTTTGGTGCCATGCTGGGGGACTTTGTGGAGGTTGGATGCAACAGCGTATTGAATCCGGGAACAGTGATTGGTCGCGGAACGAGTGTCTATCCCTTGTCGTCTGTCCGGGGAGTGATTCCCGCAGAGAGTATTTTTAAAAGCGCAAACAATATAGTGAAACGAGAAAAAAACTAAACCAGACAAGGCGGAAAGACCTATATGATCACCTGGCTTACATCCACAACATTCGGTAGACTGATTGCCACATTTCTGATTTCCGTGGCGCCTACTGTTGAGCTGCGGGGTGGTCTGCCCTATGGCTGGACTATCCCGTGGCCCTGGCAGCGGCGGTGTTGGACATGCGGTTAAAGGCCATTCCCGCTATTTTCCTGGGTGTCTGTATTGCGGCATCTATCATGACGATGGTAACATTCGGACTCATTCATATTTTGTGAGGAGCTTGCAGATCGTTTGTTGGTTATCATTGCACTGAAAAAGTGGAAGTAAATGTCTTAGTATTTTAAGAGTGTGAGCACAGAGAAAAGGGAACCGCTGCAGAATGAAAACTTCTGCAGCGGTTCCCTTTATACTTTATAAAATATGAGAGGAGCCGTACAGAGACTTCTTCAAATTATGTGTAAACCTCCTGAGTGGTGTAAAATAGAAGCATCACACAGGAGGTTATACATATGGCCAGAAAGAATCGCACGCCGGAAGAAAAAGCCCGGCGGGAGAA